>DASYFD010000355.1:0-16992 GCA_036498625.1 Xanthobacteraceae bacterium | reverse complement strand
GGCATCGCAGCGGCTGCGCGTCGTCGCCAAATACACGGTCGGGGTCGACGACATCGACACCGACGCGGCGACCGAGCTCGGCGTCATGGTCTGCCATGCGCCGACCGAATCCAATTGCTTCGGGGTGGCCGAGACCACGGTGACCTTCATGCTGGCGCTGTTCAAGAAGATCCGCGAGCGCGATGCCGACGTACGCAACGGCAAATGGCGCGAGCTGCCGAACTTCGCCTATTATGTGGGGAGCCGGCAGACCGACAATTTTCCGGGCCAGACTATCGGCTTGGTCGGGTTCGGACGCATCGGCACCCGGGTAGCGCAATTGCTGGCCCCCTGGCGCGCCCGCATCATCGCCTACGACCCCTATGTGCCGCCGGCGCATTTCCTCACCCACGGGGTCAAGGCGGTCGACTACGACACACTGCTGCGGGAGGCCGATGTGGTGTCGTTCCACGTCGTGCTCAACAAGGAGACCCGCTACATGTTCGGCGAGCGCGAGCTTGCCCTGATGAAACCCTCCGCGGTCGTCCTCAACACGGCGCGCGGCAAGGTCGTGGACGAAAAGGCGCTAGCCAAGGCGATCGCGGAAGGACGCATCCGCGGGGCTGCCATCGACGCCTTCGAGGAGGAGCCCTTGCCGGCGGATTCGCCCCTGCGCACGCTTGGCGACAAGGTGCTGCTGTCGCCCCATTCCGCGGCCTACACGGAGGGCGGCGAGCTGCGCCAGGGCGTCGCCTGGGCCACCCGCTCGGTCTTGACCGCGCTTGCCGGCAAGATCCCGGACAATGTCTACAACAGAGAGGTCATCCCCCGCTGGAAGGAACGCTTCGGCGGGGCCGGCATATCGGGCTGAATGTCTCAACGATCGGGCCACCATTGCGGCTGCCGGGGCATGGGCCTAGTTTCGCGCCCATGAACCAGTCGAGCGCACCCATTCACATCATCGGCGGCGGCCTCGCCGGCAGCGAGGCGGCGTGGCAGATCGTCGGCTGCGGCGTGCCCGTGGTGCTGCACGAGATGCGCCCCGTGCGTGGCACAGCCGCGCACAAGACCGCCGGGCTGGCGGAGCTGGTGTGCTCCAATTCGTTCCGCTCGGACGACCCCGAGCACAATGCGGTCGGGTTGCTGCACGAGGAGATGCGCCGGCTCGATTCCCTGGTGATGCGCACCGCCGATGCCAATCAGGTTCCGGCCGGCGGCGCGCTCGCGGTCGATCGCGACGGATTCTCGGCCGCCATCACGGCCGCCCTGGAAGCGCATCCTCTGGTCACGCTCGCCCGCGAGGAGATCGCAGGCCTGCCGCCGGCCGACTGGGACAACGTGATCGTGGCGACCGGCCCTCTCACCTCAACGGCACTGGCGGACGCGATCGCGCGGCTGGTGGGCGAAGAGGCGCTCGCCTTCTTCGATGCCATCGCCCCGATCGTCCACCGCGGCTCCATCGACATGTCGGTCGCCTGGCTGCAGTCGCGCTACGACAAGGCCGGCCCGGGCGGATCAGGCGCCGACTACATCAATTGTCCGCTCTCGCGCTCCCACTATGAGGCCTTCATCGATGCCCTTCTGGCAGGCGACAAGGTCGGCTTTCACGACTGGGAGGCCGCGACGCCCTATTTCGACGGCTGCCTGCCCATCGAGGTGATGGCCGAGCGCGGCCGCGAAACCCTGCGGCATGGTCCGATGAAGCCCTTCGGGCTGACCAATCCCAAGGCCCCGGACGTCAAGCCCTATGCGGTCGTCCAGCTGCGTCAGGACAACCGGCTGGGCACCCTGTTCAACATGGTGGGGTTCCAGACCAAGCTTACCCACGGCGAGCAGGTGCGCATCTTCCGCACCATACCGGGCCTCGAGGGCGCCGAGTTCGCCCGGCTCGGTGGCCTGCACCGCAATACCTTCCTCAATGCCCCGAAGCTCCTGGACGACACGCTGCGGCTCAAGGCGGATCCCCGCCTGCGCTTCGCCGGCCAGATCACCGGCTGCGAGGGCTATGTGGAATCGGCCGCGATTGGGCTCCTGGCGGGCCGCTTCGCGGCGGCTTCGCGGCTCGGCAAGCCGCTGCGGCTGCCGCCGCCGACCACCGCCCATGGCGCGCTCCTGGGCCACATCACCGGGGGTCATATCGAGGCGAGCGACGAGGCGAGCGACGTGGGCGCGCGCTCCTATCAGCCGATGAACATCAATTTCGGGCTGTTCCCGCCGCTGGCCCAGTCTCCGACCAGGGCAGCGGACGGCACCCGGCTGCGCGGAACCGCCAAGACCCTGGCAAAAAAATGCGCCATCAGCCGCCGCGCGCTGGGCGATCTGGCGCTCTGGATCGCCGGCGGCGATCACGCCCTGGCGGCCGAATAAAAAGCCCGGTCGTGCCCGAGAACCGCCCAATGCCGTTGCCGCGCGAAATCGAAGGACGCTGGCGGACCAGCGTCGTGCTCAAGCGGGACGTCTTCTCGAGCGTGGAGCGCGGCCACTTCCGCACCGACGGCGGCGAGGTCGAGGCCGTGCTGCGGCGGATCGATGAGGTGCCGTGGTGGAGTTTTCCTCTCGCCCGTCATCTGTTCGGCCGCGAGCGCCGGGCGCTCGACGCCGCCGGAGCGCTGGGCGTCGCCCCGCCGCTGTTGCTGGCCGGGCAACGCGTCCTGGTGCGCGGCTGGATCGACGGTGTGGCGCTGCATATCGCCAAGCCCCACGGTGACCGCGGCTATTTCCGCTCCGCCAAGTCGGTCTTGCGCAAATTGCACCGCGCCGGCGTCTGTCACAACGATCTCGCCAAGGAGCAGAACTGGCTGCGCGGCAGCAACGGCCGTGCCTATGTCACCGATTTTCAGCTCGCCATGCGGTTCAAGCAGCGCAACCTGTTGTTTCGGATCGCCGCCTACGAGGACCTGCGGCATCTGTTGAAGCACAAGCTGCGCTACGCGCCCGAGGCGATCAGCGCCGCGGAGCGGCGCGTGCTCGGGCGCAAGAGCTTCTTCACCAGGGCCTGGATGGCGACCGGCAAGCGCGTGTACCAATGGGTGACGCGGGACATTTTGCGCTTCACCGACCGCGAGGGCGGCGGCCCGCGCCTGGTCTACGACGCGCCGCGCATCAGTGCCCGCCTCATGGCGCATCCGCAGGTGCGCGAGGTCGCCATCGTGGCCTACCCGGATCGGCGCGCCGGCACCGGCCTCTATGTCTTCGTGGAGGGCGATGCCGCGCTGTCGGAGCGGGTGCTGCGCGACTTCATGGCGGGCGGCGACGGGCCCAAGCCGCCCGAGCATCTGCAGGTCACCGAAGAGCTGCCGCGGCGCCCGAGCGGCGAGGTGCGAAGCGAAATCCTCCAGCTGGTCGCCATGAACCAGCTCGATCTGATCGACCCTCTGATCGGGAACGATCGAGAACGCGCGCTCATCCAGCGCATTCTTGCGGATCGCCGCAATATGCGCGATCGCTTCGCGTATTGAGCCGTTACGGCTTGCAGCTCACGCAAAAATCCGCGCCGGCCGCCGTGCCGCCTGCCACAACCGCCATTGCCGGCGCCAGGGGGCGATCTCGACCGGAACGAAGGGATCATGGCCGGCGCGCTCCATGCGGTCGAGCAGCGGGCGCGCGAGTGCGACCGGAAGCAGCGCCGGCAGCACTGCGTCGGGGATGTGGCCGGCCAATCGACCCGCCTGCGCCAGGTGCTCGCGGCCCCGCTGCCGCAGCTCGGCAAAGGCTGAGCGCAATTCCGGCGTTGCCGGCTGGACGGCGAAATTCGCCCGCTCGACGCCGTGCCGCTCCAGAACCTCGGCCGGCAGAAACAGCTGGCCGCGCGCCGCATGAACCGGAAAGGCCTGCAGCAGGCCGGCGATCGCATAGCCGAGGCCGGCGTGCTGCACGAGCGGTGCAAGGCCGGGCAAGCTGTCGGGAGCGAGAATGCGAGCCGCGAGCTCGATGACCGCCGACGAGGTGGCGCCGGCATAGTGGTCGAAGTCGGCGAGCCCGGGCATCGGGTCGTCGTAGAGATCGAAGCGGCGCGCGGCGATCAACCCGGTCAGCAGCTCGATTGGCAGCCGGTGGCGCGCCACTGCGGTCAGCAAAGCCGCCGCCACCGGATTGGCCGCGACCTCGCCCGCGGCCTGACCGGTGATCGCATCGTTCCACCATTGCAGCCTGATCTCGCCGGCCAGCGGCTCGCGCACGACCTCCCGCACGCGCGCAATCTCGATGTTGAAGGCATAGAGGGCGTGGAGCGCACCGCGATGCTCGGCCGGCGCGAACAAGGCGGCGAGAAAGCGATCCCGGTCGGCCACGCGTACCAGCGCTTCGCAATGGGAAAACGAATCCTGCATGCGACCTCAGCCGGGAGCCCGCCGGCATCCAATGGGGCCGAACGCTGCGCCGGCCATCCGCTACGCCGTGGCGATCAGACCCGCCGCCACCCGGCGGCCCTCGTTCACCAGCACATTGTAGGTGCGAATGGCGGCGCTGGTTGGCATCGCCTCCCATCTGAGGGAACGCTCGCGAAAGCGCTCGCGCAAGGCCGGCGGCACCATCCATGGATCGCGGCCGGTGCCCAGGATGAACAGGTCGATACGCGCGGCAGAATCGAAAACCATGGCCAGCGTCTCGGGCGTGACCGCCTGCGGGTCGGCGACCGGCCAGGCCCAGATGCCATCCGGCAGGCACATCAGCGAGCCGCGATGCGACAGTCCGGCAAAGCGGAAGCCGCCGCCCCCATAGGCATCGATCGGCGCCGGATAGGGCAGATGCGGCGTGGCGGCGGACGCCGGCAAATTCACGCCCGCGTGCGCGCCGGCGCCGGGCTTGCCCGCGGCTCTTCCTCGGTCGCAGCCCGCGTGGTGCCTACACCGAGATAGATCAGCACCGGGGCCGCGATGAATACCGAGGTATACGTGCCGACCAGCACCACGCCGAACATCATGGTGGCGGTGAAGCTGTGGATCGCCTGCGGGCCGAACAGCAGGAGCGCGAGCAGCGCCAGTGTCACCGTCACGTGGGTGATGATCGAGCGCGACAGGGTCGAGTTCACCGAGATGTTGAGCAGGTCCGGCATCGGCATCTTCTTGTAGCGGCGTAGCATCTCGCGGATACGGTCGTAGATCACCACCGTATCGTTGAGCGAGTAGCCCAGGATGGTGAGCAACGCCGCGATGCTGGTGAGATCGAAATCGATCTGCGTGAGCGACATGAAGCCGATGGTCAGCACCAGGTCGTGCACATTGGCGATCATGGCGCCGAGCGCGAACTGCCATTCGAACCGGAACCACAGATAGATCAAGATGCACAGGATCGCGACCATCAGGCCGATCGTGCCCTTGGCCATCTGCTCGGTGGAGATGCGGCCCCCCACCACCTCGACGCGCCGATAGTCGACCGCGTCGCCGAGCGCAGCGCGCACCTTGGCGACCGCCGCCTGCTGGGCCTCGTCGCCGCCGGCCTGCTGCGGGATGCGGATCAGCACGTCGGTCGGGGCGCCGAACTGCTGGAGCTGGGCTTCGCCCAGACCAAGCCCTTCGATCGTGCTGCGCATCTTGGCGAGGTCGGCGGGCCCGGCTTTCGCCTGCACCTCGATCAGCGTGCCGCCGACGAAATCGATGCCGAAATTCAATCCGTGAACGAAGTAGAGCGTGATGGCGATGATCGACAGCGCGGCCGAGATCGGAAAGCTCACGCGCCGGAAGCGCATGAAATCGAATTTGGTGTCGTCCGGTACTATGCGGAGCAGGCGCACGGATGTTCTTTCTGCTGCCGGCCGGTTCAGATCGGCACGGTCTGTGGTCGCTGCCAGCGCACCCAATAGGCGACGATCAGCCGCGTCATGGTGAAGGCGGTGAACACGGTCGTGATGATGCCGATGCCGAGCGTCACCGCGAAGCCCTGCACCGCGCCGGTGCCGATGAAGAACAGCACGGCCGCCGCGATGAAGGTGGTGATGTTCGAATCCAGGTTCGTAGCCAGCGCCTTGGTAAAGCCCGCGTCGATGGCGGTGATGGGGGTGCGGCCGTTGCGCACCTCCTCGCGGATGCGCTCGTAGATCAGCACGTTGGAATCGACCGCGATGCCGACGGTCAGAACGATGCCGGCTATGCCCGGGAGCGTCAACGTCGCGCCCAGGAGCGAGAGCAGCCCGAAGATCATCCCGACATTGATCGCGACCGCCACATTGGCGAACAAGCCGAACAAGCCGTAGGTCGCCAGCATGAACACCACCACCATCAGCGAGCCGGCTATGGCGGCAATCTTGCCCTTCTCGATCGAATCCTGCCCGAGCCCCGGTCCCACCGTGCGCTCCTCGATGATGCTCAGCTTGGCCGGCAACGCGCCAGCCCGCAGCAGCACCGAAAGATCATTCGCGCTTTGCACCGTGAAGCTGCCGGAAATCTGGCCCGACCCCTGCAGGATGGGCTCGCGGATCACCGGCGCCGAGATCACCTCGTTGTCGAGCACGATGGCAAACGGGCGCCCGACATTCTCCTGGGTGGCCTGCGCAAACTTGCGGGCGCCGGAGGAATTGAAGCGGAACTGAACGATCGGCTCGGAGGTGCGCTGATCGAAGCCCGGTTGCGCGTCGGTGAGGTCGCCGCCCGCGACCAGGACCCGCTTCTCGATCAGGTAGGGGGTCCTGCCCTCTTTCTCAGGGCCATACAGGATCTCGGAATCCGGCGGCGGGCGCGTCTGCAGCGCCTGGTCGATGGGCATCGAGGAATCCACCATCCTGAATTCGAGCTTGGCGGTCTGGCCCAGGATGATCTTGAGGCGCTGGGGATCCTGCAGTCCCGGCACCTGCACCAGGATGCGGTCGGTTCCCTGCCGTTGAATGAGCGGCTCGACGGTTCCGATCTGGTTGACGCGCCGGTTGATGATCTCGATCGATTGGTCGACCACCTGGCGCATGCGCGCGACGATGGCCGGATCCGTAACCGTGAGCTGGACCAGGCCGCCGCCCGCATTGACGATGTCGACCGAGCGCTGGGTGGTGGCGCCCAGCAGGCCGCCGATCGGCGTCGACAGCTCCCGCAGCTTGGTCAGGCCCTGCTGCAGATCGGCGTCGCGAATATGCACCTCGACGGTGTTGCCGCGGATCACCGGCTGACCCGTGATGCCGACCCGCGCGTCGCGCAGAACGCGCCGCACGTCGTCGCGCAGGCCCTCGACCTTCTGCCGGCGCACGTCGTTGGCGTCCACCTCCAGGAGAATATGGGATCCGCCCTGCAGGTCGAGGCCGAGCACGATGTGGCGCTGCGCCCAGGCGGGCCATCGCTGCACCAGGCTGTCGGGAAAGAAATTGGGCACGGCGAACAGGCAGACGAAAGTCGCCGTGAGCAGGATCGCCGCCGCTTTTGCCCGCGAAATATACAGCATTGCTCGCCCTGCTATGACCTGCCGCGGTTCAGCTCGCGCTGCTATCGTCCCGTACCGGCTCGCTCTTGGAACGCACGCCGGTCACCATCGAGCGCACATGACGCACCCGTACCCCATCGGAGATCTCGACCTCCACATGCTCGTCGTCGACCACCTTGGTGACCTTGCCGACCAGCCCCCCCGAGGTAACGATCGTATCGCCGCGCCGCAAGTTCTTGACCATCTCCTGGTGCTCTTTTGCCCGCTTCTGCTGCGGCCGCAGGACCAGGAAATACATGATCAGCACGATGATCACCATCATCGGCAATGGCGACCCCATGCCCACCAGGTCGGTCAGCCCGCCTTGGGCAAAGGCCGGTGTAATGAACATCGAATATACCCCGCGGATAAGGCTGTGGGCCCTCGCCCGGCGCAGCAGCGCCGTTTGGGCCGAAATTTGCGCGGACTATAGCGGTCGCAGGCCCAATTGCAACGCTGCCTGCCGGCGGCCGGCGGCTGACCTTGCGGGGGCGCCGGGCGCCCGCTAAGGGTGCTGCGAAACCGGCACGGATCCATGGCCAAACGCGTCAAAAAGCCCCAGCGGAAGGGCAAATCCAAGCCGCTTCCGACACGGGCAACGGGCCGCTCCCCGGATCCGGGCCTGCGCATTGCGGCGGCGCTCGAGCGGCTGGCACCCGCCCTCCCCGCAGCCCCCGATTTCGAAGCGGCCGACGCCTTCGTGTGGCATCCGCCGGGGCGCCTCTCTCCGATCGCGCGCGTGAACCGGGTCGAGATGTCGCTCCTGAAGGGAATCGACCGGGTGCGCGACCTGCTGCTCGAGAATACCGAGCGCTTCGCGCGCGGGCTGCCGGCCAACAATGCCCTGCTGTGGGGCGCGCGCGGCATGGGCAAGTCCTCGCTGGTCAAGGCGGTGCATGCCACGGTCAATGGCGCACCGGGGCGGACGCCCGCGCCGGCGCGGCTCAAGCTCATCGAGATCCACCGCGAGGACATCGAGAGCCTGCCCGACCTCATGGGGCTGACCCGCGCAACGGCCCATCGCAGCATCGTGTTCTGCGACGACCTGTCCTTCGACGCCGAGGATACCAGCTACAAGTCGCTCAAGGCCGTGCTCGAAGGCGGCATCGAGGGCCGGCCCGAGAATGTGGTGTTCTATGCGACCTCGAATCGGCGCCACCTCATGCCGCGCGACATGATGGAGAACGAGCGCGCCACCGCCATCAACCCGGGCGAGGCCGTGGAGGAGAAAATCTCGCTGTCGGATCGCTTCGGGCTCTGGCTCGGCTTCCACCGCTGCAGCCAGGACGAATATCTGGCGATGGTGGAGGCCTATGTGGCCCGCTACGGCATTGCGTTCACGGGCGAGCCGCTCACCCGCGAGGCGCTGGAATGGGCGACCACGCGCGGCGCCCGCTCAGGCCGGGTGGCCTGGCAATACGTGCAGGACCTGGCGGGACGGCTGGGCGTGCGGATGACCGAGCGCGACTGAGGAGCCTCAGGGCTTCCCGCTCGGTCGCGAGCCGTCAGGCGCCGTTGAGGAACGGCATCGGGTCGACCGGGGCCGAGCCTTTGCGAACCTCGAAATGGAGCTGGGGCGCGTCCACGTTGCCGCTCTGGCCGGACTTGGCGATCACCTCGCCGCGCTTGATCTGGTCGCCGCGCTTGACCATGAGCTCCTTGGCATGGGCGTAGGCGGTGACGTAGCCGTTGGGGTGACGCACCAGCACGAGATTGCCGTAGCCCTTGAGCTCGTTGCCCGCATAGGCCACCACGCCGTCCTCGGCCGCCTTGATCGGCGTGTTCTCCGGCACCGCAACATCGATGCCATCGTTCTGCTGCCCGTTCGGCTTGGGTCCAAATCCGGCAATGATCCGCCCGCGCACCGGCCAACGGAAACCTGGCGTGGCGTCGGCGGTGGCTTTGGCTGCAGTCTCGGTAGCGGGCGTATCGGCGCTCGGGGTCACCATGCTGGCGCTCTGCGCTGGGGCGGAGCCAGCCGCGACCTTGCCGCCGTTCGATTTGGTCGGCGCAGCCGCCGGCTCGGCTTCGGGCTTGGCACTGCCGATGCGAGCTCCCGGAATGACGAGGCGGTCGCCGATGCTGAGCTTGCCGGAGGGCGGGATATTGTTGACCCTGGCGATTTCTGCGACCGACTTGCCGTACTGACGGGCAATCTTGAAGAGGGTTTCGCCCGGCGCAACCACGTGCACTCCGGAATTGACCGGGCCGGCAGCATGCGGGCGGGCGCTCGCCGTTACGGCCGGGGCGGCCGCCGTGGGCTTTGGCCCCGGAGGCGGCGGCGCCAGCGCGCTCGTGTGGGTCGATGCCGGCATCGTGGCCGGAGCGGGCGCCCCCGAGGCACCGTAGCGCGGAATGACGAGGCGCTGACCGGCCTGCAGGGCATTGGGTGAAGACAAGTTGTTGGCTTCCAGGATGATGGCGACCGGCACACCATGATGGCGTGAGATACTTTCTACGGTCTCGCCCGGCGCGACCGTGATGGCGGTGCCGCCGTCCCAGCTCCATTGCCCGGACGATGTCGGCTTGCGCACGACCGATTGCGGCGCCGTTACCGATCCGGTGATCTCCGGGCCGGGCGCGGGATTGTACGATGCCGGAGCGTAGGCGGCGGGCTTCGGCGGAGCGTTATAGGCAACCGGGCCGGAGGATGGCGTATAGACGGCCGGAGTTGCCGGTGGGCTGTAGGAGGCCATGCCCCGTCCACCGCCGGCCACCACGCCTGATTCAACTGCTGCCGAACGGGGCTGGGTTTGCGGCGGTGGCAGCTGCGATGTCTGCGGCAGCGGCCGCGACTCCACCTGGCCGACCGGGGCCCCCTGCGAGCCGGCGGCGTCGCCCTGGCCGCGCGCGGCATAAGGACCATCGCCAAAGCGCCCCGTCTCGGCACTGCAGCCCGCAACTCCGATTGTGACCAGCACCAGCCCGATCGCCCGCAAGGGCGACAACGGGCGCAACCCCCCGACCAAAGAATTCATGTTTTGCTCACTCGAACGCAACAACAACGCGGTGAGTTAACAGGCGGGAAGTAAATAAGGCTTTAAGGAGAAACGGTATCTCAACCCTAACAAATACCGACGAAAATCCTTACAATTCACGGGCTTGGCCCGGCAGCAGCGGCACAAAGCGCACCGCGATCAATTCCTCCTTCCGGATGCCATCTTGGCTCTTGGTTAACCTGACGACATTTTGCGGGCTGGCATGCGGTCCGAGCGGCAGCACCATGACGCCTTCGGGCGCAAGTTGCTGGATCAAGGCTTCCGGCAAGGCTTCGGTGGCGGCGGTGACAATGATGCGATCGAACGGAGCGCGGTCGGGCGCGCCCACCAGGCCATCGCCGAGGCGCACCTCGACATTGCGATAACCGAGCGTCTCCAGTCGCGTTCGGGCGGCGTCCGCCAGCGTGCGGTAACGCTCGACGGTAACCACCTCGCGCGTCAGCCGCGACAGGACCGCGGCCTGATAGCCCGAGCCGGTGCCGATCTCGAGGACGCGATGCTCGGGTTGCACGCCCAGCTGCTCGGTCATGTAGGCGACCACATAGGGCTGGCTGATGGTCTGCCCGCAGGCGATCGGCAACGCCCGGTCCGCATAGGCGGCATCGCGGAACTTATCCTCGACGAAATACTCCCGCGGCACCTCGTCCATGGCGCGCAACACCGCCGCGTCGCCGATCCCGCGCCGCCGCAATGTGAGCATGAACTGCATGCGGCCGACGCTGTCGTCGCCCGCCGGTTGTTTTGCCACGACGCCGTTCTTCTCCTTCAGCGCAACACACCACCCTAGACCGTGATCCAATTCAATTGAATCGGATCAGGGTCTAGATTCTTTCGTCGAGCATGATCTTTTCCGAAAACCGGTATCCACTTTTCGGGATCATGCCCTAGCTGAACATTCCCGCCAGCTTGGTCATATAGGACTCGTCCGTCATGTCGAGGCGCAGCGGCGTTACCGCGATGCGGTTGGCGGCCAGCGCGGACATATCGGTGCCATCGGCGGGCGGCTGGCTGCGCGAACGCACATAGGCGATCCAGTAATAGGCGTTGCCGCGGCCATCCTCGCGGGCTTCGATGTGCAGGCGCTCCTGCCGGCGTCGGCCCTGCGCAGCGACCGCAATTCCCTTCACGTCGGCGGGAGCGCAGTTCGGAAAATTGACATTGACCAGCACGTCGTGGGGGATGCCCTTGGCGAGCACGCGGCGGATGATGTCGGGCCCGAACCGGATCGCGGTATCCCAGTGCGGCGGCTGCTTGCTGTGCGAAAGATAGGCCTGCGACAGCGCGAGCGAGGGAATGCCGAGAATGGTGCCCTCCACGGCGCCCGCGACGGTGCCCGAATAGATCACGTCCTCGCCGGCATTGCGTCCACGATTGACACCGGCCAGCACCAGGTCGGGCGGATGATCCTTGAGGATATGGCGGGCCCCCATGATGACGCAGTCGGTGGGCGTGCCCCGGACCGCGAAATGGCGCTCGCCGATCTCGCGCAGCCGCAGCGGATCATTGAGGGAAAGCGAATGCGACACGCCCGATTGATCGTATTCGGGCGCGATCACCCAGATGTCGTCGGACAGCGCGCGCCCGATCTGCTCGCAGACCCCGAGCCCTTCGGCGTGGATGCCGTCGTCATTGGTGATCAGGATGCGCATGCGGAAACGGTCATCCGGCGTGCTCGACGGTCTTGCGGCCGCCCATATAGGGCTGCAGCACATCGGGGACCGCGATCGAGCCGTCCTGCTGCTGATAGTTCTCCAGGACGGCGATCAGGGCGCGGCCGACCGCGACGCCGGAGCCATTGAGGGTGTGCGGGTGGCGCACCTGACGGCCCTCCCGGGTGCGGTAGCGCGCGCTCATGCGGCGCGCCTGGAACTCGCCGCAGACCGAGCAGGAGGAGATTTCCCGAAAGGCCCCCTGCCCCGGCAGCCACACCTCGATGTCATAGGTCTTTTGCGACGCAAAGCCCATGTCGCCGGTGCACAAGGTCACCACGCGGTAATGCAGGTCGAGCCGGCGCAGCACTTCCTCGGCGCAGGAGAGCATGCGCTCGTGCTCGTCGGCGCTCTGCTCGGGAGTGGTGATCGAGACCAGCTCCACCTTGGTGAACTGGTGCTGGCGGATCATGCCGCGGGTATCCTTGCCGGCGGCGCCGGCCTCGGCCCGGAAGCACGGAGTCAGCGCGGTCAGCCGCATGGGCAGCGCCGCCTCCTCGAGGATCGACTCGCGCACCAGGTTGGTCAGCGGCACCTCGGCGGTGGGAATGAGCCCGAGCCGGTGGGTGCGCAAAGTCGCAACATCGCCGACAGCGTCCGGCGCATCATCGCGGTGCGGCAGCAGCTGCTCGCCGCTGATCGCCCAAAATTGGTCTTCCTCGAATTTCGGCAGCTGCGCGGTCCCAAACATGACATCGTCGCGCACCAGGAGCGGCGGATTGACCTCGGTATAGCCGTGCTCCCCGGTGTGCAGATCGAGCATGAACTGCCCGAGCGCGCGCTCGAGCCGCGCCAGCCCGGCCTTCAGCACCACAAAACGCGCGCCGGAAAGCTTGGCGGCGGTCTCGAAATCCATCTGGCCGAGCGCCTCGCCGAGCTCGAAATGCTGCTTGGGCGCGAAGCCGTATTCGCGCTTGGCCCCGAAATGATGGTGCTCGACATTGCCACTTTCATCCTGGCCATCCGGCACCGTGTCCAAGGGCAGGTTGGGGATTTGCGCGAGCGCATCTTCCAGATCCTTGGACAGCTTCTTCTCCTCGACCTCCAGGGCCGGGATCGCGGACTTGAGCGCGGCGACCTCGGCCATCAATTTTTGCGCCGCCTCTTCCTCGTTGCTCTTCTTGGCAGCGCCGATCTCTTTCGATGCGGCGTTGCGCCGGGCCTGCGCCGCCTCGGCCTTGCCGATGGCGGCACGGCGATCCTCGTCGATCTTGATGAGCCTGGCGGCCTCGGCGGCGAGGCCGCGCCGCGCCAGCGCACGATCGAAGGCGGCGGGATTGTCGCGAATCCATTTGATGTCGTGCATGTTCGCAATCCGGCATCATGGCCGGCGCAATGCGGCCGATGATGAATTGACCAGTGACAAGCCAACCGGTCGAAGGATACCCGATGTCTACTCCGCCGGCTTGGCGGCGGCACCGGCTGCGGCCCGGGCCTTCTCGGCGGCGACTCGCTTCTCCACCATCTTCACCGCCCAGATCGACCCTCCATAGAGAAGCACGAGCGGGCCGGCAAGCGAGCATTGGCTGATCACGTCCGGGGGCGTCAGCACCGCCGCGATGATGAAGGCACCGACCACGAAATAGCGCCATTTCGATATCAGCTGCTCCGACGTGACGATGCCGACCCGTCCCAGCAGCGTGAGGATGACCGGCAGCTGGAAAGCGATGCCGAAGGCGAAGATGAGCCGCATCATCAGGCTGAGATAGTCGTCGACCTTGGGCAACAGCTCGATCACGGCCCGGCCGTCGCCGCCGGCCTGCTGCATGCTGAGCGAGAACCGCGCCAGCAGCGGCCAGAGCATGAAATAGACCACCATCGATCCGAGGAAGAAGAAGAACGGCGTCGCGATGAGATAGGGCAGGAAGGCCTGCTTCTCGTTGCGGTAAAGGCCGGGCGCCACGAACATGTAGAGCTGCGATGCCACCACTGGAAACGACAGGAAGGCGGCGCCGAACATCGCCAGCTTGAGCTGCACGATGAAATACTCCAACAGGCCGGTATAGATGAACTTGGAGTTCTCCGCGCCCGCCACCCAGATATAGGGAAAGGTCAGGATGTTGTAGATCTGCCTGGCAAAGAAGAAGCAGCAGATGAACATCACCATGAAGGCCACGGCCGCCTTGATCAGCCGCGAGCGCAGCTCGACCAGATGCTCGATCAGCGGCGCCTTGGTGGATTCGATATTCTCGTGGTCCTCGTCCTCGGGGCTCATGCGGGCTCGCTCCCGGCCGCACTGTGCTTGGCGGGCTCCTGGAGGGATTCTGTGGCGCCTGCGCCGGCCGTTGCGACCGGGCTTGCGCCTGAGGGCGGCGCCGGTTCGGCGCCCGGATGCGCGGCAGGCTCGATCGGGGCCGTAGCGGGCGCGCCGGCCACAGGGCTGCCGGCCGCCGGGCTGCCGGCAGCGGGCGTATCGGCAACCGCGCTCTCGACGTCCCGCTGCGCGCTCGCCATCTCCTTGCGTACATCGCTGAGCGGATCGAAATTGGAATACTGGGCCGCCTGCGCGGCCATCTCGTCGACCTCCTTCTTGAGGTCGGCCAGCTCGGCCTCGCGCATGGCGTCATGGAACTGGTTCTGGAAATCGCCGGCCATGCGGCGGATCTTGCTCATCCACTGCCCGAGGGTGCGCAGGACGCCGGGAAGCTCCTTGGGGCCGATGAAAATGAGCGCGACGACGCCGATCAGGAGGAGCTCGCTCCAACTAAAGTCGAACATGGAGATGCCAACTCCGCGCTGGAACGGTTTCACATGAGCCGGAAGCTAAAACCGCTCGAGCATCTTGGTTCTTGGAGGGGTCGGGATCACGGCCAATCCCGGGATCGAAGGCCAGTCAAAAAGCCGCCGATCCATCCTGATCTCCGCCGCGGGCGAACGCGCCGCCAATCCTTCAAGTGGTCGAGCTTGTCTCGGCACGCCGCTTGAGGTCCGCGGCACCCGCGGTGGTGGACTGATGGTCGAGAATCTTCGGATCCGGGCTGATCGGATCAGCCTTGGCGACGTCCTCGTCCTGCATGCCCTTCTTGAAGGACTTGATGCCCTGCGCGAAGTCGCCCATCAGCTCCGATATCTTTCCGCGGCCGCCGAACAGCAGCAGAAACAGAACCACGACCACGATCCAGTGCCAAATACTGAATGAACCCATCAGATTTTCCTCCGCATCGACGGAACCGCAACGCAAATCGGAACCGCCGATTTGCTCCCTTCATGAACCGCCCGGGACAATGCCGCGACCGGATGCAGAACCCGCCTTCGCTTTAGTTCTGAAACTAGGCCCGGGGAGCGGCAAAGACAAGGACTTCACCCGCACTTGAGCGGTCGCGGCCATCCGCGACCGCCTTCCCCAAGGGTTTGGAAAGTCTCAATTCCAGCGGCCTTTGGCCGCATTAACCGCAAACACGCGCCGATGGCGTCAGCGGCGCGCCCCGCGCCCCGCGGCGGCTGTCAGTCCTCCGCGGCCGGTTCCGTCCGTGGCGCCAGACCGAGATCGAGATCGCCCGGCTCCAGGGGGTCCTCGTCGTCACGCAGGGTCGCATCGTCGGACGGCAGCGGCACCGAGAATCCGGTCGGCAGACGGCCATCGAGCAATCCGGAACCCTTGAGCTCCTCCACGCCCGGCAGGTCATCGAGCGCATCGAGGCCGAAATGCGACAGGAACGTCGCCGTGGTGCCGTAGGTCACCGGACGTCCCGGCGCCTTGCGCCGGCCGCGCGGCCGGATCCATCCGGTCTCCAACAGCACGTCGACCGAGCCCTTGGAGGTCGAGACCCCGCGAATCTCCTCGATCTCGGTGCGGGTGACCGGCTGATGGTAGGCGATGATGGCCAGCGTCTCGATCGCGGCCCGTGACAGCTTGCGGGTCTCGATCGTTTCCTTGCTCAACAGCCAGGACAGGTCGCTGGCGGTGCGGAAGGTCCATTTTCCGCCGATCCGCACCAGGTTGACGCCGCGCACCGCGTAGTCCTCCTGCAGGCGAGTCAGCGCCGCCGGCAGGTCGACCTCCGCCGGCAGCCGCGCCGCCAGCGTGGGCTCGTCGAGCGGCTCGGCGGATGCGAACAGCATCGCCTCCAGCAGGCGAAGCTCCTCCGGTCGCACCTCTTCGGCGCTGTGTGGCTCGTCCCTCGGCATGATCACTCGCTTGGCCAGACTCGACATCAGATGCGGCCTCCCCTTCCCCTCGTTCCCTTAGTCCGTGCGATCCACGCCGGCCGCGGGTGCTGCACCGTCGGCACTCCGGGCGGCGACGCGCTTGCGCATATATATCGGCGAGAAAGCCTGGTGCTGATGAATCTCGGCGTGGCCTTCCCGCACCAATTCGAGCGCGGAGGCAAAGCTCGAGGCGAACACCGTCGCGGCGAGCGCGGGATCGACCACATAGGCGATCAGGTATCGGTCCAGCCGCGACCAGTCCGACGATTGGCCGATCAATCGCTCGAGCACGTCACGGGCCTCGGCCAGCGACCAGACCGCGCGCTTGGCAAAATGCAGGTGGGCGAGCGCCTGCTTCTGCCGCTGCGACGCGTAGGCAGACAGGAGATCGTAGAGTGTCGCCGTCCATTCCGGACGCTTGACGTGGGCGATCGGCTCGGGCTGGCCGCGCCTGAAAATGTCGCGATCGAGCAATGGCCGTCCGAACAGGCGTTCGGCAACCTCGCGGATCGCCTCGAGCCGCTTGAGCCGCAGCGCGAGCGCGTTGGCCATGTCCTCGGCGCTCTGGCCTTCGGGCGCGTGACTGTCCGGCAATAGCAGGCGCGACTTGAGATAGGCGAGCCAAGCCGCCATCACGAGATAGTCGGCGGCCATTTCGAGCCGCAGCCGCCGCGCCTCCTCGATGAAGGCGAGATATTGGTACGCCAAAGCAAGGATCGAAATCTTGGCCAGGTCGACCTTCTGCTGGCGCGCGAGCACCAGCAAGAGATCAAGCG
>DASYFD010000354.1:0-21722 GCA_036498625.1 Xanthobacteraceae bacterium | reverse complement strand
CAGGACCTGATCTATGGCGTCGAGCAGGGCATCGCCACCATCACGCTCAATCGTCCGACGCGGATGAATGCGCTTTCGCCGAATCTGGAAGAGGAGCTGCACCGCGCTTTCGATGAAGCAGACGCCGATCAGGCGGTGCGGGTGATCATCCTGACCGGCAACGGCGTCGCCTTTTGCGCCGGCTTCGACCAGGGGCCGAACAAATCCGGCCGCCGCAATTCGGACCCGACCGGAAAGTCGATCGCGGAATTCATTGAATATTGTCACCGCCGGCACGGCAAGCGGGTGGCGGACTGGGCGCATATGTGGCGGCTGGGCAAGCCCATCATCGCGGCGGTCAACGGCTGGGCGATGGGGGCGGGCTTCTGGTATCAGCTCGCCGCCGACATCACGATCGCATCGGAGGAAGCCGTGTTCGCGCAGCCCGAGGTGCGGCACATCTCGGCCTCGAGCTATCTGCTCACCGCGCTGTGCGGCTGGAAGATCGCCAACCGCTGGGCGCTCACGGGTGATCACTTCGACGCCCAGGAGGCGTTGCGCATCGGCATGGTCAACGAGGTGGTGCCGCATGCTCAATTGATGGCGGCGGCCGTGGCGCTGGCGCGCCGGATCGCGCTGGTGCCCGAGCCGTCGGTGCGCCTCAACAAGGCGATCGCCATGCAGGGCATCCAGGCCGCCGGCCTCCACGCCGCGCTGCTGCTCGAAGGCACGCTCGGGACGCTCGCCCAGGCCTCCCACAACGAGTTCCGGGAAAAGCTGTTCGAGGTGCATCGCACGCAGGGCGTCAAAGCCTATCTGGAGATGCGCGACGGCCCGTTTCAGCCCGAGCCCATGGGGCCGCGCTCCGCGAAGGGGCGGAAGCGGAAGTCGGACTGAGCACAACAAGAAAATGGCCCCGGAAATTTCCGGGGCCATTTGTCGTCCTGGGTCGTCAACTCGTCGTTAGCACGAGCGGTGCATCCTGATAACCACGCGTCCGCGCGGGGTTACAAAGCGCTCCCGCACCAGCGGGCATCCATATGCGTACTCGCCGCCATAGCCGCCATAGCTGTAGTTGTCGTAGTTCCGATAGCCATAGCGCGGGCCGACACCAAATCCCAACGGGCCGACCTGCACGCCCGCTCCGCCGTAGCCGCCCCCTACATATACCTGCGCGGACGCCGGCACCGCCGCGAGAACCGCAGCCGCCGTCAAGGTCGCCAATATGATTTTCCTCATGGACATTCCTCTCATGTTGCCCTCTGTAACAACACCAACGCATCAGGGCTGTTTAAACCAACGCATCAGGGCTGTTTAAGTTGCATTCATCGAAAAATTTAATAGGGCCTTGGATCTGAAGATTCTTTCAAATTGCATGCCTTGCATCCAAATCGATCCGAGACCAGCGATGGAACCCGAAGCCGCATGTCTGCGTTCTTGCACTTAGTTCGGAGCTGACACGGCCGCGGCCGACAGGGCTGCGGCCGTCGAAAACAAGGAGTGTCGCCATGCTTGGTTGGGCCCTCACCTTCCTGGTCATTGCGTTGATTGCTGCAGTGCTCGGATTTGGCGGCATCGCCGGCTTTGCGGTGGAGCTCGCAAAAATCGTTTTCGTGGTCGCCATCATCCTGTTCGTGATCTCGGCGATTTTCGGGTTCATGCGCGGCCGCTCCCCGACGCTGCCCTAGGAGCGATCCCGTAGGTAGATAGCCTATCCCCGATGCCAAATGTCGCGGGCCGGCCGCCGCACCCGGGAACTCCCGATAGCGGTGGCCGGCCCATAACTTGCGCCCAATCCCGGAAGGCGTTTCGTCACTTCTGTGTTTGCTTGAAATATTTCAGATCCGGCGGCGCCTGGTTCTTCTTGGTGGGCATCAGATTGCCATCCGCGCTCAGGTAATAGGGCTCGGAACCGATACGCACCCAGGTATTGTCCTCCGAGCAGGCCTCCGTATGCCAGTTTGGCCGGACATTGGGCTTGCGGCTGGCCCTCTTGATGATCGTCCAGGGTTGCGTCAAGGCGTGGTCGGTTACTGTGATCTCGTCATTGATGGTATTGGGATCGGCCTTGTCGAGGAAAAACCGCTCCTTGATGACGCTCTGGTTGTCCAGATGCAACGGCAGCCCGCTGGCGTCGAAGGCACGCGGCCCCTTGAAGGCGCGGGTCTCGACCTGCAGCTCGTCGTAGTGGCCATCGCCCTTGGTATCGACCCATTTGCCGACGGAGTAGCCCGCATAGTTGGGCTCGGCGTCCGCCGGAATTTCGCGGCCGTCGGTATATATCCGCCGGTACGAATCGTTGATGTGGCTGATCAGGATGTAGGTAATCTCGGGCGTGATGATGATCTCCATGGGATCGTAGATGTTCATCATCATGGGCATGCCTTGCGGGATGCAGAAGGTCGAAGGCACATTGCCGACGCCGCCGGCCGCCAAGTCGGCGCGGTTGGCGTCGTACACCTTCTGATACTCCGGCGTCAGCGGAGCCTTCGGACCTCCCGGCTGAGTCCAATTGGGGTTGCCGACGCGCGACCACTGGCCCTTCCAATCCGGATATTTCGACTCGTCCGCCGCCTGGGCGCCGGACATCGTCATCGACAGCGCCGCCGCCAATGCGGTCGCCGCCAGCGCAATTGCACCGATCGAGCCTTGGTAGCGCATGCCTATCCTCCCAAACTGCTGGTTGCTGCCCACTGTGATTACGGGGACGACGGCACGTTCCGCCGGCAGGCAGTTCGCGACAAACATACACCGCCGGCAGGCTCGAGCGGAAGGGAGGTGGCCGCGCCGGAGCTGTGGGATCCTGCACAACCCGTGCGCGACCGGTTCCGGAGTGGAACCGGGATGTGCATGGATTACGTCGGAACGGCACTCCCCTGCGGCACAGGGACCGTCGCGACGAGCAGAACTCGTGGTATAGCTGGCTCGGCTCCGCCATCCTGGAAACCACCTCATGACGCGATGCACTCTCGCTTTTTTTCTGGCCGGCGTGTGGGCAGCCAACCTGATGGCGACGCAGGCGCAATCGCAGGCGATCGCGCCGAATTGGCCACAGCGGCCGGTCAGGTTCATCGTGCCGCTCGGACCCGGTTCCGGCTCCGACATCGGGGCCCGGCTGTTCGCGGACCGGTTGACGGCGCGTTGGGGCCAGCCGGTCGTGATCGAGAACCGTCCCGGCGGCGACGGATTTGTCGCCATTACCTCGTTTCTCGCCGCGCACGACGATCACACCCTCCTGTTCACGCCCACCTCGAGCTTCACCGCGCATCCGGTTCTCCACCAGAAGCTTCCCTACGATCCCCGTGACCTGGTGCCGATCGCGCGGGTCACCAATACGCTCATCAGCATCTCGGTGCCGGCATCCCTGCGTGTCGGCTCGCTCGAGCAGCTGGTGGCGTTGGTGCGCGCACAACCCGGCAAGCTTAATCGCGCCTCGATCACCGGTGCGGTCGACCTGATCCTGTCCGGATTTCTCAAAGGCATCGACCTGGATGTGGCCAAGGTTCCCTACCGCGATCCGGTCCAGGCGGTCACCGATCTGGCCGAGGGGCGCATCCAGATCTACACCTCGGCATTTGCCATCGTGCAGTCGCAGCTGCAGGCCGGCACCATCAAGGCGCTGGCGATGACCAACCAAACGCGCGCCCCGACCGCGCCCGGCATACCGACCGCGCTCGAAGCCGGCTATCCGGCCCTCACCTTTGACGGCCTGGTGGGTCTGTTCGGGCCGCCCAACATGGCGGCCGGGCTGCGCCAGCGCATCGCCGCCGATATTCGCGCGGTCGCGGCCGACCCGAGCGTGGAGCCGCGCCTGGTGCAGACCGGCCAGATCCTCAATCCCGGCACGCCCGAGGAATTTGCCGCCGCGATAACGGAGCAGACCGGCAAGCTCGCCGCCATTGCCAAGGCGCTCGACATCAAGCCCGAGGATTAAGGCTTGCCAATCTTGGCATGCTGACAAAAACTGACAGGACGAGGGTATAGTCAGGGCCTTGGATCAACGCGAGACTGCCCGTGGCCCGCTCGGATACTGGGGCAAAACCGGAGGCCGGATCATGAGCATGCGCGCGGTGGAGTTCGTCGAGAACTGGGTTGCGGAGAACATCGGGGCCGATGACGAGCGGACCCCGGAGAACAGCGCGTCCGCCGCCGCCCTGGCAGCGCAATGCCTCGCGGCCGCCGACGCGGCCGGCATTCCGCGAAACGAGATCGAGGACACCTTCGACGACCTGTCGGCATTCATGGCGGGCGAGATCGAGGAAGCCCAGACACGGGAAGCCGACCGCGACGATTGCTGAATGTACACACGACTTCCGGGGAGGAAGGCAGATGCCGGTCCAATCGAAATCTTCTAGCATGGCGGCGAATGTTCTGGCGGCCGCGGTCCTCGCATCCGCGCTCGCCGGAGCAGCCCAGGCGCAAGGCCTGAAGCAGGTCGGCACCATCGCGATCCCGGGTGGTCCCATCAACTCCTTCGGCGTCATGTACATCGACCAGGGGAGCGGCCTCGGCTACCTGGCCGACAAGGACAACAAGGCGGTCGACATCATCGACACCAGGACCGACACTTATGTGGGCCGTATCGCAGGTTTCGCCGGCACCGCCAACGGCGGCGCCAGCGCAGGCCCCAACGGCATCATCACGGTCAACGAGGGCACCGAGTTGTGGGTGAGCGACGGCGACAGCACCATCAAGGTGATCGAGCCCAAATCCGGCAAGATCACCGGCACGATCGCGACCGGCGGCAAGAAGCGCGCCAATGCGATGGCCTATGACCCCAAAGACCATCTCGTGATCGTCGCCAATCCGAACGACCAGCCGGCTTTCCTGACCCTCGTCTCCACCGAGCCCGGTCACCGGATCGTGGCGAAGATTCCAGTCGAGGATGCTGCCGAGAGTCTGGAACGCTCGGACTATCATGCGGCGAGCGGCATGTTCTACACCGACGTTCCGATCCTGCGCGCCGATCATGCCCGCGGCGCGCTGGCGCAGACCGATCCAAAGACCGGCAAGCTGGTGAAGCTGCACGAGATCGACCACTGCCATCCGCACAGCCTCGCGCAGGTCGCGGACTCAACCATGTTCCTGGGCTGCAGCCTCGCGCCCGCACCCGGCGGCGAGCTTGCGGTATTCGATGTCGGCAGCGGCAAGGCCACCGCCTATCTGCCCGATCTCGGCAGCTCGGGCGACACCGTGGTCAATCCCAAGCTCGGCCAATACTACCAGTCCGCCAGCAGTGCGCTTGGCGGCCCGGCGCTGTGGGTGGTCGACATCAAGTCGAGAAAGCTGGTGCAGAAAATCCCGACCTCGAACGGCGCGCATTCGATCGGTATCGGGCTTGCGCAAGGCCACATCTATCTGCCGACCACCGCCAAGGACGGACCCTGCGGCGGCTGCATCCAGGTCTACGCGCCGCAATAGGCGGTCCCCGCGGCATCGCCCATCCGTGGCGCCTCCGGTCCGGCTGTGTTAGTTTTCGCGGACGCAAACAGCATGCCGGCCAACGAGAACACGTCGGATTTTTTCTATCGTGATGTCGGGAGAACACCATGCACCATTCGTACAGAGGCGGGATCAGCGCGATCGCGCTTGCCGCCGCAATGCTGGTCAGCATCGCTGGCGCGCGGGCGTTCGATGAATCGAAATATCCTGATCTGAGCGGCCAGTGGAAGCGGCCCCCCGGCGTCTCCAATCAATACGACATCAGCAAGCCGCGCACCGCCGAGGAGGCGCCGCTGACGCCGGAGTATCAGAAGATCTTCGAGGCCAATCTCAAGGACCAGGCCGAAGGCGGCCAAGGCACCGACCCGACCTATACCTGCATCCCGGACGGCATGCCGCGGGCCATGAACGTGATCTTTCCGATGGAGATCGTGGTCACGCCCAAGACCACCTACGTCATGATCGAGTATCTCTCCATGCTGCGCCGCATTTACACTGACGGGCGCGACTGGCCCAAGGATTTCGAGCCGAGCTTCATGGGCTACTCGATCGGGAATTGGACCGATGCGGACGCCAGTGGCCGCTTCAATACGCTCGAGGTCGAGACCCGCCTGCTCAAGGGTCCGCGCGCCTACGACTTCAGCGGCATTCCGCTGCACGCCGACAATGAGACCGTGGTCAAGGAGCGCATCTATCTCGACAAGGCCAATCCGAACATGCTGCACGACGAGATCACCACCTTCGATCATGCGCTCACCCATCCCTGGAAGATCGTCAAGAACTATGTCCGCGAATCGCGGCCGGCGATCTGGTTCGAGGCGATCTGCGCGGAGGGCAACGAGCACGTCCGCATCGGGAAGCAGAACTACATGATGAGCGCCGACGGCTACCTGATGCCGGCCAAGAAAGGGCAGCTGCCGCCGGACTTGCGATACTTCAAGGAATCGCAGAAATAGGGCCGGCAAGGAGCGAGCGGATGGCCGGTATCGTGACGGCGGTGAGCTGCAGCGGCGCGCACACGTTCACCAAGCCCAACACCGGCGCCATCCGGCTGGTGGCCGGGCTCGGGGTCGAGGGCGACGCGCATCTGGGCGTCACCGTCAAGCACCGCACGCTGGTGCGCAGCGATCCGACCCGGCCCAACCTGCGCCAGGTGCACCTGATGCACGCCGAGCTGCACGAGGAGCTGCGGGCAGCCGGCTTCGCCGTCGAGGCCGGGCAGATCGGCGAGAACGTCACCACCCGCGGCATCGCGCTGCTCTGCCTGCCGGCCGGCACACGCCTGCATCTGGGCGCGGACGCGGTGGTCGAGGTGACGGGCCTGCGCAATCCGTGCCGGCAATTGGACGCCTACCAGGCGGGCCTCACCGCCGCGTTGCTCGGGCGCGACGAGAACGGCGCGCTGATCCGCAAGGCAGGTATCATGAGCATCGTTCTCGCCGGCGGCGACGTTCGTCCGGGCGACGCCATCGGGATCGAGCTGCCGGCGGAGCCGCACCGCGCGCTTGAGCGGGTGTGAGGGCGCGGACGAGGCAATTTTGCTTGGCTGACCCGCCGAGCGCTACGGCATCCTTCGCCCCGCGCGCAGGACCGCAGCCAGGCGGGCGGCGCCTTCGTGCGGCTGGCCGACGTTCTCGATCACGATATCGGGTGCGAGATCGCCGACGGCGACGGCGACACGATCCACTCGCTCCGCCACATCGCCACGGCTCTCCCGGCCGCGCGCGGCCAGCCGCGCCAGCAGAACATCTTTGGGCGCCGTCACCAGCACCACTGTGAGATTCGCATAACGCTCGCGCAGCCCGCTCACGACAGCGCGGGAGACATTGCAGACCACCGTCTTGCCGGCGCGCAGCTCGGTGTCGATCGCAGCCGACAGGGCGTATTTGAGGCCGTGCGCCTCCCACCAGAACGCATAGGCCCCCTGCCCGATCGCGGCGTCGAACTCTGCCGGCGAGACGCTGTCGTGGTCCTCCGCTGCGGAAGCCGGGCGCGTCACGATGCGGCGCGGAAACACGATGCAGGGATCATTCGCGCACTGCGCGCGGGCGAGAGCGATCAGCGTGTCCTTGCCGGCGCCGCTTGGTCCCACCACGACCACCAGCGCGCCGGGGCCGATGCGGGGCGCGCGCCCGCCCGCGGTCATGCGACGCGTTCGCCGGTGCGCCAGACCGAGCGGACCACCGGAATCTCCCGGGTGACGCGCACCCGCACCAGATCGGCACGCTTGCCGATGGCGATCTCGCCGCGATCATCGAGACCGACGGCCGCGGCCGGGGTGCGGGTGACGGTACGGATCGCTTCCGGCAGACTGATTGCCGGCACCGCCTTGGGGAGATGGAACGCCGCCATCAGGAGGCTGGCCGGCATGTAGTCCGACGACAGCACATCCAAAAAGCCGGCGCGCGCCAGCTCAGCGGTCCCGACATTGCCCGAGTGGGAGCTTCCGCGCACCAGGTTGGGCGCCCCCATGAGGACCGCAATCCCGGCCGCGTGCGACGCCTGCGCGGCCTCGAGCGTGGTGGGAAACTCCGCGATCGCCACCTCATCGGCGACCGACTGCGCCACATGATCGAGGGTGGTGTCGTCATGGCTGGCGAGCCGCCGGCCGTGCTGGCGCGCGAGATCGACCAGGTCGCGATAGTTGCTGGCCGCGTGGCGCGCCGCAAAGTCGCGGCGCTGATCGAACAGCACATCGAGCTGCGCATCGGTCAAGCCGCCGGCCTTAGACCGGTAGTAGGTTCGCAGCTTCTCCTGGTCGCGGAATTGCCGCTGCCCGGGCGTGTGATCCATCAGCGATACCAGCCTGACCTCGGGCCAGCCGATCAGGACGGCTGCCTCGGCCACCACATCGGGCATCGGCACCTCGCAACGCAAATGCAGGAAATGCGCGACCCGCAACATGTCGGCATCGCGCGCCGCCGCGATCGCGCCCGCCAGCAGGGCGGCTTCGCCGCCGACCTCATCGACGCCCTCTTCGCGCCACACCCGCAGCGAATCGAGCACCGTGGTGATGCCGCAGGCGGCGAGCTGGCCATCGTAGGAGACCACCGCCGCCACCGGGTCCCAATAGACTTTCGGGCGCGGCATGTAATGCGCCTCGAGATGATCGGTGTGCAGCTCGATCAGGCCCGGAATGATGAAGTCGCCCGCGACATCCTGCGCGCCGGCGGGCGCCCGCTCCGCCCCAAAGTCCGCGATCATGCCGTCCACGACCGCGATCCAGCCGGCCTCGATCACGCGCTCCGCGAGCACCAGGCGGGCATTGGAGAAGACGAGCGGCTTGCGGTCGAGCTGCATGGTTCAGGCTGCCGGTGAAAAACGGGTGACGTCGACCACAATGTCGGCAATGGCGGAACGAACCTCGTCATCGTGCACGATCGCCACGATGGCGGTGCCGCGCCGCTTCTTTTCCGCGATCAGCTCCACCACCGTGGCGCGGTTGGCGGCGTCGAGCGAGGCGGTCGGCTCGTCGAGCAGCAGGATCGGTCGCTGCGGCAGGAAACCGCGCGCGATGTTCACGCGCTGCTGCTCGCCGCCCGAGAAGGTGACCGGCGGGACTTGCCACAGGCGCTCCGGAATAGCGAGGCGATGCAGCAGGGCCGCCGCCTCGGCGCGCACCTCCGTGCGCGCCGCCGGCTCGACCAGGAGCGGCTCGGCCACCACATCGAGGGCGGCAACCCGCGGCACCGCGCGCAGGAACTGGCTCACATAGCCCATGACGGTCCGGCGCAGGCCGAGAACGCGGCGCGGCTCGGCGCTCGCCACATCAGTGGTGGTGTCGCCGTGGCGGATCAGGATCGCGCCGCTGTCGCAGCGATAGTTGCCGAAGATCATCTTGAGGATCGAGGACTTGCCGGCGCCGGAGGGTCCGGCCAGGACCACGCATTGCCCGGCCGCGACCGAAAAATCGACGCTGGCGACGACCGGAAGGCGCAAGCCGCCCTGCAGATGCATGGTGAAGCTCTTTTTTGCGTTGCGCAGTTCAAGCACGGCGGACATTCAAAGCCTCATGCGGGCAGAATCGAGGAAACCAGCAGCTGGGTATAGGCCTCGTGGGGATCGTCGAGCACCTGATCGGTCAGGCCCTGCTCGATCACCTCGCCGCCCTTCATGACCATTATGCGGTGCGACAACAGGCGTGCGACAGCGAGATCATGAGTCACGATCAGCACCGCCAGGCCGAGCTCGCCGACCAGGCCGCGCAAGAGATCGAGCAGCCGCGCCTGCACCGATGCGTCAAGACCCCCGGTCGGCTCGTCCATGAACACGAGTCGCGGCTGCGTCACCAGGTTGCGCGCGATCTGCAGCCGCTGCCGCATGCCGCCCGAATAGGTGCGCGGCGCATCATCGATGCGGGCGCGGTCGATCTCGACCCGATCGAGCCACTCGGCCGCGGTGTGGCGGATGCGGCCGTAATGCCGCCAGCCCACCGCCATCAGGCGTTCTCCCACATTGCCGCCGGCGGAGACCGCCATGCGCAGACCCAGCGCCGGATCCTGATGCACATAGCCCCAGTCGGTACGAAACAGGAAACGCCGCTCGGCTTCGCCGAGGGTGGCGAGATCGCGCATGGCGCCGTCGCGGGTGCGGTAGCAGACGCGCCCGCCATCCGGCTCGAGCTGGCATGACAAGAGCTGCAGCAAGGTGGTCTTGCCGGACCCGGATTCGCCGACGATCGCCAGCACCTCCCCGGCATAGAGCTCGAACGACACGTCGCGACAGCCGAGCTGCCGGCCGTACCACTTCGACAACCCCTGAGCCGCCAGCAGCGGCTCATCGTCGGCCACCACGCTCATGCCAGCACCCGCCCGAGATCGACGCGGAAGCTGTAGCCGTGGCGCTCGAACCCGAGCGACTCGTAGAAGGCATGCGCGCGCCCCCGTTTGGCATTGGAGGAGAGCATCAGCTTGTAGCAGCGCTTCTCCGCACAGCGCTCCAGCGCAAAGCGCATCATGGCAGCCCCAATGCCGTTGCCGTGGCGGTCGGGCGCCACCACCACGTCCTCAACGATGCCGGACGGCGAGCCGAGATGGCCGAGATTATCCATCACCAGGAGCGCGAAGGTGCCGACGACCGCGCGATCCTGCTCGGCCACATACAGCGTGTAGTCCGGGTAACGGGCGAAACGCTCGAACAGGGCAACCCCCTCCTCGACACTGAGCACGCTACCGTCATCGAGATCCGGCTGGGCATAGAGGCCGAGCACCGCTGGAATGTCGGCGGCGTCCGCCTTGCGCACGGTGACGGGCGCGAGATCAGGCACGGGAAGGCTCCTTCAGATTGACGGTGCGGTCGCGCTGCGTCTCGCAATAGTCGGTGTCCGAGCACAGGAACATGCGC
This sequence comes from Xanthobacteraceae bacterium, assembly GCA_036498625.1. Lineage (GTDB taxonomy): Bacteria > Pseudomonadota > Alphaproteobacteria > Rhizobiales > Xanthobacteraceae > VAZQ01. The sequence goes on along the minus strand of DASYFD010000354.1, from coordinate 10,958 downwards.
GTGCCGCGATCATCGGTGATGAGCTCGTCGAGGAAGCTTGCGGTCGCGCCGCACAGCGCGCAGGTCGCGTCGTGCCGGTATGGCTCGAACGGATGATCCTCGAAGTCGAGCGAGACCACCTGCGTGTAGGGCGGGATCGCATAGATGCGCTTCTCGCGGCCGGCACCGAACAGCTGCAGGGCCGCGCAATCGTTCATTTTGGGATTGTCGAATTTGGGCGTCGGCGATGGATCGGTTACATAACGGCCGTCGACCTTGACCGGATACGCATAGGTGGTGGCAATGTGGCCGTGGCGGGCGATGTCCTCGTACAGCTTGACATGCATGAGCCCGTATTCCTCCAGCGCGTGCATGCGGCGGGTCTCGGTTTCACGCGGCTCCAGATAACGCAGCGGCTCGGGGATCGGGACCTGGTAGACCAGGACTTGGCCCTCATGCAGCGGCGCCTCCGGAATCCGGTGGCGGGTCTGGATGACGGTCGCCGCGCCGGTATGGGTGGTGGTACGCACGCCGGCAGTCTTGGCAAAGAACTTGCGGATGGAGACCGCATTGGTGGTGTCGTCGGAACCCTGATCGATCACCTTCAGAATATCGTCAGGCCCGAGGATCGAGGCGGTGACCTGAACGCCGCCGGTGCCCCAGCCGTAGGGCATCGGCATCTCCCGGCTCGCGAACGGCACCTGGTAGCCCGGAATGGCGATGGCCTTGAGAATCGCGCGGCGGATCATGCGCTTGGTCTGCTCATCCAGATAAGCGAAGTTGTAGGTGCGGTCGCGTTGCGATTCGTCGCGTTGCCATGCGTTCATTCGGCGGCCTCCGCAATGCCGGGCTCGCCATCCCGGGCGGCCGTAAATTCCTCGCGCAAGCGCCGCACCAGTCCGAGCTCCGCCTGGAAGTCGACGTAGTGGGGCAGCTTGAGATGCTCCACAAAGCCGGTTGCTTGGACATTGTCGGAATGCATGAGGACGAATTCCTCGTCCTGGGCCGGTGCCTTGACATCCTCGCCGAGCTCGCGCGCCCGCAGCGCGCGATCGACCAGCGCCATCGCGATCGCCTTGCGCTCGCCCTGCCCGAAGGTGAGGCCGTAGCCGCGCGTGAAGCGCGGCGGCTCGCTGGCGGTGCCGCTGAACTGATTGACCATCTGGCATTCGGTCACCGCGATGCGGCCGAGCGGTACCGCAAAGCCGAGTTCCTCCGCAAAGAACTCGACCTCGACGGTCCCGAAGCGGATCTCGCCCGCGAACGGGTGGGTGCGCCCATAGCCGCGCTGAGTCGAATAGCCGAGCGCGAGCAAAAATCCTTCGTCGCCGCGCGCCAGGTTCTGCAGCCGCAGATCCCGATCGGCGGGCAGTGCCAGCGGCTCGCGCGTGAGATCGCCGACCGGAGCGGCCGGATCGGCGGCGTCCGAATGCTCGATCAGGTCGTCGGCCGCGAGCAGATCGGTGACCCGCGGCATCGGCTCCTGCGCGGCAGGCGCACGCGCCGGCGCCGGAACGGCGCTGCCCGCCACCAGATCGTGGTCGAGCAGCCGATGCGTATAGTCGAAAGTCGGCCCCAGCACCTGCCCGCCCGGCAGATCTTTGAAAGTGGCCGAGATGCGCCGATCCATGTCCATCACGGCCGTATTGATCGGTTCGCAGGCGCCAAAGCGCGGGGCCGTGGTGCGGAAGGCGCGCACCAGGAAGATCGCCTCGATGAGATCGCCGCGCGCCTGCTTGATGGCGAGCGCCGCAAGCTCGCGGTCATAGAGCGAGCCCTCGCTCATCACGCGGTCGACCGCCAGCGCCAGCTGCTCGGAAATCTGCGCAACCGAAATCTCCGGCACGGCCGGATCCCCGCGGCGCGCATGGGCAAGCAGCGCATGGGCATTCTCGATCGCGCGCTCGCCGCCTTTGACTGCAACATACATGGCCGTTTCCTCTAGGACCCGACGCGGATCGAGCGCGGCAATGCCGCGACCGCATCCGGGCTCACCAGAATGAGATCGAGGCCGCGCGGGAACATGCCGCGGTTGGCGATGAGCCGCGCCCGAAAATCCGGCGGCAGCGGCTGCGCGGAAAAGCCTCTGGTTCCGGGGATACCGGGGCCGCAGAGGGTGAGCTCCTCGCCTTGACCGAAGCTTGCGACCTGCACCACCAGCGTGGTCGAGCGGTCCGGGTATTCGATGGAGCCGGACGAAAAGGCATCGAAAGGCGGCATGGCGGCGGGGTCGGACACCAAGGCGAAAGTTGCCCGCGCGCCATCCGCGGTCAGCGGCGCGCCGGTGTGAAACGTGAGCCAGGGCGCAACCTCTCCGGCAGCGAGCCCCTGATCGAGCCAGAACGGCGTCTCGTAATCGAGCAAGGTCAAAGCCACGGCCGCGGCGGCCGGGGTGAGCGGCGGCGGAACCGCGAGCCGTGACGGCAGTGGCCGCGGGAGGCCCGGCCGCGCCATCGCCTCCATGACGGTGCGGAACACCGCCTGGCTCGCCAACGCCGGATCGTCGAAGGCGGGTGCCAGCATTTCAATCCTCGCCGCGAACCAGGGTGAAGAAGTCGACGCGGGTGGCAGCCGCCTGCTCGCGCTTCTGCGCGCGCTCGGCCTCGAGCCGCATCCGGATCGGCGCCAGCACGTGCCGCTCGACCGCGTCCCGGCTGCGCGCGCTCTGCCAGAGCGCATCGCATACGGCTGCAAGCCGCGCCTTGGCGTGGTCGCGGCCCAGCAGATAGGAGAATCCGACCTCGCCCGACTCCATGCGCACCGCCGCGCGCGTGACCGTCGCCTCGCCGAGATTGAAGGGCGCGCCGTCGCCGCCGATGCGGCCGCGCACCATCACGAGCCCGCTCGCCACCGGCCGCAGTTCCACATAGCGCAGCGGGTCGGCGACCGCCGCCAGACCCTGCTGGATCTCCGGTGTGTGCGCCTGCGCCAGCAGCGCCATGGCGGCGCGGCGGGGGCCGGGATCGGGTATCTGCGGCTCGGGCATGGGCGGCTCGCTCACTTGTCGGCTGGACTTGTCGCTCAAGTTGTCTATTGTACTAGACAACTTTAAACGCCATTTCAATGACGCCCTGATGACCGACGTGCCGCAAATGACACATCCACCGCTCTCTCGGCGACACCTCCCCCTGAAAGGGGGAGGGATTCGGCACCGGCGTGCCAGAGCATGAGGCCGCAACGCCGCGCGCCGGCCGCGCCCGGCGTCACCTTGTGGCGCCGGATCGCCGATGACCTCGAGCAGGCGATCGCGCGCGGCACTTACGCGGCCGGCGACCGTCTGCCCGGCGAGATCGAGATCGCGGCCCGTTTCGGCGTCAACCGGCACACGGTGCGGCACGCGCTCGCAGAGCTGACCCGGCGGGGCCTCGTTCGCGCCGAGCGCGGCAGCGGCACCTATGTGGAACGCAAGCGTCTCACCTATCCGATCGGAACGCGCACCCGCTTCTCGGAGATCGTCGGAACCGCCGGCCGCGGAGCGGAAGGCCGGCTCATCGCGCATGGGAGCGAGCCGGCGACCGCCGAGATCGCCCAGCGCCTGGGCCTCGCGGTTGGCGAAACGGTCGTTCGCCTGGAGATTCTGCGCAGCGCCGATCGGGTGCCGATCTGCTCCGCCACCAGTTGGCTGCCGGCTGCCCGAGCCGCCGATGCGGCGCGCATCTATCGGGCTCATCTCTCGATGACCGCCACGCTCGCGCATTTCGGCATCAGCGACTACAGGCGGCAAAGCACCCGCATCTCGGCCGCCACCGCCGACGCGCTCGATGCCGAGCGGCTTCGGCTGGTTCCCGGCCGCGCCGTCTTCATCGTCGACAGCATCGACGTCACACCGCGCGGCGTGCCGATCCTGACCAGTCGCGCAAGATTTGCCGCCGACCGGGTCGAGCTAGTGGTGGACAGCTAAGCTCGGCCGTCACTTCTGCTGCGGCTTGAAATATCGCAAATCCGGCGGCGCCTGGTCCTTCTTGGCGGGCATCAAGTAGCCGTCCGCGCTCTTCACATAGTTTTCCTTGCCGATCACGAGATTGACATTGCTCTCGACGCAAAAGACCTCGGGCCATTGCGCGCTCCGGTCGGCATTGTGGATGTAACGCCGGTCCGCGCTCCACGGCCGGGTCAGGGCGTGATCGATCACGGTAATCTCGTCATGGAGAATTTCGGGATCGGCCTTGTCGAGATGGAACCGCTCCTTGAAGATCGACATATTGTCGGCATGCGTCGGCAAGCCGCTGGCATCGAATGCGCGTGGACCCTTGAAGGGGCCGCGGGTCTCGACCTAGAGCACGCTGTAGTGACCGTCGCCGGCCTCGTCGATCCAGCGGCCGATGGAATAGCCCGCCCAGGTCGGCTCGATCTCGGCCGGCCAGTCGCGCCCGTCGGTGAAGACGCGACGGTGCTGATCGACGCCGCCCCCGACCATGATGTAGGTTGTGTCCGGCGTGATGATGTACTCCTCCGCCCCGAAATACATCATGCGCGGCATGCCGCTCGGGTGACAGGTGGCGGGCGGATAGTTGCCCAGTCCGCCTTTGGCCTGATCGGCCATGCTGTCTTCCCAGACCTTCTGATACTCCGGGGTCAGCGGGGCCTGCTGGCCGCGTCCCCAGAATCGGGTCTGGTCGAATGCCCCTTGGCCTCCCACACCCGGAACCAGGAGGCGGCTCCACTGGCCCTTCCAGCTGGGGTATTTCGGCTCATCGGCCCGCGCGCCGCCGCCGACGCTGAGCATCAGCGCAGCGGCCGTCGCTGCCGCCATCGCCGTGATCGAATTTCGCCCCGACATGGTTTGTCCTCCCTGGACTTCTGAACGACTTGCTTGATCGCGACCGGCCCGATGTCTGCCGCTGCATCGATTGCCACCGAACATACCACATCGCACCGCCGGGTAGCGTGCGGCGGCGGCCGAAGCGGAATGCCGACACCGAGGTACTGCGGCCCCTTCCTGGCACACCCGAACCGGTGTAGCTTTTCTCGATAGTCGCCTCGGGAGGACAGCCATGTTTTGTCGGAGCGCGTCCGCAGCAATCGCATTGGCCGCATTGTGCATCGCCGGCACCGGTGCGCCGGCCCAGAACGCGTCGAAGAGCGACCCGTCGAAAGACGAAGCGTCGAGATACGACCCATCGAGATATCCGGACTGGTCGGGGCCGATGCGCTGGATCGCCGCGGTCGGCGGCGGCAACCGCTATGATCCGAGCAAGCCGACCGGGCGCGGACAACAGGCCCCCCTCACGCCCGAGTACCAGGCCAAATTCGAGGCTGGTCTCAAGGATCAAGCCACCGGCGGCCAGGGCGCCAACCAGACCTATTCATGCCTGCCGGGCGGCATGCCGCGCGACATGGCCGGAAACCAGGGGCTCGAATTCGTCGTCACCCCCAAGGTCACCCATGTGCTCTTCATTCAGGCCGTGCCGCGCCGGATCTATACGGATGGGCGCGATTGGCCCGAGAACGAGGATCCTTCGTTTTACGGCTACTCGATCGGCAAGTGGAGCGAGCCCGACCAGGACGGCCGCTACAGCCTGCTCAAGGTCGAGACCCGCAACTTCAACGGCCCGCGCAGCTTCGACAATGCCGGCATTCCGCTGCATGTCGACAACCAGACCGTCATCAAGGAACGTATCTACCGCGACAAGCAGAATGCCGAGATCATTCACGATGAGATGACGACCTTCGATCACGCCTTGACGCACCCCTGGACGGTCGACAAGACCTATCGGCTGCAGAAGAACCCGCATTGGGTGCAGAACATCTGCAGCGTCGGCAACATGCATGTCCAGATCGGCAAGGAGGCCTATTTCCTGAGCGCGGACGGCCTCCTGATGCCGGTCAGGAAGGACCAGCCGCCGCCCGACCTGCGCTACTTCAAGCAATCGCGCAATTGACCGGAGCGCCTGCTCCGGCCTCGCGTTTCAGGCACGCCGCGATCACGCCGATGCCGGGTGGGCGCCCGCCACTCCGGGTGCGGCCGCCGAAGGTCGCAGGATCGCGTGGCCGCGTCGACGCAGCGACCTTCCTGTCATCGTTGTGTCATCGGAATGTCGTCTCTCCATGGACCGTATTCCGACCCGAAACGTGCCTGAGCCATGCCGTCCCCTGCCCTCTCGACGACACCGCTGGTCCATCCGAGCGCCGAGGTGCGCAACTGCCGGCTCGGCGCCTATTGCGAGGTCGGCGCCCGCACCCAATTGCTCGAGGTCGTGCTCGGCGACTACTCCTACGTGGTCAACGACAGCGATGCCGCCTGTGCGACCATCGGCAAGTTCTGCTCGATCGCCGCGATGACGCGGATCAATCCGGGCAACCACCCGATGGAGCGCGCCAGCCAGTCGCATTTCAGCTATCGGGCCAGCGCCTATTTCGCCGGCGCGCCCGATGACGCGGATTTCTTCGCCTGGCGCCGATCCCACCAGGTGACAATCGGCCACGATGTCTGGATCGGTCACGGCGCCATCGTTCTGCCGGGCCGCAGCATCGGCACTGGTGCGGTGGTGGCCGCCGGCGCCGTGGTGACCAAGGACGTGGTGCCTTACGGGATCGTGGCCGGCAATCCGGCCCGCTCCATCCGGGCTCGCTTTCCCGATGAAATCGCGCAGCGCCTGCAGCAACTCGCCTGGTGGGATTGGAGCCACGAACGTCTGCAAGCCGCGTTGCCGGACTTTCAGAAACTTTCCATCGCCCGCTTTCTCGACCGGTACGAGACGGCGGACGCCACGGCGTGAAACCCTTGGCCGGCAACATCGGCGCAACTCGGTGATAAGATCGCGACCATGGACATCTGCATCGAGGGCGGACGCGCCCTCATCGGCGACCGGCTGGAAAGCACCACCATCCATCTGGCGCCCCAGCAGGGCGTGATCAGCCACATCGGCAGCGATGCGCCCGCGCACCGCCGTCTCAATGCCGATGGGCTGATGGTGCTGCCCGGCATCGTGGACATTCATGGCGACGCCTTCGAGCGGCAGATGATGCCGCGGCCGGGCGTGCACTTCGCCATGGACATCGCGCTCATCGACAGCGACCGGCAGGCGCTGGCCAACGGCATCACCACGGTCTTCCACGGCGTGACCTGGTCGTGGGAGCCGGGCCTGCGCGGACCCGAGAATGCCCGCGCCATGCTGGCCGGCATCGAGGCGCTGCGGCCGCGGCTGGGCGCGGATACGCGCTTTCACCTGCGGCACGAGACCTTCAATCTCGAGGCAGAGCCCGAGATCCTGCAATGGCTGTCCGAGCGGCGGATCGATCTGGTGGCATTCAACGATCACATGCTGATCGCCGACGAGACATCCGCGCGCTCCAAGAAGCTCGGCCCCATGGTGGAGCGCTCAGGCTTGACGCGCGAGGCGTTCCTGCGCCTGGTCGAGCGCGTGCGCGGGCGCGGCAACGAGGTGCCGGCCTCGATCGAGCGGATCGCGCGCGTGGCGCTCCAGCACGGCATCCCGCTGCTCTCCCATGATGACACGACCCCCGAGCAGCGGCGCTGGTTCCGCGCGCTCGGATGCCGGCTGGCGGAATTCCCGACCACGGTAGAGACCGCGCAGGAGGCCGCGGCGCAAGGCGACGACATCGTGCTCGGCGCCCCCAATGTGGTGCGCGGCGGCAGCCATACCGGCTGGATCGACGCCAAGGACATGGTGGGACGCGGCCTGTGCTCGGTGCTCGCGTCGGACTATTACTATCCGGCCCAGCTGCTGGCGGCGTTGCGGATCGCGGCCGAGAACGTCCTGCCGCTGCATGCCGCCTGGGCGCTGGTCTCGGCGACCGCCGCCGCGGCCGCCCGGCTCAGCGACCGCGGCACCATCGCGGCCGGGCTGCGCGCCGACCTGATCCTGGTGGATACGCGGGAAGAGCGGCCGCGCGTGGTCGCCACCATCGTGGCGGGCCGCATCGTGCATCTGGTCGAAGCCGACCGCATCGTGTCGTATTGAGGGGGCGGAAAGGGCATTCACCGTGGCGGACGGCCCGCGCTTTGCCATCTACTTCGTTCCGGCCGCCGAAACGGCGCTCTACCGCTTTGGCGCGGCCGTGCTCGGATATGATTGCTACACCGGCGAGACCACGGCACGGCCGCGCGACGCCGGGCTCACCGAAGCCGAATGGGCGGCGCTGACCGCGGAGCCGCGCACTTACGGCTTTCATGCCACCCTGAAAGCGCCGTTCCGGCTGCGCGACGAATTCGACCAAAGCGATCTGTTGGCCGAGACCAAGTCCCTGGCTTCCTCGATCGCCGCCATCCCGACCTTCGAGCCTGCGGTCGGATTGATCGGCGGGTTCGTGGCGATCCTTCCGCGGACCACGTCGCCTGCCCTCGACCGGCTGGCGGCGGACTGCGTCACCGGCTTCGAGCGCTTTCGCTCGCCGCTGACGGCGCCGGAACGGGCCAGACGCCTGGCGGCCGGGCTCAGCCCGCGACAGACCGCAAACCTCGAACGCTTCGGATATCCGTATGTGTTCGATGACTTCCGCTTCCACATGACGCTCGCGGGCCAAATCGAGCCGGATCGCCGCGCCGCCATCCACCTCCTCCTGCAAAACGAGTTTGTTCGGCTGCATGGCCTGCGGCCCGTTCAAATCGATCAGCTCGCCCTGGTGCGGCAAGATCATCCGGACGAGGCTTTCCGGGTCATTGGCCGGGCATCGCTGCGGAATGGGGCGGGATAACCGGGGCCGCCCCCCGGGCCTTCATCGCACTGTCACATGCCGCTGGTAGCCCAGATCTGCCAGGAGGTCCGACATGCTGACTGAAACTCTCGTCGAGGTGCGGCGGGTTTCAAAGTCGTTCGACCGCCGTAGCCCGGTCCTGCGGAACGTTTCATTCCAGCTCAAGCGCGGCGAGATGGTCGCGCTGATCGGGGCATCCGGTTCCGGCAAATCCACGTTGATCAGGGCGATCGCCGGCTTGGTGCCGATCGACAAGCGGCGTGCCAAAGGTTGCGATGCGGACGCGGACGCCATCTTCCTGTTCGGTCAGCCGATGCAGCAGAACGGGCGGATCATCGGATCGGCCAAGGAGCTGCGGGCGCGCATCGGGGTGGTGTTCCAGCAGTTCAACCTGGTCTCGCGGCTTCCGGTTCTCACCAATGTCTGCCTTGGCCTGCTCGGCCGCATGCCGTTCCTGCAAGGCACGCTCGGGCGCTTCACCGCCGACGAAAAGCGGCGCGCCATGCGGGCGCTCGACCGCGTCGGCATGGCGGAGCATGCGCTCAAGCGCGGCTCGGAGCTCTCGGGCGGCCAGCAGCAGCGCGCCGCCATCGCCCGCACCCTGCTGCAAGGTGCCGAGCTTCTCATCGCGGATGAGCCGATCGCCTCGCTCGACCCGAAGTCGGCGCGCCGCGTGATGGATATTCTCGCCGACATGAACCGGCGGGACCGCATCACCATTCTGGTGTCGCTGCACCAGGTCGAATACGGGGTGAAATATTGCCCGCGCACCATCGCGCTCAAGGCCGGCGAGGTGGTGTATGACGGGCCGTCATGCGAGCTCACGCCGGAGCTCCTCAACAGCATCTACGGCGCCGAGAGCAGCGATCTGTTCCTGCCCTCGCTCGATCAGGCCAGCATCTCGTTGGATGGCGCGCAGGCTGCCCCGGCGCGATCGGCGACGCCGCCACGTCCTTTGTACCCGGATCCGCAGCTTCCAGTACCGACGCACGCAATGTCGCAGCACGCCGTGCTGCAGTCGGCCGCGGCCGGCTGAGATTTTGGCGGCGGTTCATCGACCACAAGGGCGAACAGCGTCACTTGACTCTTTCGATGCTCACTCAATGGGGAGACGAAAAATGTTGCGGACACTGCTCTCGTGCACGGTGACTGCCGTCGCGCTCGCGCTGTCGGGCCTCGCCGCCAACGCGCAGGCGCAGGCGCCGACCGAGCTCAATTTCGGCATCATCTCGACCGAGGCCTCGGTCAACCAGAAGAAGATCTGGGAACCGTTCCTGCAGGCCATGGCCAAGTCCACCGGCTACAAGATCAATGGCTTCTATGCCACCGACTACGCGGGCGTGATCGAGGCCATGCGGTTCAGCAAGGTCCAGGTGGCCTGGTACGGCAACAAATCCGGCATGGAAGCGGTCGACCGCGCCAGCGGCGAGGTTTTTGCCCAGGTGGTGGCCACCGACGGCAGCCTCGGCTACTACTCCCACATCATCGTTAACAAGGACAGCCCCTACAACAAGCTCGAGGACATCCTCAAGTGCGACAAGACGCTCGACTTCGGCATCGGCGATCCGAACTCGACCTCCGGCTTCCTGGTGCCGACCGCCTACATCTTTGCCGCCAAAGGCGTCGATCCGAAGGCCTGCTTCAAGACCGTGCGCAACGCCAACCATCAGGCCAACGCCATGGCGGTCGCCAACAAGCAGGTGGCGGCGGCAACCAACAACAGCGAAGATCTGCAGCGGCTGATGATGACCTCCCCGCAGGCGCGCGAGCAGATCAAGATCATCTGGACCTCTCCCATCATCCCGCTCGATCCGATCGTGTGGCGCAAGGACCTCGATCCGGCCATCAAGGCCAAGCTCTACACGTTTCTGCTGAGCTACGGCCGCATCGGCTCGCCTGACGAGATCAAGGCCGCCAAGGAGATGATCGCCGGCATGATCTGGTCGCCGCTGCGGCCCTCGTCCGACAACCAGCTCCTGCCCATGCGCAAGCTCGAGGCCAGCCGCGACCTGCTGCGGGTGCAAAGCGACGCCAAGCTCTCCGACGAGGACAAGAAGAAGCAGAGCGCAGATATTCAAGCCCAGCTCGCCAAGCTCGACGATCTGGAGCAGAAGGCCGCGACCGATCCGTTCCAGAAGCGGCTCGCAGCCTTTGTGGAAGCCGACAAGGCCGGCAACCAGGCCGAGCTCAAGCGGATGATCGCCGAGTTCGCGGCCGGTAATGCCCGCACGAACTGACCGCGGAATGGGCCGCGGCGGAGCCCGATGCTCTTGCTTACCTCCTCCTGAAAGGGGGAGGTCGGATCGCGAAGCGATCCGGGT
>DASYFD010000353.1:0-10025 GCA_036498625.1 Xanthobacteraceae bacterium | reverse complement strand
CTATTCGCTACTCGCTACTCGCCTTTTTCGCCTTCTCGTCGCCCGGCAGCAGATAATCCGGCCCCTCCCAGGGCGACAGGAAATCGAAATTGCGAAACTCCTGCGCCAAGCGGACGGGATCGTAGACGACGCGCTTCTGCTCGTCGTCCCAGCGCACCTCGACAAAGCCGGTGAGCGGGAAATCCTTGCGCAGCGGATGGCCCTCGAATCCGTAGTCGGTCAAGAGCCGCCGCATGTCGGGATGGCCGGTGAACGGCACGCCATAAAGATCATAGACCTCGCGCTCGAACCAGTCGGCGCCGGGAAACACCGCGATGATCGAGGACACCGCCGCGGTCTCACCGACCCCGATCTTCACCCGGATGCGCCGATTGTGGCTGGGCGAAAGGAAATGATAGACGACGTCGAAGCGCGGCTCGCGGCCGGGCCAATCGACGGCGGTGATATCGATGATGCTGGTGTAGCGGCAGCGCTCGTCGTCGCGCAGAACCTCGACCGCCGCCACGATGTCGCCCGGCGCCACCGTGATGGTGAGTTCCCCGAAGGCGATCGCATGGGCTATGAGCGAGCCTTTGAGGGCGTCCGCGATCGTCTCAGCGTGTTGATGGAGTGCTTCGTCCATGACCGGTGCGGCGCGCCTAGCGTTCGATCGTCCCAATGCGGCGAATCTTCTTCTGCAGCAAGAGCACGCCGTAGAGCAAGGCTTCGGCGGTCGGCGGACAGCCGGGTACGTAGATGTCCACCGGCACGATGCGGTCGCAGCCGCGCACGACCGAATAGGAATAATGGTAGTAACCGCCGCCGTTGGCGCAGGAGCCCATGGAGATGACGTAGCGCGGCTCCGGCATCTGGTCGTAGACCTTGCGCAGCGCCGGCGCCATCTTGTTGGTGAGCGTGCCGGCGACGATCATCACGTCGGACTGCCGCGGCGAGGCGCGCGGCGCGAAGCCGAACCGTTCGGCGTCATAGCGCGGCATCGACATCTGCATCATCTCGACCGCGCAGCAGGCCAGCCCGAACGTCATCCACATCAGCGAGCCGGTGCGTGCCCAGACGATGAGGTCTTCGCTGGCGGTGAGCAGGAAGCCCTTGTCGCTGAGCTCGTCATTGAGACCGAGGAAAAAGCCGTCGTCCGCCCCGACCGGCTTGCCCGTGTTCGGATCGATGAGGCCCGTGCCCGCCGGTGCCGTCGAGGCCGCGCGCCCGCCTAATCCCATTCGAGCGCTCCTTTGCGCCACTCATAGATGAATCCGACCGTCAAAACGCCCAGGAACACCATCATCGACCAGAACCCGTAAAGGCCCAGACGGCCGAACACGACCGCCCAGGGGAACAGAAAGCTCACCTCGAGATCGAAAATGATGAAAAGGATGGCGACCAGGTAGAAACGTACGTCGAATTTCATGCGGGCATCGTCGAAAGCCTTGAACCCGCATTCATAAGCCGACAGCTTTTCAGGGTCGGGGTGCTTGTATGCAACCAGGAATGGCGCCACCAGCAGCGCCATCGCGAGCCCGATTGCGACCGCAACGAAAACCACCAGGGGAAGATAAGTCTGCAACAGCTCGTTCACCGCGATCCTCGGCTTGCTGGAGATTCCATCGCGCGTTGAATTCCGGGGCCGGAGCGCCCATTGAGACCGGTTGCCGGACAGGGCGCGCGTGCCCCGGCGAATGCCCTGTCACACTGGACTCGTTCCGGCACGGGAATGTCCCAGGGCTTAGCGCAGTGCACAACGGGTGGCAAGACAGGCCTCTCGCTTATCTCCGGGGGTGCACTTGGGCGCGACGCCAGCGCCTGCGTCCTCTCTACCCACGCGTCAGCAGGTCGCATTCGGATCGCGCTGCGAACGCTTGTAGCGAGTCAGATTCTCGGCTCTAAATAATCAAATAAAAGATAAGCAAATGCCGCCGCGGGGCAGCATTTGCATCTAGCGCAATATGGAACGAATTGGGCGGAGCGGCGGTACGGCCCGCTCCGGCTGCGGGCGCTCGCTTACTGGGAAGCGAGCAACGGCGGGGGCCGTATTGCGCCGACCTTCCAACAAGAACTCTACAAATTTCCAGTGAGGGGACGGTCATGGAAGCGGACATGCTTCAGTCGGCAGGCACTGCCCTGCTCGTTATTCTTGATCCTATCCGTTTGGCTTATCTTTTCGGCGGGGTGTGCATGGGGCTCGCTTTGGGCATCCTCCCGGGAATCGGCGGGGTTGCCGGCTTGGCGCTGTTGCTGCCCTTTACCTACAACCTGGATGCACCCGCTGCCTTTGCGCTCCTGTTGGGCATGGGCTCGACCACGACCACCGCCGACCCGATCTCCGCGATTCTATTCGGCGCGCCCGGCCACGCGGCCTCGGCCGCGACCGCGCTCGACGGCTATCCGATGACGCGCCAGGGAGAGGCCGGGCGGGCGCTCGGTGCCTCCTATATGTCGGCGCTGATTGGCGGGTTGTTCGGGGCCTTCCTGATGGGGATCTCGTTGCCGCTGCTGCGCCCGATCATTCTGTTCATGGGCTCACCCGAGCTTCTGTCGATTGCTGTGTTCGGCATCTCGATGGTGTCCACGCTGTCGGGCAATACGCCGCTGCGCGGTCTGAGCGCGGCCTGCTTCGGCCTGATGCTGGCGATGGTCGGCACCGATCCGCAGTCGGGCACGCTGCGTTGGACGATGGACACCCTTTATCTCTGGGACGGGCTGCCGCTGGTACCGGTCACGCTCGGCATTTTTGCGCTGCCCGAGCTCTGCGACCTGGCGATCGGACGCATGGCGGTGGTGGCGGAAGGCAAGATGATCGACACCAAGACCGGCATGCTGCTCGGCGTCAAGGATTGCCTGAAGCACTGGTTCCTGATCCTGCGCTGCTCGTGGATCGGGGCCGCCATGGGGGCGATCCCGGGGATTGGCGTCGCGGTCATCGACTGGATCGCCTACGGGCATGCCTTGCGGACCGAGAAGGGTGCGGCACAGACCTTCGGCCGCAGCGACGTGCGCGGCATCATCGCTGCCGAAAGCTCCACCAATGCCCGCGAAGGCGGTCATCTGGTACCGACCGTCGCCTTCGGGGTGCCGAGCAGCGCCGGCATGGCGATCCTGCTCGGCGCCTTCCTCATTCACGGCCTGGTCCCCGGGCCGGATATGCTGACCAAGCATCTCGACATCACCTATTCGATGGTGTGGAGCATCGCGGTCGCCAACATCGTCGGCTCGGGGCTCTGCTTCCTCTTCAGCGGGCAACTCGCGAAGCTCGCAACCCTGCGTTACACCCTGATCATGCCGATCGTGCTCAGCCTCATCTATATCGGCGCGTTCGAGGCCTCCCGGAACTGGGGCGATCTTTATTCGCTCCTGTTCTTCGGCATGCTCGGCTGGGCGATGAAGCATTTCCGCTGGCCGCGTCCGCCGCTGATCCTGGGCATCGTGCTGGGCGGCATCCTCGAGCGCTACATGTTCATCTCGATCGAGCGCTACGGCGTGAGCTGGATGCTGCGCCCGCTGGTGGTGGTCATGTTCGCGATGTCGATCCTCACCCTGACGCGGCCGATGCTGCAGGACATCCGCGAGCATCACGGCATCAAGGCGATGCTGTCGAATTTCGGCGCCCCGCGCCTGACCAGCGACAATCTGTTTCCGGCCGCCCTGCTGGCCATTTTCGTCGTCATGCTGGTGCAGTCGACCGGGTGGAGCTTCGAGGCCAAGATCATCCCGACCATCGTCGGCGTCATTGCGCTCATCACCTGCAGCGTGAGCCTGGCGAACGACATTTTCAGCAAGGAGCACGCCGTGGTCGGGCTGGCCGACAAGGCCAAGGCGGTGGTCACGCAGAAGATCCATATGGACATCGCGTCCAAGACCGGTCACCTGCCGGGGCACATCATTCTGATCCGCGGCTTCGTGTTTTTCGGCTGGATGGTGGCCTTCCTGGGCTCCATGGCCACAATCGGGCTGCTGCCGACCGTGCCGATCTTCGTCATCGCCTATATGCGGCTCGAAGGCGGGGAGAAATATCGCCACTGCATCATCATGGCTGGGATCATGGTAACGCTGATCTACGCCGTCTTTGATCAGCTGCTTTCGCTGCCATGGCCGCCCACCTATCTGGGCGACTGGTTTCCGGCCTTCAAGAAGATTCCCAGCGTGTGATCGAGCGGTGGCGGGCAGGTTTGCCGCCGCCGAGGCTGATCTTGCCGAACCGCGTTCCAGCTGGCATGGTTCCGGCCCGGGTGCTTTCGAGCACGTCGAGCCGAGCGCGATGACATCATGCTTCGTTTTTTGACCAGCTGGGCGGGATGCCGGGGCGCGTCCCCGGTCGCGCCCGCGTGCGCGGCCTCCTTCCGATCGGTATTTATACTGACGTCGGGTGCAGCGGTGCGACAGAACGCCACGCTCAGCGAGGGCGCGTAGGGGTCCGGAGTGGCAACACGGGAGAGCAGACCATGGGGGAGAACGTGGCTGCACACTCAATCTTCCGACAAAAAAAATCCAGTGAGGGACGGTCATGGAAGTGGATATGCTTCATGCGGCGGGGAGCGCCCTGCTGATCATTCTTGATTGGCATCGGCTGATCTTCCTGTTTGCCGGCGTCTGCATGGGCCTTTCTCTCGGCCTCTTGCCGGGTATCGGCGGGGTGGCCGGCACCGCGCTACTGCTGCCCTTCACCTACAATATGGACGCCCACGCGGCCTTCGGCATGTTGCTGGGCCTGGGCTCGACCACCACCACCGCCGATCCGATCTCGGCCATCCTGTTCGGCGCGCCCGGCCATGCGGCCTCGGCGGCGACGACGCTCGACGGCTATCCGATGACGCGGCGCGGCGAGGCCGGCCGCGCGCTCGGCGCCTCCTACATGTCGGCCCTGATCGGCGGGCTGTTCGGCGCCGCCCTGATGGCGCTCGCGCTCCCGATCCTGCGGCCGATCATCCTCTATATCGGCTCGCCCGAGCTGCTCTCGGTGGCGGTGTTCGGCATCTCCATGGTGTCGGTGCTGTCCGGCAGCGCGCCGCTGCGCGGTCTCACCGCCGCCTGCTTCGGCATGATGCTGGCCATGATCGGAACCGATCCGCAGTCGGGCACGCTGCGCTGGACGCTGGATACGCTTTATCTGTGGGACGGCATGCCGCTGGTGCCCTTCACGCTCGGCATCTTCGCGCTGCCCGAGCTGTGCGACCTCGCCATCTCGCGGATGGCGGTGGTGGGCGAAGGGCAATTGGTCGACACCAAGTCCGGCATGCTGCTCGGGGTCAAGGACTGCATGCGGCACTGGTTCCTCATCCTGCGCTGCTCATGGATCGGCTCGGCCATGGGGGCCATTCCGGGAATCGGGGCTTCGGTCATCGATTGGATTTCCTACGGGCACGCCCTCAAGACCGAGAAGGGCGCGGCCCTGACCTTCGGCAAGGGCGACGTGCGCGGCGTGATCGCGGCCGAAAGCGCCACCAATTCCCGCGAGGGCGGAGCGCTGGTGCCCACCGTCGCGTTCGGGGTTCCCAGCAGCGCCGGCATGGCGATCCTGCTCGGCGCCTTCCTCATTCACGGCTTGGTTCCCGGGCCGGACATGCTCACCAAGCATCTCGACATCACCTATTCGATGGTGTGGAGCATCGCGATCGCCAACATCCTGGGCTCCGGACTTTGCTTCCTGTTCAGCGGCCAGCTCGCGAAGCTGGCGACGCTGCGCTACACGCTGATCATGCCGTGCGTCTTGAGCCTGATCTATATCGGCGCATTCGAGGCTTCGCGGAACTGGGGCGATCTCTATGCCCTCCTGTTCTTCGGCATGCTCGGCTGGGCCATGAAGCATTTCAAATGGCCGCGCCCGCCCCTGGTGCTGGGGTTCATCCTGGGCGGGATCCTCGAGCGCTACATGTTCATCTCGATCGAGCGCTATGGCATATCCTGGATGCTGCATCCGGTCGTGATCGTGATGTTCACCATGGCCGCCCTGAGCCTGATGGGGCCGCTCCTGCAGGACATCCGCGCGCATCACGGCGTCAAGGCGATGCTGACGGACTTCGGGCGTCCGCGCATCACCTCGGACAATCTGTTTCCGGCCGCCCTGCTGACCCTGTTTGCGGTGATGCTCTACCAGTCCCTGTCATGGAGCTTCGAGGCCAGGATCATTCCCAGCATCGTGGGCACCGGCGCGGTCCTGTTCGGGGGCTTGAGCCTGGCGAACGACATGTTCAGGCGCGCCCCCGGGGAAGGCGGTCTCGCCGACAAGGCCAAGGCGGTGATCTCGGAAAAGATCCACATGGACATTGCGTCCAAGACCGCCCACTTGCCCGGCGACGTCATCTTGTTCCGCGGCTTCATCTTCTTCGGATGGATGGTGGGTTTTCTCGGCAGCATGGCCCTGATCGGGCTGATCCCGACGGTGCCGGTGTTCATCATCGCCTATATGCGGCTCGAAGGCGGCGAGAAGTATCGCCATGCGTTGATCATGGCGGCGGTCATGCTGACCCTGATCTATATCGTGTTCGACCAGCTGCTCGCCATTCCATGGCCCCCGACCGTGCTGGGCGACTGGTTCCCGGTCCTCAAGATGATACCGAGCGTGTGAGCCTGCTCTCTCCGCCGGACCCATTGCGGCCGGCGGCGGGGCCTTGACCGAGCCGCGGGCGGGTTCCGTCCGTCCCCTCCCCTCTGCGCGCGGGCGATCTTGCCGAGCAGCGTCCAAGCTGGCACAATTTGGCGTGGCGTGCGCTCTCGGGCACGCTCACCCGAACGCAGTGATCCGATGCTTCGAATCCTGGCCAGCTGGGCAGCACGCCGCGCCGCGCACCTTGTCGCGCTCGTCTACCTTGCGGGCGTCGTCATGCCGTCGGTCGCTCTCGCGGTCACCAACGGTGCCATCTCGGCCTATTGCTTCGACGAAATCGCCGAGCAGGTCGCGTCCGCGCAAGTCCACGTTCACGTGCACAGCGACGGAACCGTTCATTATCATCACGTCGACAAGGCCTCGAGCGCCGCCGCCGCGGGCGAGAGCCAGAAGGCTCAAGGCGGCACCGGCGGCCAAGGTCATTCCCAGACTCATTCCCACGATGGCAGTTGCTGCGGATCATTCGGCTTTATCGCCGTGCTGCCGGTCTTGGGCGGCTCCGTCGACCAGCCGGCCGCCTACCATATCCAGCAACCGATCCTGACCAGCTGCCTGGTCGGCTGCGGTCCGGACCGGATCGATCGTCCCCCCATCGCCCTCCTGCCGATGTGATGCCGTGGCGGCTTCGGCCGCCGGCCCCGCTATCGTCGTGAGGGATTTTCATGTTCGTACATGCTCGTGCGGTCACGGCTGCCATGGCGCGGCAGCCGCCCACTATGGGCTGCGCTTTCGCGGCGGCGAAGCCGCCGGCCGGGCAGAACCGGCCGGGTGCGGCACAACCAAATCCGGTGAGGTAACGATATGCGGCGCAGGCGCGATCTGCGGTTCCGCTCTGTCGCCGGCGCACGCGCGCTGACGCTCGCCGTGGCCTTGATCGGCGGCCTGCTTCTCTCCGCGTGCAAGACCCTGTCGCCGGATGCCGGCATGGACACGGTTGCCGACATCGCGGGCGAGGCATTGCAGGCCGACGTGCAGGCGATCCGCACGCCCGAGCAGGCGGCCGCTGCGCGTGCCAAGGTCGAGCAGCTTCTGCGCCGGCCGCTGACGGTGCGCGCCGCGGTCCAGGTCGCGCTGCTGAACAATCGCGGCTTGCAGGCCGACTACAACGAGCTCGGCATTGCGGAGGCCGCCATGGTGGAGGCGAGCCTGCCGCCCAGCCCCACCTTTTCGCTGCAGCGAATTTCCGGATCCGTAGAGCTCGAGATCGAGCGCCGCATCGTCGGCGACATATTGGCGCTCGCGACGTTGCCGGCGCGGTCGGAGATCGCGGGCGATCGCTTTCGCCAGGCGCAACTCCATGCCGCCGAGGCGACGTTGCGGGCCGCCGCCGAGACCCGGCGCGCCTACTACCGCTCGATCGCCGCGGTCGAGACCGTCGGCTTCCTCGAGCAGGCCACCGCCACCGCCAAGACCGCCGATGAGCTCGCCAAGCGCCTGGGCGAAAGCGGCGCCATGAACAAGCTCGATCAGGCGCGCGAGCAGGTGCTGTACGCCGAGATCGCCGCGCAATTGGCCAAGGCCCGCCAGCAGGCTGCCGGCGAGCGCGAGCGCCTGGTGCGCGCCATGGGGCTTTCAGGCCGCGATCTCACGTTCCGGATTCCCGGCTCGCTTCCTGCCCTGCCGGCCCGGCCGCGCAGCGCTCCGACCGTAGAGATGCAGGCGGTGGCGCGCCGCCTCGATCTGCAGATCGCGCGCATCGAGCTCGATGCGCTCGCCAAGTCGCTCGGCCTCACGCAGGCAACCCGCTTTCTCAATCTGCTCGAGCTGTCGGGGGTCGGCAAGACCACCCTCGACCGGCCGACCGGCACCCGCATCATCGAGCGCGGCTTCGAGGCACAGCTGCAGATTCCCCTGTTCGACTTCGGTGCGACGCGGGTGCGCGCGGCGGAGGAGACCTACATGCAGGCGGTCAACCGGCTGGCCGGGATGGCGGTTAATGCGCGCTCGCAGGCGCGTGAAGCCTATCAGGCCTATCGTTCCAGCTACGACACCGCGGCGCACTATCGCAACGAGGTGCTGCCGCTGCGCAAGCTCATCTCCGACGAGATGGTGCTGCGCTACAACGCCATGATGATCGACGTGTTCGCGCTGCTCACCGAGGCGCGGCAGCGCGTCGCCTCGACCATCACCGGCGTGGAGGCCGAGCGGGACTTCTGGCTCGCCACGATCGATCTCGACGCGGCAATTCTCGGCGGCGGGGTGAGCCCGCCGGCCGAGGGATCGGCGGCGGCGCGCGCAACGGACCGCGCCGAAGGCCATTGAGGAGGTGCAAGCATGTACTCACGCAGAGGCTTGATCGGTTCGGCGGCGCTGCTCGCCGGAGCCGGCGTCATCAGCGGTCGCAGTCGGGCAGCCGGCCTGCCGGAGGCGGCGACCGCGGTATCGCCGGCAACGCAACCGCCGCTACAAGCCGCCAATGGCCAGAATTACCAACCGGTCGTGACGCTTAACGGCTGGACCCTGCCATGGCGCATGAACGGCGATTGGAAAGAATATCACCTCGTCGCCGAGCCGGTTGTGCGCGAGATGGCGCCCGGCATGCAGGCGCGCCTGTGGGGCTACAACGGCCAGTCGCCCGGTCCCACCATCGAGGCGGTCGAGGGCGACAAGGTGCGCATCTTCGTCACCAACAAGCTTCCCGAGCACACCACCGTGCATTGGCACGGCATGTCGTTGCCTAACGGCATGGACGGCGTCGGCGGCCTGACCCAGCCCCACATCCAGCCCGGCAAGACCTTCGTGTACGAGTTCCTGCTCAAGCGCAGCGGCACCTTCATGTATCACCCGCATGCCGACGAGATGGTGCAGATGGCGATGGGCATGATGGGCCTTTTCGTGGTGCATCCGAGCGATCCGCAAGCTCACCGCGTCGACCGCGACTTCGTGTTCATCATGAGTTCCTTCGACATCGATCCCGGCAGCTCGCTGCCCAAGGTCATGACCATGACGGATTTCGACCTGTGGGCGTGGAATACCCGCGTGTTTCCCGGGATCGATCCGTTGGTCGTGCGGCGTGGCGACCGCGTGCGGGTGCGGGTCGGGAACCTCACCATGACCAATCATCCGATCCACCTGCACGGTCATACGTTCGAGGTGACCGGCACGGACGGCGGCTGGGTGCCGCCGAGCGCGCGGCTGCCCGAGGTGACCACGGACGTGCCGGTCGGCGCCATGCGGGCGTTCGAGTTCATCGCGGACGAGCCCGGCGATTGGGCGATCCACTGCCACAAATCGCACCACACCATGAATGCCATGGGGCACGAGGTGAAAACCCTGATCGGCGCGCGCTCGAGCGATCTGCAGAAATCCATCACCAAGGCGGTGCCCGATTACATGGCCATGGGCAGCAAGGGCATGGCCGAGATGGGACGCATGCATATGCCGCTTCCCGACAACACTCTGCCGATGATGACCGGCTTCGGCCAGTTCG
>DASYFD010000352.1:0-3623 GCA_036498625.1 Xanthobacteraceae bacterium | reverse complement strand
GGCGATCTGGAGGAACGCCCGCGCCCGCCGCCGGCGCCGCGCGAGCTTACTGCGAGCAAGATCAATGTCTTGTGCGGCGCAATAAGAAAGATCGGAGGTGGCGCCGCTGCGGCTGCGGCCGTCCGGGGGACCTTGGTCAGGCACGACCGGCCGGCGGGGCCGCAGATGGCCCGAAACGGGACAGCGCAAAAAAAGGAGCCGCCGTTTCCGGCGGCTCAAAGGTTAACAGGGAGGCGTCAAACAGAGTGGACAGGAGCCACTCGCTGTCCAGAAGTGTGGACAACATGACTAATGATCGAGAAAGCTTAACAAGTTATGAAGGAATCGGCGATTTCTGCGCGCCATCCGGCAGGTCTTGATTCACCCTGCGGGCGCGCCGGTATGAGGCTCACTTCTTGAAGAACTGGTCGGCGGTCTGGCGTGAGGCCTGCTTGCCGGCCTTGTTGGCTTCGAGCCGGGCGATCTCGCCCTGCAGCAAGCCGATGCGCTCGTCGAGCTCCTTGACCGAGAGCAACGAAAGATCCTGCCCGATTTCGTGGGCGATCTTCTTTTTCGGCCGGTCGTCGTCGTCGATCGCTGCCATGGGGGGCTCCGCGACCGCAAGCATAACGGCGGGCCTCCGGGTTGTCACATGTTGTCACCCGGGGCATCGCCCACTAAAAAAGCAGCACTGCCGCCAAGCGTGTACAGATGGATCACCATGAGCACCGTTCCGGCCCAGATGACCGCCATCGTGATCCGCTCGCCCGGCGGCCCGGAGGTGCTGGTGCCGGAGCAGCGACCGGTGCCGGCGCCGGGCCCGCGCGAGGTGCTGGTCCGGGTGGCGGCGGCGGGAGTGAACCGGCCGGACGTGATGCAGCGCAAGGGTCTCTATCCGCCCCCGCCCGGCGCCACCGATATTCCGGGCCTGGAGATCGCCGGCGAGGTGGTGGGGCTCGGCACCGAGGTCCTGCGCTGGAAGCTCGGCGACCAGGTGATGGGGCTCGTGGTGGGCGGCGGCTATGCGCAGTTCTGCCCGCTGCATGAATCGCATGCTCTCCCCATCCCGCCCGCCCTGTCGCTGATCGAGGCGGCGGCGGTGCCGGAGACTTTCTTCACGGTCTGGCACAACGTGTTCGAGCGTGGCGCGCTCAAGGCGGGCGAAACCTTGCTGGTGCATGGCGGCTCCTCCGGCATTGGCACCGCCGCCATCCAGCTCGCCAAAGCCATCGGGGCCCGCGTGATCGCCACCGCCGGCACGGCGGAGAAATGCGAGGCCTGCCGAACGCTCGGCGCCGACACCGCCATTAACTACAAGACCGAAGACTTCGTCGCCGTCACCAAGGCCGCCACCAAGGGACACGGCGCCGATGTTATCCTCGACATGGTGGGAGGCGACTACATCGAGCGCAACTACGAAGCCGCCGCGGTCGAGGGTCGCGTGGTGCAGATCGCCTTTGCGGGCAGCCCGAAGGCCACGGTCGATTTCCGCCGCATCATGCTCAAGCGCCTCCACCATACCGGCTCGACGTTGCGCGCCCGCTCGACCGAGGACAAGGCCGCCATCGCGCGCGCGGTCGAGCAACAGGTGCTGCCGCTCATCGCCTCCGGCCGCGTCAAGCCCATCATCGACAGCTCGTTTGCGCTCGCCGATGCCGCGCTGGCGCATGCGCGAATGGAATCGAGCGTTCATATCGGCAAGATCGTGCTGACCCTGTGAGCAGCGCCCGCATGCATCGGGTTCTCGAATCCCGGGAGCCGGGGCGCGCCTTCGGGGCGCCGCCGGCCGGCCGCCGCACGGCCCTGGGGGGCGAAATGGGCGGCATCACGGGCCGCGAAATAGACGTAATGTTGGATAGCAGTGACCTGACGCCCGCCAGCGCGGCTCTGGCCGGAACGGTTGTTGCCCGAACGGCTCTCGTATTTGGAGATCGTGGTTTGCGTCTCGTCCGCGCCGTCGCCTGGCTGGCGATCATCATGATCGTGCTCGCCAGCGTCCCGTCCGCCCGCGCGGTCGAGGCGGTGAACGTGCCGCAGGACGCCGCCGCGCTGGATCTGACCGCCGCGGTCGAGCGCCATCGCACCGATACCGACCGCCTGCTGGTCTCCGCCGCCCCCGGCCCCGACGGCATCGTGCAGCGCATGGACGTGCGGGCGCGCGAGGGCAATACCAACTGGGCGGTGTTCGCGCTCACCAATACCGGCAACGAGCAGCTCGAGCGGCTGATCGTGGTGCCGCATTATCGCATGGTGGGGTCCGGCCTGTTGTGGCCCGACCTCGGCCTCTCGCGCATCGTCAGCATCACCAGCAGCGGCGACCGGCCCGACCGGCAGGACAGCGCGACCGCAGACATCTTTCGCATCACGCTCGATCCCGGCAGCGTCATGACCTACGTGATGGAGCTGCGCACCGACAAGCTGACGCAGCTCTATCTGTGGGAGCCCGACTCCTACAAGGACAAGATCAACAGCATCACCTTGTTCTACGGCATCGTGATCGGGATCGCCGGCTTGCTGGCGCTGTTCCTGACCATCCTGTTCGTGGTCAAGGGCAGCGTGATGTTTCCGGCCGCCGCCGCGCTCGGCTGGGCGGTGCTGGTCTATATCGGCATCGATTTCGGCTTCTGGGGCAAGGTGTTCGAGATCTCGGCGGACGCCGAGCGGGTCTGGCGGGCGGCCGGCGAGGCGATCCTGGCCGCCACGCTCCTGGTTTTCCTGTTCGCCTATCTCAACCTCAACCGTTGGCACGTGCGCTATTCACATATCACGCTCGGCTGGCTGGTGTTCCTGGGCGCGCTGGTCGCGGTGGCGCTGTTCGATCCGGCGATCGCGTCCGGCATCGCCCGGCTGTCGCTGCTCGCGGTCGCGGTGCTCGGCTTCGGGCTCGTGGTCTATCTTTCGTTCCACGGCTACGACCGCGCGGTGCTGCTGATACCGACCTGGCTGCTGCTGGTGGTTTGGGTGATCGCGGCCGGCTTCGCGGTCACCGGGGTGCTGACCAACGACATCGTCGGCCCGGCGCTGCTCGGCGGGCTCGTCCTCATCGTCATGCTGATCGGCTTCACGGTGATGCAGCACGCCTTCGCGGGCGGCATCACCCACGGCATCGTCACCGACGTGGAGCGCCGGGCGCTCGCCCTGACCGGCTCCGGCGACATGATCTGGGACTGGGACGTCTCCTCCGACAAGGTGTTCACCAGCCCGGAGACCGAGGCGCTGCTGGGGCTCAAGCGCGGCACGCTCGAGGGCTCGGCGGCGCGCTGGCTCGAGGTGCTGCATCCGCTCGACCGCGACCGCTTCCGCGCCGCGCTCGACGGCGTGCTCGAGCAGCGGCGCGGCCGCCTCGTGCAGGACTTCCGCCTGCGCACGCCCGACGGGCACTATCTGTGGTTCGCGTTGAAGGCGCGGCCAGTGGTCGGCTCCGACGGCGAGGTGGTGCGCCTGGTCGGCACGCTCACCGACGTCACCGAGTTCAAGACCGCCGAGGAGCGCCTGCTGCACGACGCCGTGCACGACAACCTCACCGGCCTGCCCAACCGCCAGCTCTTCCTCGACCGGCTCGAGGCGGTGCTCGCCTTCGCCAAGGCCGACGCCACCATCCGGCTGACCGTGGTGGTGGTCGATCTCGATCGCTTCAAGCAGGT
>DASYFD010000351.1:0-54691 GCA_036498625.1 Xanthobacteraceae bacterium | reverse complement strand
CGCGATCTGGATTTGCACGGTGTGGGCTTCCGGCAGGATGTAGTCTTCCTTGGCCGAGCCCCAGGAATATTTGCGCTCGCAGACCGGCGCATAGCGGCGCGGCCGGCCGTCGCTCTCGTAGCAGGTGTCGCCGAGCGTCTGCGCCGCCCAGCCGAGCCGGCTCTGCGCATAGCGCGGGCCGGCGGTCTCGGCGCAACGATCGGGCGTCGATGCGTCCTTGCAATCAGGATCGTTGAGGCGCCGCTCCAATCGCCAAACGACGTCCACTGGCAGCGGACCCGTGGGCGCGCCGCGGGCCGCGTTGAACGCAGCCTCGTGCATGGCGAATGAGCGGGTGGACTTGAAGAACCGGAACGGACTTTCGACTTGCCAGATCAACTCGGCGGCTTGGACCGTACCGGCAGCGAATGTAAAGAAGATCGCGACGAGCCAAAGGCTCGCCGAGAGAGCGTCTCGACGCATGCTTCCCTCCGCAACCCCCACCGGGAGGTATGATACAGAATTGGTCGGGTAAGACAGCCGGAAAGTTCATCCAAACCTAACCAAAACCGGGGGCGGCCGTGGGATTTGGACATATCATATTGAATTTACTCATGAAAATTAATTCGGCCCGGCATCGGTTTTGGGCGCCGGCAAGCGCGGCCTTGACAGCCGTTGCACTCAGCGGTTGCGTCACCTCGACCGCACCGGTGCTGAGCGACGCCAAGCCGGTGCTCGGCGAGCGCGGCCTGATTCACGTTTTTACCTTGTCCCAAGGGGGCGCCAGCGATCCCAGCGTCGTATCGTTCCAGTGGAGCGGCAGCCGCTATCTGATTCGCGGCAAGGCCATCGGCTACAGCGATTTCACCGCCTATCCGTACGAGGGGCGGGACTGGATCGTGCAGGGCACCACCCAGCGCGCCCCGCAGCGGGTGGAATATGGCCTCGCCCGCAAGCTCGCCGCAGGCGTCTATCTGCTGGTGCCCATCAACGAGGACGATGCCGACCAAGCGATGCGCGAAAAGTTTTGCACCAAGACGCAAGATGCCTCCTGCCGTATAGCAACCCCCGAGCAGCTGTTCGTCTTCGCCAGGGCGACCGCCGACAAGCCCTCGGAGTCCGGCGGCCTCGCGGTCGTGGTTCCGGGCCGCCCTGGCGCCAAGCCTTAAGGGTCGAGGAGCATCAGAGATTGCGATGGCCGCCGCGACCCGAACCGAACCCGCTGGTCCCGACATAGCGCGGCTGGCGCGCGGCGTGCGTGCCGGCGAGCGCGCCGTCATCGCGCGCGCCATCACGCTGGTCGAGAGCCGGCGTGCCGATCACCAGCGCGCCGCCCGCCACCTGGTGCAGGACCTGCTGCCCGACACCGGCGGCGCGGTGCGGGTGGGAATCACCGGCGCGCCCGGCGTCGGCAAGTCCACCACCATCGATGCGCTCGGCAGCTTCCTGACCCAGCAAGGCCGCAAGGTCGCGGTGCTGGCGGTGGACCCGTCCTCGACCCGGACCGGCGGATCGATCCTGGCGGACAAGACCCGCATGGCGCGGCTCTCCGCCGATCCCAACGCCTTCGTGCGCCCCTCCCCTGCCTCCGGCACGCTCGGCGGGGTGGCGGCCAAGACGCGCGAATCCATGCTTTTGTTGGAAGCGGCACGCTACGATACCATCCTGGTCGAGACCGTCGGCACCGGCCAGTCCGAGACCGTGGTCGCCGACATGACGGATTTCTTTTTAGTGCTGATGCTGCCGGGCGCCGGCGACGAACTGCAGGGCCTCAAGAAAGGCGTGGTCGAGCTCGCCGACATGATCGCCATCAACAAAGCCGATGGCGACAACTTGGCGCGCGCCCAGACGGCGGCGGCCGAATATCGTGCCGCGCTCCACATTCTGGGCGCCCGCTCGCCGCACTGGTCGCCGCCGGTCGCGACCTATTCGGCGCTGACCGGAGACGGCATCGCGCCATTGTGGTCGAAGGTGCTCGAGCATCACAAGGTAATGAGCGAGGCCGGCGAGCTTACGGCGCGTCGGCGCCAGCAGCAGGTCAAATGGATGTGGGCCATGCTGGAAGAGCGTATCCTGCTGCGCCTGCGTTCCGATCCGGCGCTGCGCGCCCGGCTGCCGCGGCTGGAAGCCGCGGTCGCCGACGGGCGCGTGGCGGCATCGCTGGCGGTCGAGGAGCTGGCCGTGGCGCTCGGGATTTGAGCTCGCGAGGGTGCACCGATGCGAACGGAGAATTCGTGGTCACGATCCACAACCATGCCTTTGCATTATTGCCTGTTCGACACCGCCATCGGGGTTTGCGGCGTGGCCTTTAGCGAGCGCGGCCTCACCCGCCTGCAGCTGCCGGAATCCGATCGCGGCGCGACCGAACGACGGCTGCGCGCGCGTGCCGAAAGGGCTACCGAGGCAGTGCCGCCGGCAATCGAGAGGCTGATCACCAATATCCAGGCCTACATGACGGGCCGCAGCATCGACTTCGCAGCCGTGGCGGTCGATCTCACGAAAATCGAGCCGTTCGAGGAGAAGGTTTACGCACAGGCGCGCGCGATCCCCTGGGGAAAAACGGTGAGCTATGGCGAACTCGCGCGGCGAACCGGCTCGCCCAATGCCGCCCGCGAGGTCGGGCGAGCGCTGGCGCGCAACCCCGTTCCGATCATCATTCCGTGCCACCGCATCCTGGCCAAAGGCCATCGCATCGGCGGCTTCTCGGCCCCCGGCGGAACTTTCACCAAGGAGCGCCTGCTGGCGCTCGAGGGCGTGCGGATCGAGGCCGAAACGCCGCTGCTGCCCGGTTTGTTTGATTCGGACAGATGACCGCAACCATCCTGCTCACCGGCTTCGGCCCGTTCCCGGGAGCGCCGTTCAATCCGACCGGAGCGCTGGTCATGGAGCTGGCGCGCCGGCGCATCCCCGCTTTGCGCAATGCCCGCCGCGTCGCCCATGTGTTTCCCACCAGCTACGCGGCGGTGGATCGCGAGCTGCCGGCGCTGCTCGCGCGCGAGCGGCCCGACCTGCTCCTCATGTTCGGGCTCGCGTCGCGCCGCCGGCACATCAGCATCGAGACGCACGCCCGCAATGGGATCACCCGCGCGGTAGCGGACGCCAGCGGGCAGTTGCCCGCCGCGAGCCTGATCGTCGCGGGAGCGCGCGCCACGCTGCCGTTGCGCGTCCCGGTGCAGAGGCTGGTGGCCGCGGCGCGCGCGACCCGGATGCCGGCGGCGCTGTCGGGCGATGCCGGCAGCTATCTCTGCAATTACCTGTGCTGGCGCGCCAGCGAAGCGGCGGAGCGACCTGGCGGCCCGCGCCTGGTCGCGTTCGTGCATGTGCCGAACGTGCTGGGTGCCGGGGCTCACGTCCCGACGGCGCACCGACTTTATCGGCGGCGCTCGCCAACACGGCCGCCGTTCCGGCTCGATGATCTCATCCGGGCGGGTGAAGCGATCATGTGCGCCACGCTCGCAGCGGCACCGCGGCACCGCGACGTTAACTGATTAACCCTTTGGCACATTTGTGTGCTGCCATCCGATCCCGCGTAACGCTTCCGGGCTTAGATCTGTGCGAGAGCTTGTCGCCGGAGGCATGCCATGGACATCGACCGCCGCCATCTTCTCGGGCTCACCGTTGCGGCCGGCGCTGCCGCCGGCGCCCTCCCCGCATTTGCGGCCCCGGCCGCTGCGCCGATCGGAGCGCTCGGGCTCGACGCCGCGCATCTCGGGCTGCGCCCCGGCAGCACCGATGACCAGAGCCGCGTCCTGCAAAACGCCATCGATGCGGCCGCGCGCGCCCGCGCGCCGCTCGCCATCGCGCCCGGCATGTACCGGGCCGGCAATCTGAAGCTGCCGGCCGGCGCGCAGCTCATCGGCGTGCGCGGCGCGACCCAGATCATTCTCACCGAGGGACCTTCGCTCTTGGCCGCCGCGGGCGCCGATCACATCACGCTGTCGGGCCTAGTGCTCGACGGCGGCAAGCGTCCGCTCGCCGACACCCGCGGTCTCGTTCACCTCGAGACGTGTCGCGCCGTGCGGATCGTCGATTGCGAGGTCGTCGGCAGCGGCAGCCATGGCATCCGCTGCGTCGCGGTCGACGGCGAGGTGAGCGGCAACACGCTGACCGACAGCGCCGATGTCGCGATCCTGTCCTACAACGCCGCAGGACTCCTGATCGCCCGCAACACCATCATCGGGGCCGGCAATAACGGCATCCAGATCATCCGCTGGGAGACGGGCGACGACGGCACCATGGTGATCGACAACCGGATCGAGAGCATCGCCAACCGCTCCGGCGGCTCCGGCCAGTATGGCAACGCCATCAACGCGTTTCGCGCCGCCAACGTGATCGTGCGCGGCAACCGCGTTCGCCATTGCGCCTTTTCCGCGGTACGCGGCAACACCGCCGCCAACATCCTGATCGAGGACAACAGCATCAGCGACGCCGGCGAGGTCGCGCTCTATGCGGAGTTCGGCTTCGAGGGCGCGATCATCGCCAACAACAGCGTCGATGGCGCCGCCATCGGTGTCTCGGTCACTAATTTCAACGAGGGCGGCCGGCTTGCGGTCGTGCAGGGCAACATCATCCGGAACCTGAAGCCGCAGCGCCCGGCCGGTACCGATCCGGGCGACAGCGCGGGCGTCGGCATCTCGGTCGAGGCCGATACGGTGGTGAGCGGCAACGTGATCGAGAACGCACCCTTGGCCGGCATCATGCTGGGCTGGGGCCGCTATCTGCGCGACGTGGCCGCCACCGGCAACGTGGTGCGCAAGGCCGACATCGGGATCGCGGTCTCGGTAACGCCGGGCTCGGCCAGCACCTTGGTCGCCAACAATGTCATCGCCGACAGCCGGCGCGGCGCCATCATGGGCATGGCGGGCGCCAAGGCGGTCACCGCCGACTTGGCGCACGGCGGCGCCGAGAGCTACGCGCACCTGACGGTCAGCGGAAACCGCGTGCGTTGAACGGTTTCGGGAAAACCGCTCGGGGCGCTGCGCGCTCAGGCATTGCCTTCATTTAATGTGCGCGCCTGTGTCGCAGCCGTTGCGCTGTCCCTCATACCGACGCCATATTTCGTTGCACACTGGATGCCGGACACTCAACCTCCCATGGCCATGCGCCGACCGATCAAGAAAACCGTGCTCACCATCCTCGCCATTTTCCTGTTTCCGCTGGCGGTCCACGGCGCCCTCTATTCCGTCCAGAGCCGGCCGCAGAGCTATGCCCGTGCCGACTGGTCGAGCACCGGCATGCTCCCGGCCGCGACCGCCGATCGTGCGGCGCGACTGTTGATCTTCACGGGCCGCACCGGCCGCTGGAAGGGAATTTTCGCCGTCCATAGCTGGGTCGTGTTCAAGCCGGAGAACGCGGCGAGCTGGGATCGATACGATGTGGTGGGCTGGGGCCAACCGGTGCGCAATAACGGCTGGGCGCCGGATGGCCGCTGGTACGGCGACACGCCGCGGGTTCTGGTCGATCTGCGCGGCGCGCAGGCGGCCGATCTGATCCCCAAGGTGCAGGCGGCGATCGCCGACTATGCCTACAGCCGCGCCGGCGACTACCGGATCTGGCCCGGTCCCAACAGCAACACCTTCGTGGCGAGCGTGCTGCGCGCCATGCCGGAGCTCGAGACCACGCTGCCGCCCAATGCCATCGGCAAGGATTTTCGCCCCACGCCTTATATCGGCCTGACCGACAGCCGCACCGGCATCGAGGCGTCCCTGTTCGGCGTGGTCGGCGTCAAGCTGGGCTGGGTGGAAGGCATCGAGCTCAACTTCATGGGGCTGGTCACCGGCCTCGACCTGCGCCATCCCGCTCTCAAGCTTCCGGGCTTCGGCCGCCTCGGCCTCGACGACGGCACCGCGATCGCCGCACCTGCAGTTTAAGCAGCCTGGCGCCGCAAATTCGATTTCACGCCCCTTCTGGCACCGCGTGCGGCCAGTGCTTAACTCATTGGGCAGGAAATTCAGACCGATCGAAACGAAGAGGAGACGCAACCATGCTCGCCAAACCGATCATCATTCCGTCCGCCGCCCTCGTTTTCGGCCTCCTCGGCAGCGCGCTCCCGGCGCTGGCTTCGTACGATTATGACTGGTACGGGGGTCCGCACCAGACATGGTGCGACGTCAATCCGGATTGCAACGGGTGGAACAGGCGGCAGCACGCTCCGGCCGCCTACCAGAGCAACGCCTCCGGTCTGGTGGCGCCGCTCCATCCGAAGCATCGGCCGGCGCGCAAGCGCAGCACCGACGCCAAGGATCATTGAGCCGGCACGCGGCTGATCCGAGCTTAGGCTCCGGGTGCAGCCTCGACCTTGCAGGGCTTCAAGCGGCTGTGCGACGCGCCGGTGGGGTGCCCGGGCCGGCTGGCGCGAATTCGTCGCCGCTGTCCTGCTGCAGCACCGGCGCCATCTGCGCCCAAGTCTCGGCAAGATCGAGGGCCTCGCGTAAGAGCAGCAGGAACTCGCCTTCTTCGTAATAGTGCCGCCAGCGCCCGCTCAGATGGAGTTCGACAAGATGCGCGGAACGTCGGTCGACGAGTTCACGCCACTTGCGGGCGGTCTCGGAGAAACGGCGAAAGCTTTGCGATTCCATCGTCATGAGAGCCGATGCTGCTCTAAAGCCGAATCACTACCCTCACTGGTTTATCTTACGTCGATACCGGCGCAATGGAAGAATGTGGCACGGATGAGTTTTTTTCAGGGCCGGCGAATTCGCCGAGGCCGAACGATGCCCCATAAAAACAGACCCGCCCGGCGGGGGGAGCCGGGCGGGCCGCATTGATCGGCGCCAGGGGATCGGGGGGGGGCAGCGCCGATCGGGGTTTCAATCTCGCGACCAACCAAGTCGCTTTCACAGTGTTAGACGCCGCTATCAGGAAAAAGGTTCAGGGTCGCCGCACTTTTCTTGAAAATTCTATAAGCACTTGTTCTGCCATATCATTTTTGGTCGCAAAGCCGCCGCGCATTGGCGCCGGCTGACTTTTTCGGAAGCATTGCCCTAACGGCGAACCTCGGCCGGCATCGCCTTGGCGGCATCGATGGTCGCCGGCGCAAGCGAAAGCACGGCCTGGTAGGCATCGACCAGGCCGGCACCCGCCTGGTCCTCGGCGGCCTTGTCGGCCCTGGGCGGCAGGTGGTGGGCGGTCCCGGTGAGCGCCTGGCGCAACCTATCGGGTCCCAGGTCGGGCCGGCGTTCGAGCATCAGCGCCGCGGTTCCGGTCACATAGGCGGCGGAAAACGAGGTTCCGGATGCAAGCTGCAAGGTTCCGTTGGGGGCGAGCAGCATGAGATCGACCCCCGGAGCGGCGACCGCTATATAGCCACCCCGGTTGGCGAAGGCCGGCAGCTGGTCGTTTGCATCGGTCGACGTCACCGCAATCACGTTGGGATCGGCGCCCGGAAAAAGCGGTGGCGACTTGGCCCCCTTGTTGCCGGCGGCCGCGACCAGGGCGACACCCTTTTCGTGGGCAGCCGCGAGGCTGCGCCCGATGCCCGGGTCCTGCGGCCCGGCGAAGCTCATATTGATGATCCGGGCGCCATGGGAAACCGCCCAGTCGATCCCGGTCATGATGGCGAACGTGTTGCCGTCATCGGGACCGCCATCGCCGCTGAACGCCCGCACCGCCAGGATCTGGGCGGCGGGTGCCGCCCCCATGAGCCGTCCATGGGCCGCAATCGCGCCCGCAATGGCGGTTCCGTGCACATGCGGCTTGAGGCCGGTTCCGAGCGCGTCGAAGGTACCCGCGATATCGCCGACCAGGTCGGGATGCTTGATGTCGACACCGGAATCGATCACCGCGACCAGAACCTTGGTGCCGGTCGCCAGCTCGTGGGCCTGCGGAAGGTGCATCTTGTCCAGAATGTATTGCCCGGGGTCGCCCTCGCCATGCGCTGCCGGCGTGCCGGTCTGGTCTTGCAGCGCAAACCGATAATTCGGCTGGGCCGAGATCACGGTGGCGTCGGTCTCAAGGGCACGGACCACAGCCGGCACCGAGCGGCGATCGGTGATGCGCCAACGCACCAGCGTGGTGCCACCGAGCTGGAAGCTGGCCGACTGCAGGCGCGTAAGCCGCAGCCGTCGCCCCAGCGCATCGGTCTGCTGATTGGTGGTCGAAGCGGCGAGCTCGGTCACCACCTCGTTCGGCGAATAGCGCCGCTCGTCCGCCGGGGGAACGCCGCTGCCGCTGCGGCGGCGGATCGCTTGCGGGCCCGGGCCATCGGGCGGCTGCAACACGCCTCCGTTCGAGCCCGGTTGGGTCAGCACGATCGTGGGAGTTGTCGGGATAATGGGATCCCGTGGGATCACCAAGTGGGGCGTACGGCCCCCGATCGGGCCAGGCGTGACGTGCGGATCGCCACCCTTGCCGGGGCGATCGCCACCCGTGGAAGTGGCCGGATGTTCGCCCCCGTTATTGACCACGCAGCGCCGACGATCGAGCTTGCAGGGATTGTTTGACGATCCCTTGCCGGAATCGACGTGGTTGACGACCCCAATCCCGCGGCCATTGCCGATCTCGCGGCCGTTGCCGATGGTGGTGTGACCGAGATTGCCTTTGGGGATGAAGGTACGCGGGCCACTGTTGAAGCGGGCAGCCCCGAAGCCGAAACCCATCGCCCGCGCCGATGTCTGGTCACCCGCCGGGGCCGCAATGATGAGGGCCGCCAATGCCGCCGACAGCAGCAACCTGGGTCGCAGGATCCGATCCGATACGGTTTGCGCGCGCTCAAGGCCAGAGCCCATGGGATGTCTCCGAACCGGTGCCGCTCGATCTGACGCCGGCGGTCTCGCGCCGGGTTCGAGGCCGATTACGTCGGCGCGCGCCTGTCCGCAGGCCGCCAGGCGCGCCCGTTACTGCGATTTCGGCCCGATCAAATCAACGAGCGGGGATTGAGCCATCTGCTTGATGTGATCTTCCTTGGCCTTGCCGGTCTCAGGCAGCCGGATCGTATAAATCCCACCTGCGATCGGGCCATCGATCATCGAAGCCTTGTTAGCTGTGAGGAAAGCGGTGATTTGGAGAGCCTCCGCCTTGGGGGCAAACCGGATGCCCGCCAGCGTGCCATCGCCCTCGGCGGACGCCAATGAGGGCGTCACCGTTGTGGTCTCCAGCTTCGCCACGTCGGCGCCGGTTTCATGCTTGATCAAGCCGGTGGTAATCACTCCCGCCTGCAGCACGATCGCCAGCGCGCCGACCGCTCCCGCGACCGCCAGGGTGCGGGGCGAGAAGCTCGCGATGAATTCGGCGACCCGGCCGGCCAGGTCAAAGGAGACCTTGGGCTGGCGAGCCGGCTCGGCGTCGATGGCGGCAAACAATTTCTCCATGGCGCGCGACGACGGGGCGCCCAGCGTCTCATTGAGATGGATCGTCTCGTTGAGCTCCTCGCGGGCGAGATTGAAGCGCCGCAACAGCTCGCGGTCACTGGCCAGCGCCTTTTCCACGCGCTCGGCATCGCGACGATTGAGCGTCCCCGCCGCATGCCACGGCAAAAGGGTCTCGAGGTCATCGCGCTCTTTGTTGATCGTGTTCATGGCCAACCTCTTTCTATTCCTTCTGCCTTCAGCAGCTCCGCCAACCGCTTGCGGGCGTAGAACATGCGTGTCTTAACCGTGTTTTCCGGGATCCCCACGATCAGAGCCACTTCCTCCACGGACTTCTCGTGGTAGTAGACCAGATCGATGATCTCCCGATGCTCAGCCGAAAGTCCCGTCAGGCACTTCCGGATCAGCGTACTCTTGTCCTTCTTCTCCAGGGCAGTCTCGGGATTATCCGCAGTATCCTCGATCCCGGCTGCCGTCTCGTCGTCCAATTCCTCGTCCGGTCGACGCCGCAGCGCCGACAGCGCCTTGAAGCGCGCGATCGCCAACAACCATGTTGACACCGCGGACCTCCCTTCGAACCGACCAGCCTGACGCCACACGTCGAGAAACACTTCGCTGATCAAGTCCTCCGCCGTACTTTCATCACGCACGAGGCGCAAAACGAACCGGAACACCCGCACATGGTGCCGCGCGAACAGCACCTGCATGGCGAGCCGGTCACCAGAAGCAATTCGTCCGATCAGGACCTCGTCGGCTGTCGCTTGCATAACGTCCTGACGGTCGGCTCGTGGATTAGTCGCACGGGGGTGGTATTCGGTTCAACGATCCGTGAAGGCCTGTGGGCGCGGGCCCCCCGGAACCGCGCTCCGCCTGGGCTGACCGGCGCAAACCGGTCCCAAACGGCCCTGGATCATAGCCCAGAAACGGCGCTTGCAAGCGCCGGCTGACAGCAAAGACAGTGGATCATTGGGTCCAAAACCGCCTTTTTGTGGCATTTTTGCACGGAAAGCGTCGATTTCAGGGGAAGTTGAGGCTTCGGCGGGGATTGAGGCGGCATCCCGTCCGATTCATTAACCAACGCGCCAAAACCGTCGCCACACGGGGTCCAAGCTCTATCCCTCACGTGCCTACCCGAAGCGGGGCATGCAATTTTCGCAGGGCTGCCAGGACCGAGAGCGCCGTGATCCGGCCGGTTTTGGGGTTTTCCGAGGGAATATTTTCGATCGTGAGGGTGAATCGGGCCGAGTCCGCGTCCACCTCGATCGTATGGCAATTGCGTTCGACGCCGGGATCCGCCCAGATTTCCGTCCGGGTGCGCTCCGGCCCAATGCCGGCCAGCGAAAGGGCGGCCGCCACATTCACATTGGCCGGGAACCCGGCCGCGGCCTCGCGCGCGGTCCCGCTGAATACGCATTTGGGCGCCTCCAGATTTTCGACCGAGATGCCATGGGCCACCAGATAGGGCGCTCCGGCCAGGCCCCCCGGCGGCTTGCGGGTGGTCATGCGAACCGTCCGGATGCTGCCTTCGGCGGCCGCCGTGACCGCGTCGAGCCCCAGCAAGGCGCCAGTCGGCACGATGATCTGGCCGCCACGCTCCTTCGCCAGCGCAATGAGATCGGGGTGCGGCAACAGCGCACCGGCGCTGAGCACCATGACGGTCTTGCCGGCCTCCAGCATGGGTCGGCAGACCCGCTCGAGCAGCGCGGCGGGCGCGCATTCGACCGCAAGGTCGGCGAGGTCCGGAAACGCCTCGAGCTCCACCAGCGGACAGGCGATATGCTCGGCCTCGAGCCAGGCCTGCGCCTTGGCCCGGTCGCGGGCGGCCGCACAAGCGAGCACGAGACCGGGCATACCGTCGGCGAGCCGACGCGCGACCACGCGGCCGATCGCACCCAGGCCGGCTATGGCGACGCGGGTCATTGGGCAACCTCCCTCCAAGGGCCGTCATCGGCGGCCTGAATCAAATCCCGGGTGCTCCCACCAAAGCGGGGCCGGGGTCCATGAGGCGAGATTGCGGCACGCCGATCCGGCGCAACGATGCCCCAGGCCCGCCCCCACCCCGACACTCCCTTACAACAGGCAGCAAGTCCACGCTGGGCCGTTCCGCGGCGTCCGGATTGATCCCTGAAAGCTTCCTCGCAGCGCTTCTGAAGGGATTCTCGCCGCCCGATCCCGGGAGCGCGACAAAAGAAGAGTTGACCTAACCGCCCACAAACGCAAACTGCCTCAACTCCAAGGAGGATCAAATGCTCAAAAAGCTCTCCGGCGCCGGTTTTGGCGCCCTCCTCGCGCTCACCAGCACCGCGATGGCACAGAATTTCCCGAACCATCCCATGGTGATGGTGATCCCATTCGCGGCCGGCGGCCCGCAGGACGTGCTCGGCCGGATCATCGCCCAGAGCATGAGCGAGGGGCTGGGCCAGCAGGTCATTATCGAGAACGTCGGGGGCGCCGGCGGCATGACCGGTTCGGTGCGGGTCGCCCAGGCCGCGCCCGATGGCTACACCATGGTGCTCGGCAGCGTCGGGACCCATGCCCAGAACCAGTCGCTGTTCAAGAAGCCGCTCTATGACGCGGCGGCGGATTTCACGCCGGTCGCGCTGGTGGCCGAGACGCCGATCGCCCTTATTACCCGCAAGGACCTGCCGCCGAACAATTTCAAGGAATTCGTCGCCTATGCGAAGGCCAACCAGGCCAAGATGCAGTACGGCTCGGCCGGCGCCGGCTCGGCCACGCATCTGGGCTGCGTGGTGCTCAATTACGTGATCGGGGTCGATATCACGCATGTGCCCTACCGGGGCACCGGCCCGGCCATGCAGGATCTGGCGGGCGGCCGCATCGACTATCTGTGCGACATCATCGCCACCGCCAAGCCGCAGATCGACGCCGGGGCCGTCAAGGGCCTGGCGATCATGACCAAGGAACGCGCCGCCGTGCTGCCCAACCTACCCACCACTTTGGAGCAAGGCACCGACGTGCAGGCCTACACCTGGAGCGCGGTCTTTCTGCCCAAGGGCGCCCCCGATGCTGTGGTGCAGAAGCTCAACGGCGCCATCGTGAAGGCGATGCATACACCCTTGGTGCGCGACCGCATGGCTGGTCTCGGCGCCGTCCTGGTGGCGGACGACCGGGCGACACCGCAATATCTCGGGCAATTCGTGAAAAGCGAGATCACGAAATGGGCCGCCCCGATCAAGGCGAGCGGTGTGACCATTGATTGATGCGCTTG
Source organism: Xanthobacteraceae bacterium (assembly GCA_036498625.1). Classification (GTDB taxonomy): domain Bacteria; phylum Pseudomonadota; class Alphaproteobacteria; order Rhizobiales; family Xanthobacteraceae; genus VAZQ01. The sequence goes on along the minus strand of DASYFD010000351.1, from coordinate 42,178 downwards.
CCTTCCGCCGCATTTGCGGCTCGGGCTTGCGCCAACAATTCCGCAATTGCGTCAACCTGCGGCCACGCCGGCAAGTGTTGATGAGGTCGCGTCCGCCGCTCGGACAGGAGGATCGCGTGCCGATGATCCGCTGGATTGCGACCATTGCGGCCGCGGCGGCGCTGTCGGCCGGGCTGGCACTGCTTCCGCCGGCGGCGCGTGCCGCGCCGCAGGCGGCGTCGCAAGTCGTCCCGCCGTCCACATCCGACGTGGTCTCGCCGCCGCAGTTCACCCCGGCGCCGGCGCCAAATCGCAAGCCGCACGATGGCGGCGGTCGTTCAGCCGCGAGCGGCAACGTGATGCGGGGCAGCGATACGCCCGGCCTGGTCGCAATGTTGCCCTGGTGGCGCCCCGACGCGTCCCATGCATCCGGTTCCGATCCGGGAGAGCTCGAAAGCCCGGTCCTCACGGCCTGTGACGTCTGGCTCGGGTTCCCGTTCGCAACCGCCGACGTCCAATCTCTCACCGTGCGGCTGTGGGTGGCCCAAAACGTAAGCGAGATCGATCTGGTCGCCAATAAAATCCGGGTCATCGACGCTGGCGAGCTCAACGAGATCGATCTCGCCGCCCCGGGCGAGCCGCAGGGCAGCACCCAACCCTGGCTGCGCGCCCTGCTGGCGCTCCTCGTGGGCGGCGCGCTGGCGGCGTTCTCGGCCGTGCGCTACCTGGTGGCTTGAGAGCCGGGAACGGCTTTCGTAGTGTCGCTCGCGCAGAGATTCCCCTCCCCCAAAGCTTCACCTCGAGGTCATGACGTGTCCCGATTGAGATTGACATTTGCCTGCGGCATCTACGATCGCACCGATGCGTTGCGCACCGGCGACGTCGGCCTGGAGGGGATCGACCTCAACTTCCTGGCCATCGAAGCGCCGCGCGAGATCTTCGACCGCATGGGCGCCAATCAGGAATTCGACGTGGCGGAGTTCTCCAGCTCGGAATTCATCAGCCGGCTGGCGCGCGGCGGCTGCCCGTTCGTGGCGCTGCCGGTATTTCCGGCCCGCGTGTTTCGGCACGGCTACATCTACATCAATCGCAAATCCGATATCCGCAAGCCGCAGGACCTCGCCGGCAAGCGCGTCGGCGTCCCGCTCTATACAATGACGGCCGCGGTCTGGATCCGGGGCCATCTGGTCCATCAATACGGCGTCGACCTGTCCAGCATCCGCTGGGTCGAGGGCGCCATCAACGAATCCGGCCGGCACGGCGATCCAAGCGCGCCGGCGCTGCTCAAGCCCGCCCGCATCGAGCACGACCAGCAGGGCCGCTCGCTCCGCGAGCTCCTGATAGCCGGGGAGATCGACGCCATCGCGGGATCGCAGCGTCCCAAACCCCACCCCGACATCGCACCGCTGTTCCCTGATTCGAGAGCCGTCGAGCGCGCCTATTACCAGGCGACGCGCATCTTTCCGATCATGCATCTCATCGTGATCCGCCGCGACCTCTATGAGCAGCATCCCTGGATCGGCAACAGCCTCTACAAGGGATTGGTCGAGGCCAAGGGCAATGCGCTCGCCCGCATGCGCAAGACCGGGGCGCATCCCTACATGCTGCCGTGGGTGCACCACGACATCGAGGAGATCAACGAGGTGTTCGCGGGCGATCCGTTTCCCTACGGCATCGAGGCCAATCGCCCGACGCTGGAAGCGCTGGTGCAATACATGGCGGAGCAGCATTTCATCCCGCAGCCGATCCCGATTGCCGACCTGTTCGTGCCGCTGGCGGCGGGGGCGCATGGGTAGTGTTCCGCTTCTGACGCTTGCTTCGCACTGCCCCGGGCGCATTGCTGCACTTCTTGGTGGTCTGGTATCGGCTTTCGGCTTTCCGCTCGAACGCAATCCGGTTCGAGGCGTTGTTGCAGGAACGATCCCGCCGCAATTGCGCGAGGGCTCTGCATGCAAGTCGCACTGAACAGAGTGATCCTCTATGTGCAGGAAGTCGACCGGCTCGCGACGTTCTACCAGCACGCATTCGGCCTGCCTGTCGTCGAGGAGATCAAGGGCGAGTGGTCGGTGCTCGATGTCGGCCCGTGCCAGCTGGCCCTGCACAGGGTCGGCAAGGCCTACCGTGTCGCTGATCCGGCCTCCTGGGAGGTCGAAAGCAACGCCAAGCTGGTCCTGACCGTCGATCGCCCGCTGGCCGAGCTTCGCGCCGAGCTGATCGCCAAAGGCGTGCCGATGGGCCAAGTCAAGTCGTACCCGGGCCTCACCGGCCCGCTGTGCGACGGGCAAGATCCGGAAGGCAACGTGTTTCAGCTGGCCGAAGCGAAGGCGTCGTCCTAGTTGGCGCTCCGGAGACAAAACCGCCGCTGGCCGGAGCGCCGATGACGGGCGGCAATCGGTCGCCCGCCATGGATCCGCGAGCGCAGGCCGGCATCCAAATGTTCCGGCTCGCGCAACATCGGGCCCAATGCTAAGCCATGGACGTCATTGTCGAACGCCGGGGAAGTTTTCCGATGGGGCTGGAGCAGTCGAGCAGAACCGCGGCGGCGGCACCGGTCGACCTGGACCGGTTCCGGCTGCGCCGCTTTGTCGAGGCGCTGGCCCCAAGCGGCGAATTGGAGACGAAACCTGGGACCACCAGGCTCTCTGACATCGCCCGCGCGCTCGAGGCCAATCCCAGGGCGGTGCTGTTCGAGAGCGTCGGGTGCGACGGATTTCCACTGGTCGGCAATGCGATGGGAAGCCGCAAGCGGTTCGCGCAGGCGTTCGGGGTAACGCCGCAGAAGCTGTTGCCGGAAATTCTGGCACGCCTGCGCGGCAAGGCGGAATTCGTCGAGGTCGGCCGCGACCAGGCCCCCGCGCAGGAGATCGTGCAGACCGGCGCCGAGGTCGATCTCACCAAGCTGCCGGCGCATCTCCAGCACGGCAAGGACGGCGGGCCTTACATTTCCGCCGGGATGGATTTCACGCTCGATCGCGCGACCGGCCTCACCAATGTGGGCTTGCGGCGCTTCATGCTGCGCGGCCGCGCCACCACCGGCGTCGATCTGGTGGCGCCAAGCGACCTGCGCAACATCTACCTCGCGACGCTCAAGCGCGGCGAGCGTCTGCCGCTCAGCGTCGTGGTCGGCGGTCATCCGGTCGATTATTTCGGCGCCACCATGCGGATGCCGGGCGACGAGCTGTCGCTGTTGGCGCGCCTGCGCGGCACCGCGATGCCGGTGGTCAAGAGCGTCACCAACGACATTCTGGTACCGGCCGATGCCGAATGGGTCCTCGAAGGTTATCTGGGCGAGGAAGGCTATAGCGAGGCCGAGGGCCCCTACGGTGAGTTCCTGGGCTACTACGGCGGGGTCAAGGTCAATCCGGTCTTTCACGTCACCGCCGTCACGCGCCGGCGCGACGCGCTGTTCCAGACCTTGACCATCGGCGGTAGCACCATGAGCTGCACCGACACGGCGCAGCTCTGCACGCTGCGCACCGAGGCGCTGGTGTGGCGCGCGCTCGAAAGCGCGATCCGCGAGCCGATCGCCGTCTATGCGCCGCCGGCGACCGGCGGCGTCTATAACGTGCGCATCGCCATGCGCCAGCGCGTCCCGGGCGAAGCCCGCAACGCCATCGCGGCCGCCTTCGGCTCGCTCGCCAATGCCAAGAACGTGTTCGTGGTCGATCCCGACATCGATATTTTCTCCGACGAGCAGATGGAATGGGCGCTGGCCACCCGCTTCCAGCCGGATCGCGACTTCATCTGCGCCAGCGGCTTTCGCACCATCCCGCTCGATCCCTCGCTCGAAGGCGCGGCGCTCGGCTCCAAGGGCGGTTTCGACATGACCATGCCGCCCGGCGCCGCGGCCCGCCTGGAAGCCGAAATCCCCGAGCCGCCGCGGTTCGCCGGCGCACGCTTTGCGAATGTCGAGGCCGCGTTGCGGGACGGCCCGAAATTCTTCGAGGACCTGATGGCCGCGGTCGGCAGCGATGACGGGCGCGAGATCGTGCTCGAGCTCGAAGCCTTGCGCCGTGCGGGACGTCTGGAACGCGATCCCTCCGAAGGCCGCTACAACCTCGCGATCCCCACCCCGACCCTCCCCGGCTCGCGGGGGATGGAGCGGGAGGGGGCTTGATGCCGCGTTTCATTGGCAAGTCGATACCGCGCCTGGAGGACGAGCGCTTCGTCACCGGCCGCGGCCGCTATACCAACGATATTCCACCGCCCGACGCGTGCTTCGCCCATGTGCTGCGCTCGCCGCATGCGCATGCTTGCATCCGGGCCATCCGGATTGACGCGGCGCGCGCGCATCCCGGCGTGCTGGCGATCCTGACCGCCGCCGACTACGCGGCTGACGGCCACAAGGGTATTGCCCATTTCGCCAATACGGCCGACGCGGTCGAGCCGCAGAAGCCCGCCTTCGGCGGCAGCCCCGATCATTTCGTGTTCGAGCAGCCGCAAGCGGTGCTCGCGGGCGAGCGCGTGCGCTATGTCGGCGAGCCGGTGGCGTTGATCGTGGCGCGGACGCTCGAGCAGGCGCGCGACGCCGCCGAGGCGGTCGAGGTCGATTACGAGATGCTGCCCGCAGTGGTGTCGATTGCGGAGGCGCTCGCGCCTTCGGCACCGCAATTGTGGGACGGCGCGCCCGGCAATATCAGCTTGCTGGCGCGCTATGGAAACGCCGAGGCGGTCGAGCGCAGCCTTGCGGCGGCCGCGCTGGTGATCGAGCACGACCTGCCCAATCAACGGATCGTCAATTGCCAGATGGAGCCGCGCGCCGCCAGCGGCCTCTATGATCCGGTCGAGGATTGCTACACCTTGATCGCCGGCGGCCAGGGCGTGGTGCGCCATCGCGGGGCGCTGAGCGCTGCGCTCGGCGTGCCGGCCGCCAAGGTGCGGGTGGTGTCGCCGGATGTGGGCGGCGGGTTCGGGTCGCGCAGCCTGCTCTATCCGGAATTCGTCCTGGTGGTGTGGGCGGCCAGGCGCGTGGGCCGGCCGGTGCGGTGGAACAGCGATCGCAGCGAAGCCTTCCTGTCGGATTTCCAGGGCCGCGACCTCACCGTGCGCATCACCGCGGCGTTCAATCGGCGCGGCCGCATCCTGGCCGCGCGCTTCCAGATCGACGGCAATCTCGGCGCCCATCCGGCTGCCTTCGTGTCGCTCAACAATTATCGGCGCCTGGCCACCACCGTGTACGATCTGCGCTCGGTCGATGTCGGCGTGCGCGCCGTGCTGACCAACTCGACACCCACCTGCCCGTTCCGCGGCGCCGGCCGCCCGGAGGCGATGTTCGTGATGGAGCGGCTGCTCGATCTCGCGGCCGCCCGCCTGCACATCGATCGCGTCGAGATCAGGCGGCGCAACCTGATCGGCAAGAGCCAGTTGCCGTACCGCACCGCCATGGGCCTCACCTATGACAGCGGCGATTTCCACGGCAACATGGCGGCTGCGCTCGCGCGCGCCGAGTGGACCAGCTTTGCGCGGCGCCGCAAGGCGAGCCGCCGCGTCGGACGGCTGCGCGGCATCGGGGTCGCCAACTACATCGAGGCGCCGGTCGGCGCCCCCTACGAGCGCGTCGTCCTCACCATCAAGCCCGATGGCCAGGTGGAGATGATCTGCGGGACGCAATCGAGCGGACAGGGCCACGAGACCGTGTTCGCGCAGGTCGGCGCCGACCTCCTCGATGTGCCGCTCGAAAGCGTCAAGCTCGTGACCGGCGACAGCCGGGAGGTCGAGAAGGGCGGCGGCACCCACTCGGCACGCTCCATGCGGCTGGTGGGCACTCTGCTGGTCGAGGCTTGCGAGAAAATCATGGCCAGGGCCCGCGGCCTCGCGGCTGAAGCCTTTGCTGTCCCGGAAGCGGACATCAAGCATTCAGACGGCTTCTTCACCACGCCGAGCTCGAACCATGCTTTCAGCCTGTTCGATCTCGCAGCCCGCAGCGCCCCCGCAACCCTCTCCGCCATGGCCGAGCTTTCCCACCGCATTCCGGCCCATCCGACCGGCTGCGCGGTCTGCGAGCTCGAGGTCGATCCGCAGACCGGCGCGGTCGAGATCAAGCGCTATACATCGGTCGACGACGTCGGGGTGCCGATCAATCCCATGCTGGTGGACGGCCAGATGCATGGCGGCATCGTCCAGGGCATCGGCCAGGCGCTGTCGGAGGGTGTCGCGACCGAACCCGGCAGCGGGCAGGTCGTCAACGCCTCGTTCATGGACTACGGCCTGCTGCGGGCCGACAACGTTCCGAACTTCGATGTGGAGCTCGCGCTCGATCCGACCGCCGGCAATCCGCTCGGCATCAAGGGCGGCGGCGAAGGCGGCATCACGCCGGCGCCGGCCGCGGTGATCAATGCGCTGGTCGACGCGCTTAAGGAGCTCGGCATCGACCATGTGGACATGCCGGCCTCCCCGGTTCGCGTATGGACCGCCATGCAGAACGCCGGGCACGGGACCAAGCACACCAAGTGACACCGCGCCGCAATTGCGGCACCGGAACATGGCGTCTACCATGCGGTTTGGCTTCTCCTTTGCCGCGTGTCCATGGATCCCTCGCTGAAAATCGTGATCGTCGACGAGAACCCGGTGCGCGCGGCGATCCTCATCGACGGGCTGCGCGAGGCCGGATTCACGCAAGTCCTGCGGCTCGATGAAACCAACAACCTGCTCGCCCACATCTACAGCATCGATCCCGACGTCATCCTCATCGATCTGGAAAATCCGAGCCGCGACGTGCTCGAGCAGATGTTCCAGGTGAGCCGGGCGGTGAAGCGCCCGATCGCCATGTTCGTCGACCAGAGCGACTCGGCTTCCATCCAGGCTTCGGTCGATGCCGGTGTTTCCGCTTACATCGTGAACGGGCTGCACAAGGAGCGGGTGAAGCACATCCTCGATCTGTGCATCTCGCGCTTCTACGCCTTCTCGCGGCTGCAGACCGAGCTCGAGAAGACCAAGAATGCGCTCGAGGAGCGCAAGGTGATCGACCGCGCCAAGGGCATTCTCATGAAGGTGAAGAACATCTCGGAGGAAGAAGCCTATGCGCTGCTTCGTCGGACCGCCATGAACGAGAGCCGCAAGATCGCCGAGGTCGCGCAGTCGGTGGTCACCGCGGCGGAGCTGCTGCGATGAGCGACCGCTTGCGCATCGGCTTCATCCCGCTGTGCGACGCCGCCGCCCTGATCCTGGCGGTCGATCGCGGCTTCACCAAAGCCGAGGGGCTCGACGTCGAGCTGGTGCGTGAGATTTCCTGGTCGAACGTGCGCGACAAGCTCAATATCGGAATCTTCGATGCCGCCCATCTGCTGGCGCCGGTGGCGATCGCCTCCAGCCTCGGGCTCGGCCACGTCAAGGTGCCGATCATCGCCCCACTCGCGCTCGGCTTGAACGGCAACGCGATAACGGTGTCGCCTCCGCTGCATGCGGCGCTCGCGGCAGCAGCCGACGGCGACATCGCCCAACCGCTGGTCTCGGCGCGAGCGCTGGCCCGGGTGGCTGCAGAGCGCAAGCGCAAGGGCGAGGAACCCCTCACCTTCGGCATGAGCTTTCCGTTCTCCTCGCACAATTACGGCCTGCGGTTCTGGATGGCGGCCGGCGGCGTCGATCCCGACGAGGATGTCCGCCTGGTGGTGCTGCCGCCGCCCTATATGGTGGAGAGCCTCGCCAGCAAGCAGGTGGACGGCTTTTGCGTCGGCGCGCCGTGGAACTCGGTCGCGGTCGATCTCGGGGTCGGCTGCATCTTGCATTTCGTCTCGGAGATTCTCGGCCGCGCCACCGAGAAGCTCTTGGCCGTGCGCAGCCGTTGGGCGCAGGACAATGCGGACGTGCTCACGCGGTTGGTGCGCGCGCATCGGCACGCCGCCGCCTTCGTCGAGGACAGCGCCAATCGCGACGAGGTCACCGACATCCTGGCCGCGCCCAGTCGCATCGGTGTCGAGAGCGAGACGGTCCGGCGCACCCTCGATGGCCGCATCAAGATCGCCCAGGACGGTGCGGTGCGCTCGAGCCCGCGCTATCTGCTGGTCGGCCGCAAGGGTGCGGCAAGGCCTGATGCGGTGCAGGCCGCCTGGCTCTACGCCCAGATGGTGCGCTGGGGACAGGCACCGCTGTCGGCCGCAATGCTGGCGGATGCGAAAGCCGTCTTCCGCCCCGATTTGTTTGATGCCGCGCTCGCGGAAAACGCGCCGGATCTGGCCGGCGAGCCCGCCGACGGGATCGGCGCCTTCGCGGGCCCGCCGTTCGATGCCAACGACATCGCGCGTTATCTGGCGGCGTGGAAGGTCAAATAAGCCGTAGGCCTGGAAGCCGAATTGCCCATTTTTTGCGCTGCACAAAATTCCCCCACGTGTTGCGCCGCTACTAACCAGTTTCCCGCCGTTAAGACCTTTCGGGCACTTCCATAGAATCGACCATCGATCTGATTTCGCTGAATAATACCACGAATCCATCAACTGGCACAAAGCTTGAATGAGGAGGCCCGCTGGCGTCGTCACGCAATGACGGTGTCATCAGGTCCAACGACGGGCCAACAAGGGCAAAGCAGCCGCGCTGGGGACGATGCGTCCTCGGCTGCGGCTTTTTTATTGGCACGGAATGCGCCGGGACAGACGCAGCAAACATTCGAACAGGGGACATCTTGAGATGAGCGAGCAAACGACCACTTGGATTTCGGACTGGAATCCAGAAGATGAGAAGTTTTGGAACTCCAAGGGCAAGTTCATCGCCCGACGCAACTTGATCTGGTCGATCGTTGCCGAGCACATCGGTTTTTCGATCTGGCTCACGTGGAGCATCGTCGCGACCAAATTGCCGCAGGCGGGCTTCCATTTCACGACCGACCAGCTGTTTCAGCTCGTGGCACTGCCCGGACTGATCGGCTCGCTCATGCGATTCCCCTACACTTTTGCAGTGACGACCTTTGGCGGCCGCAACTGGACGATCTTCAGCGCGGCGGCGCTATTCGTTCCGACGATCGCGCTTGCCTATTTCGTGACCCGGCCCGAGACACCGTTCGGTGTGATGCTGCTGGTATCCGCGACGGCGGGCCTGGGCGGCGGCAACTTCGCCTCGAGCATGGCCAATATCTCCTTCTTCTACCCGGACCGCATGAAGGGCTGGGCGCTCGGCTTGAACGCGGCCGGCGGGAATATCGGTGTCAGCGGCGTACAGCTGCTGACACCACTCTTGATGGGGATCGGCCTGGTCAATCTCTACCAGGCAACGCCCACGTCGGATGGCATCTACCTGCAGAATGCCGGGCTGATGTGGCTCCTGCCGCTCGTCATCGCGGTGACTGGCGCGGCGCTCTTCATGAACAACCTCACCTCGGCACGCTCGACGTTCAAAGACCAGCTCGCCATCGTCGGGCGCAGGCATACCTGGATCATGTCCTACATCTATATCGGGACCTTCGGCTCCTTCATCGGCTACTCGGCCGCGTTTCCGTTGCTTATGAAGACCCAATTCCCTGAGATCACTGTGGCGGTCGCGTTCCTGGGACCGCTCGTGGGCTCCCTCTCGCGCCCGCTCGGCGGCCTGCTTGCCGACAAGATCGGCGGCGCGATCGTGACGTTCTGGAATTTCATCGCCATGGGCGCCGCCACCATTGGCGTCATGTACTTCGTGGAGATCAAGGAGTTCGCCGGCTTTCTGGCGATGTTCCTCATTCTTTTCGTCACCACGGGCGTCGGCAACGGCTCTACCTTTCGGATGATCCCGTCGATCTTTCGCGAGGAGAATCTCAAGAAGGCAAAGGGATCCGGAGACCAAGGCCGGGCGCTCGCCCTGCACTCGGCCAGCATCGAAAGCGGTGCCGCTCTCGGATTTATCGGCGCGGTCGGCGCCTGCGGCGGCTATCTGATCCCGCGCGGCTTCGGCGCGTCGATTGCCGCAACAGGCGGCCCGCATCTTGCGCTGGTGGTCTACCTGGCATTCTACGCGACCTGCCTGGGACTGACGTGGTGGTACTACCTGCGCAAGAGCTATTCGCCGAGCACTGCAAGTCTCGCCGAAGCACGCGTGTGAGATCGGAGTGCAATGAAGCCCGATCAAACCAAGCTGTTCCCGCAGAGCCGCAGGGTGGGCAAAGGCGGCTCCAAGACTTCGATTGATGCACCAGACCGGGTCCGCCGTGCCTGCGCGGAACAGCCCAATATGCCGACAGCCCACGCGTGGGCACGGCGCGATAGCCTGTCGAAGACGGGCGCGAACGCCCTTAAGAGCGCCTTTGCTCACCCTGTTCGTGTTCACCGGCCTGGCCTTCTACACCACCTACAAACCGGCGACGTCCGTGCAACCGATTTCCGATTCCATGGCGTTGAAGATTCCTGCCGGGCGACACGGGCGGATAAAGCGAGAGCCGGCAGAGAGGCAAGATAAATGGCCGATATCGCGCCGAGCGCCGATTTCAGCGACGAGCAGAAGCGTTATCTCGAGGGCTTCGCGTCCGGGATCAATGTGGGTCGCGCCGCGCATCAATTGAGCGCGGCGCGCGTCCCGGTGGCGGGCCCAGCGAAGGCCAATCCGGAGCCGATCGGACCCGATGCGGTTCACTTCAAGGCGCAGGACCGCGTGCTCGCGGACGGAAAGAAGCTTTCCGACCAGGAGAAGTTCAAGCGCGAGCTGCATCCCTTCGATGCCTATGAGCGGCTCAAGGCGCAGGCCGCCGCCAACGAGCCGCCCAAGCCCGAGGACAATTTCCGCTGGCGGTTCTTCGGCTTGTTCTATGTCGCCCCCAACCAGAAGTCCTACATGTGTCGGCTGCGGATCCCCAACGGCATCCTCACCCATTGGCAATTCGCCGGCATGGCCGATCTCGCGCAACGCTATGGCGGCGGCTACGCCCATGTCACCACCCGCGCCAACCTGCAGGTGCGCGAGATCGAGCCCAGGAACGCGGTCGCCATGGTGGAGGCGATCCTCGATCTCGGCCTGTGCTCGCGCGGCTCCGGCGCCGACAATATCCGCAACGTCACCGGCACCCCGACGGCGGGAATCGATCCGCAGGAGCTGATCGATACCAGGCCCTATGCGCGGGAATGGCACTTCCACATCCTCAACGAGCGCGCGCTCTACGGCATACCGCGCAAATTCAATGTCGGGTTCGACGGCGGCGGCGTCATCCCGGTACTGGAGGACACCAACGATATCGGCTTCCAGGCGGTGGTCGTGAAGGACGGCTTCGGGCTCGCGTCCGGCGTCTGGTTCCGCCTGCTGCTCGGCGGCATCACCGGCCACAAGGATTTCGCGCGCGAGACCGGTGTGGTGGTCAAGCCCGCCGAGGCGACGGCGGTGGCGGACGCGGTGGTGCGGGTGTTCATCGATCACGGCGATCGCACCAACCGGCTCAAGGCGCGGCTCAAATACGTGCTCGACCGGTTCGGCTTCGAGAAGTTCCTCGCCCTGGTCGAGGAGAAGCTCGGCCGACCGCTGACGCGCGTGCAAAGCGAGGCGCTGGAGCCGCGCCCGGCTTTCGATCGCTCCGCTCATATCGGGGTCCGGCCGCAGAAGCAGGAGGGGCTCAACTGGATCGGGGTGGTGCTTCCGGTCGGCAGGCTCACCGTCGCGCAAATGCGCGGGCTCGCCGCCATCGCGCGCGATCTCGGCGACGGCGAGCTGCGCCTCACGGTCTGGCAGAATTTGTTGATCTCCGGCGTTCCTTCGGAGCGGACCGGAGAAGCGGTGAGCGCCATCGCGGCGCTCGGGCTCTCAACCAGCGCAAGCCCGATCCGCGCCGGCCTGGTCGCCTGTACCGGAAACATGGGCTGCAAGTTCGCCGCGTCCGACACCAAGCTTCACGCCGAGGAGATCGCGCGCTGGTGCGAGGCGCGCGTCGAGCTCGATGGGCCGATCAACATCCACCTGACCGGCTGTCATCATTCCTGCGCCCAGCATTACGTGGGCGACATCGGGCTCCTGGCCTGCAAGGTGCAGGAGACCGAGGACAGCGAGCAGATCGAGGGCTACCACATTCTCGTAGGCGGCGGCTTCGGGCCCGACGCGACGCTGGCGCGCGAAATCTGGCGCGACGTCAAGGCGACGGATGTGCCGGCCGCCATCGAACGCCTTCTCAAGGCCTATCTGGCCCGCCGCACCTCGAAGGATGAAACTTTTCTGGCCTTCACGCGCCGCCATGACGATGCGGCAATCAGGCAGATGACCGACCCGGAGCTGGTGTCATGAGCTTTGCGCCACCGCCGCAGCCGCTGTCCCTGCTGCCGGAGAGCGCGCCGTTCACGCCGGCGCAGCGCGCCTGGCTCAACGGCTTCTTTGCCGGCCTGATCTCGGTCGATGGCAGCGCCGTCACGCCGTTGTCGCCGGCGGAGTCGGCGGCGCTGATGTCGGGGGCGTTGGCCCAGCCGAAGGATGCGGTCGACGGCGACGATGGGGAAGCGCCCTGGCACGATCAGACCCTGCCTTTGGCCGAGCGCATGAAGCTCGCCGAAGGCAGGCCGCTGCGCCGGCGCCTGATGGCCGCCATGGCGCAGCAGGATTGCGGACAGTGCGGCTACAATTGCCAGGACTATTCCGATGCCATATCGCGCAAGACCGAGGAGCGGCTAAACCTGTGCGTGCCGGGCGGCAAGGAGACCGCCCGCATGCTCAAGACGCTCTATGCGGAATTCGGCGCGGCGCCGGCAGCCGCGAGCGCCGCACCCGCCGTCGTCGCAACGGTGGCGGCGCCCGCCGTGAAGGTTGCGCCGGTGCCGGCCGGCCGCTCGCGCGACAATCCGGCGATCGCCACCTTCCTGTCCCGCAAGCGTCTCAACAAGCCCGGCTCCGCCAAGGAAACCTGGCACGTCGAGCTCGACCTCGAGGGCTCCGGCATCGACTATGTGGTGGGGGATTCCTTCGGGGTATTTCCGCAAAACGATCCCGCTCTCGCCGATGCGGTGATCGCGGCGCTGGCAGCGCCGGCGGATTTTCCGATCGGAGGTCGCACGCTGCGCGAGGTTCTCATCGACGGCGTTTCGCTCGGGGCTGCGCCCGACATGCTGTTCCAGCTCTACTCCTACATCACCGGCGGGGCGCGGCGGCAGGCCGCCAAGGCGCTGTCGAGCGGGGACAATCCCGACGGCGACGCCGACACCATCGACGTGCTGGCGGCAATCGAGAAGTTCCGCGGCACCCGCCCTGATCCGGAAGCCTTCATCGAGGCGCTCGATCCGCTGCAGCCGCGGCTCTACTCGATCGCCTCTTCGCCCAAGGTCGATCCGCACCGCCTCGCCCTCACCGTCGACGCGGTCCGCTATCCGGTAGGCTTGCGAACGCGGCTGGGCGTCGCCTCGACCTTCTTCGCCGATCGCATCGCGCCAGGCACCAAGGTCAAGGCCTATGTGCAACGGGCGCAGCACTTTGCGCTGCCGGCCGATCCATCCGTGCCGATCATCATGATCGGTCCCGGTACCGGGGTCGCACCGTTCCGCGCGTTCCTGCACGAACGCATGGCCGTCAAGGCGCCCGGGCGCAATTGGCTGTTCTTCGGGCATCAGCGCAGCGCTCATGACTTCTTCTACGAGGACGAGCTCACCGGCATGAAGGCGGCACGCGTACTCACCCGCCTCACGCTCGCCTGGTCGCGCGATGCCGCCGAGAAGATCTATGTCCAGGATCGCATGCGCGACGTCGGCCGCGATCTCTGGGCCTGGCTCGCCGAGGGCGCGCACATCTATGTGTGCGGCGATGCCAAGCGCATGGCCAAGGATGTGGAGGCGGCTCTGGTCGAGATCGTCGCGGCGTTCGGGGTGCGCTCGACCAACGAGGCCATCGGTTTCGTGGCCGAGCTCAAGAAAAGCGGACGCTACCAGCAAGATGTATATTGAGGCGCCGCGCTCAGCATGAACGCCCTGACACCACTCGCCCCCACCGTGCGCACCACCTGCCCGTATTGCGGGGTCGGCTGCGGCGTGCTGGCGCAGGCGGACGGACGCGGCGGCGCCGCGATTGCGGGCGATCCCACCCATCCGGCGAATCTCGGACGCCTCTGCTCGAAAGGCTCGGCGCTGGGCGAGACGGTCGGGCTCGAGGGCCGGCTGCTTCACCCGATGCTGCGGCAGCCGGATGGCAGTCTCGCACGCTCAAGCTGGCCGGCGGCGCTCGACCATGTGGCACAGGGATTTCGCACGATCATCGAGCGCGACGGACCCGATGCGGTTGCGTTCTATCTCTCCGGCCAGCTCCTGACCGAGGACTATTACGTCGCCAACAAGCTGATGAAAGGCTTCATCGGCTCGGCCAATGTGGACACCAATTCACGACTCTGCATGGCGTCCTCGGTCGCCGGCCAGCGCCGCGCCTTCGGGGCCGACACCGTGCCGGGCAACTACGGGGATCTCGATCTCGCCGACCTGATCGTGCTGGTCGGCTCCAACGCGGCCTGGTGCCATCCCGTCCTGTTCCAGCGCATCATGCGCAACAAGGGTGAGCGCGGCGCCCGCGTCGTGGTCATCGACCCGCGCCGCACCGTGACGGCGCAGGAAGCCGATCTGTTTCTCCCGATCGCGCCCGGAACCGACACAGCCCTGTTCTGCGGCCTCCTGGTGCATCTGGCCGAGCGCGGCGCGCTCGACGCTGCTTACATCGAAGCACACACCACCGGCTTTGCGGAAACGCTGGCGCGGGCACGAGCGATCGCACCCGATGCCGGCGCAACCGCGCGGGCCTGCGGCGTTCCGGAGGCCGACATCGCCCAGTTCTTCCACCTGTTCTACGCCAGCGCCCGCACCGTCACCGGCTTCTCGCAAGGGGTCAATCAGTCGGCGCAAGGCACCGACAAGGTCAACGCCATCATCAATTGCCATCTCGCGACCGGACGGATCGGGCGGCCCGGCATGGGACCGTTCTCGCTCACCGGTCAGCCCAATGCCATGGGGGGCCGCGAGGTGGGCGGGCTCGCCAACCAGCTGGCCGCCCATATGGGCTTCGCCCCCGACGAGATCGATCGCGTGCGCCGGTTCTGGAACGCGCCCCGCATGGCCACCCGGGAAGGCCACAAGGCCGTGCAAATGTTCGAAGCGATCGAGCGCGGCGAGATCAAGGCGCTGTGGGTCATGGCCACCAACCCGGCGGTATCGCTGCCGCGCGCGGGCGCCATGCGGGCTGCACTCGGTCGGCTGGAGCTGTTCGTGGTCTCCGAGAACGTGCTGTCCAACGATACGGTGAACGCGGGCGCCCATGTGCTGCTGCCGGCCGTCGCCTGGGGCGAGAAGGACGGGACGGTCACCAATTCGGAGCGTTGCATCTCGCGCCAGCGGGCCTTCCTGCCGCCGCCAGGAGAAGTCAAGCCCGACTGGCGGATCGTATCGGCACTGGCGCAACGCCTGGGCTTTACCGAGGCCTTTTCCTACAACTCGGAGGCCGATGTGTTCCGCGAGCATGCGGCGCTGTCCGGCTTCGAGAACGAAGGCACCCGTGATTTCGATATCGGCGGCTTGGCGACCATCTCGGACGACGACTACGAGGCGCTCACGCCGACGCAATGGCCGGTGCGCGCGGGCGAGCCGGCGGATGCGCCGCCGGGCGAAAAGCGTTTCTTTGCCGAGGGCGGCTTTTTCACCCCCGACCGCAAGGCCCGCTTCGTGCCACCCGAGCCGCCAGCTTTGCAGGAAACGACCTCCGCCGCCTTCCCGTTCCGGCTCAACACCGGGCGCATCCGCGACCAGTGGCACACCATGACGCGTTCGGGCCAAAGCCCGCGGCTTGCCGCCCATCTGGCGGAGCCCTTCGTGGAGGTGCACCCGCGGGATGCCGGCCGCATGGGTCTTACCGAGGGCGGCTTTGCCCAAGTCTCGAGCCATCATGGCGCCTGCATCCTCAAGGTCATCATCACCGACAATCAGCTTCCAGGCTCGCTGTTCGTGCCGATTCACTGGAGCGCCGAGACGGCGTCCAGCGCCCGGGTCGGCGAGCTGGTTTCGGGGTGCACCGACACCCATTCGGGCCAGCCCGAGGCCAAGGCGACCCCAGCCACCATCGCGGCGGTCGACTTTGCCCTTCACGGCTACATCCGGACGCGCGCCGCCTTGACCCTGCCGGCCGGCACCTGGTGGGCGCGCGTGGCGGTGGCCGAAGGAACGGAATACCGGCTGGCAACCAGCCAGGGCCCCATGTTCTGGCACGATTTCGCGTACCGCTGGCTCGGCCCGGATGCGCGGCTGGCCGAGCAGCTCGACGGCCGCGCCTACCGGGTGGCCGCCTTCCTGGACGACCAGCTCGACGGTTGTATCTGCCTCGCGCCAGCCGAAGTGGCCCCGCAATGGGACCCGGCGGCCCTGGCGGCAGCAGCGGCGGAGGACGGCGGACGCCGGATACCGGAAACACAAGCCAGCGACTATTATATGGGGGAGACGGAGCCGGTCGTTTGCGCCTGCTTCCAGGTGGGGCTCGATGCGGTGCGCAAAGCGGTCAGCTGCGGCGCGACCAATGTCGGGGATATCGGCCGGACCTTGCGGGCCGGCACGAATTGCGGTTCCTGCTTGCCGGAGCTGAAAAGGATCATCGTTGATGAGCGCATCGCGCACCCCCTCTGAAACCCGCACGCCGCGCATGGAGCCGCTGGCGCGGCTGCCGGTGTTCTTTGGCCTTGCCGGGAAGCGCGCGGTGATCGCGGGCGGCAGCCCGGCGGCGGCCTGGAAGGCGGAGCTGCTGGCGGCGGCCGGCGCCAAGGTCGAGGTGTTCGCCCCGGACGCCTCCGAGGAGCTGCACGCGGTCGCGGCCGAGCCGCCCCGTGCGGAGGATTCAGACAATACGGCTAATGCGATCGTGATCCATACGCGGGCCTGGCGGGCCGGCGATCTCGCCGGCGCAGCCATCGCGGTCGGAGCTTTTGCGGATGACGCGGAGGCCGGCGCATTCGCGGCCGCGGCACGCGCAGCCGGCGTCCCGGTCAATGTGATCGACAAGCCGGCGTTCTGCGATTTCTCCTTTGGCTCGATCGTCAACCGCTCGCCGCTGGTCATCGGCATCTCGACCGACGGAGCGGCACCGGTTTTTGCGCAGGCGATCCGCGCCAAGCTCGAGGCCCTGATCCCGCTCGGCTTCGCGCGCTGGGCCGCGGCGGCGCGGCGCTGGCGGCGGGCCGTGCAAACCTCGGGCCTGTCGTTTCCGGCGCGGCGGCGGTTCTGGCAGGTGTTCACCGCGCAGGCGGTGACCCATCCGGATCGCGAGCCGGCCGCCGCCGATTTCGACGCCTATATGACGCTCACCCGCGCAAGCAGCGCCGCCGCCGAGCACGGCTCGGTTACCCTGGTGGGCGCCGGCCCCGGCGATCCCGAGCTGTTGACATTGCGGGCGGTGCGCGCGCTGCAATCCGCCGACGTGATCCTGATCGACGACCTGGTCGCGCCCGGCGTCCTCGATTTCGCCCGCCGCGAGGCCAAGAAGATGCTGGTCGGCAAGACCGGCTACGGCCCCTCCTGCAAGCAGGATGAGATCAACGCATTGATGATCTCGCTCGCCACCGCGGGCAAGCGCGTGGTGCGGCTCAAGGGCGGCGACCCGATGATCTTCGGTCGCGCCAGCGAGGAGATCGATGCCTGCCGCTCCGCCGGCATCGCGGTCGAGGTCGTGCCCGGCATCAGCGCCGCGCAAGGCGCCGCCAGCCGGCTCGGCATTTCGCTCACCCACCGCAAGGTCTCGCGCCGCGTGCAATATGTCACCGGCCATGCCGCCGACGGCCATCTGCCGGCCGACATCGACTGGCACAGCCTCGCCGATCCGACCGTCACCACCATCGTCTACATGCCGGGCAAGACCATCCGCGAGCTCGCCGCCACCGCGATCGCGCATGGGCTGGCGCCCGATACGCCGACCATCGCGGTTGCGGCGGCGACGCGGCCCGAGCAAACGGTGGTCGCCGGGACCATTGCCGATATTGCGGATCGGCTGCAGCAGGCGCCGCCGGCCGGGCCGCTGCTGGTGATGATCGGGCGCGCGATGGCTGATGCGTTTGCGGAAGCGGTGGAAGAGGGCGGCGCTGGTGAAGCCGTGGACGCCGCCACGCCGACGGGACGCCAGCAGGCCTCCTGAGCGTTAGGGACGCGAATCCTCTCGACGCAGTAACCCCACCGCAAGCCCTGCATGCTTACCTTTGTATAGTCATCAGAGCTGCAGCTCCATTGTGCGCGTTTGGTTAGGCCGGTAGAATTCACGGCGGCGACCGAACCATCGATGCGTCGATTGCGCTGCAACTTGAGGGAGCCTGCCATGACCATGAATCAACCAAATCTCGAGCAATTCCAGCGCCGGGTGGCGTCTTCGCTGCATGAGCATTGGAAGATGTTCCTGGTCGAGGGGATCCTGCTGGTCGTGCTCGGTCTCATTGCGATCATATTGCCGCCGATCGCCACGCTGGCGGTCACGATCCTGCTCGGCTGGCTCTTTCTCATCAGCGGCGTCATGGGCCTGATCAGCACCTTCTGGATGCGCCAGGCGCCGGGCTTCTGGTGGGCGCTGTTGTCGGCGGTGCTCGGCATCGCCGCCGGCATCGTGCTGCTCGCCTGGCCGCTCAGCGGGGTCCTGTCGCTCACTTTGGTGCTCATCGTGTTCTTCACGGTCGAAGGCGTCGCCTCGATCATGTATGCGCTCGAGCACAAGCGCGAGCTCTCGGGACGATGGGGCTTCATGCTGGCGAGCGGCATCGTCGACCTGATCCTGGCCGCCATGATCTTCATCGGGTTGCCCGGCACTGCGGCCTGGGCGATCGGGGTTCTGGTCGGCATCAATATGGTGTTCGGCGGCTCGGCCCTCATCGCCATGGCCATGCATGCCCGCGAGCTCGATCCGGGCACCACGGCGCCGCTACGCTGAGCCGCCTCCCCGAGCGATCTCGGCGAGGCGAAACACCGCATCTTCGGTTCGCGGCGCGGCTGCGATCGATCTGGTGCGCTCATTTTGCGCGCTCTATAAGGGCCCCATTGCGGCAAGGAGGACCCGATGAGCGCTTCCGACCTGGTCGGTCTCGCCAAGGCGCCGGAGCGGCCCGTCGACATTGGCGAACGGGCGCGGCTCGCTGCGCGGCGGCGCGACCGGATTCTCAGCATCGCCTCCCCGCTCGGCCTGTTGCTGGCCTGGGAGCTGGCGGCCCAGACCGGATTGATCGACGTACGATTTTTTCCCGCGCCGAGCGCGATCATTGCCAAGCTCATCGAGATGGCGCGGTCCGGCGAGCTCACCGAGAACGTGCTGATCAGCCTGCAGCGGATCGTGCTGGGCTTCCTGCTCGGCGGCGTGCCGGCAATCGTGATCGGGATCGCCATGGGGATTTGGCGGCCGATCCGGGCGATCGTCGATCCGCTGATCGTGGCGACCTATCCGATCCCAAAGAGCTCGCTCTTGCCTCTCATCCTTTTGATCTTCGGGCTCGGCGAGATGTCGAAGGTGATGATGGTGGCGATCGGGGTGTTCTACCCGATGGCGATCAACGCGACCGCCGGAGTGCTGCAGATCAACCAGATCTATCTCGACGTCGGCAAGAGCTTCAAGGCTTCGCCCTGGGATACGTTCCGCACCATCGCGCTGCCGGGCGCGCTGCCGTTCATCATGACCGGCGTGAAGCTCGGCGCCGGGCTCGCCCTCATCCTGATCGCGATCGCCGAGATGGTGGGGGCCAAGAGCGGCATCGGCTTCATGATCTGGAGCGCATGGGAGACGTTCGCGGTCGCCAAGATGTATGTCGGATTGTTCGTGATCGCGCTCATCGGCTTTGCCATCAGCCTGCTGCTGAACGAGATCGAGCGCTGGGTGATCCGCTGGAAGGCCGACGCATGACCGCGGCGGTCGATCTGGCCGTGCGGCCGCAGCGCCAGGTGAAGATTCGGATCAAGCATCTGATCAAGCGGTTCCGCTCGCTGGTTGCCATCGACGACGTATCGATCGACATCGAGGAAGGCACCTTCTTTGCGATCGTGGGGCCCTCGGGCTGCGGCAAGACCACGCTGTTGCGCATCCTGGGCGGGCTCGACTCCGTGACCAGCGGCGAGGTCGAGATCACCGATCCGGCGCCGGGCCGGCCGAAATATTCCATGGTGTTCCAGGGCGACTCGATCTTTCCCTGGATGACCGTGTGGGAGAACGCGGCCTATGGCCTGAAAATGCGCAAGGCGCCCAAGGCGGAAATTGCCGAAGCGGTCGGACGCTACCTCGATCGCACCGGCCTCACCCGCTTTGCGCATCATTACCCCCATCAGCTCTCCGGCGGCATGCGCCAGCGCGTCTCGATCGCGCGCGCGTTCGCCAACGACCCCGAGGTGCTGCTGATGGACGAGCCGTTCTCGGCGCTCGACGAGCAGAACCGCACCATCCTGCAGCAGGAGCTGCTGCGCATCTGGGAGGTCGACAAGAAGACCGTGGTGTTCATCACCCACAGCGTGGACGAGGCGGTGACCTTGGCGGACAAGATCATGGTCATGACCGCGAGCCCAGGCCGCGCCAAGACCGTCATCGACGTCTCGCTGGAGCGGCCGCGCAACGTGCTTGAGCTGCGCAACGACCCGCGCTACGGCAAGATCGTCTACGGCATCTGGGGCCATCTCAAGGACGAGGTCGAGCGGGCGCGGCTATAGCCGGCTTGGCTTTCCTGTTACTGTCAAACCGCTCGAAACCGGAGAACAGCGTTGCGTCCCATCCTGCCGGCTCTCGCCTTCGTGTGCATCGGCCTGATGTTCGCTCCCGTGATCGGGCAGCAGCGCATCCCGGTCACCATCGCGCTGGTGCCGAGCGTGCCTTCGGGATCGACGTTCATCGCCGCCGACAAGGGCTATTTCAGCGCCGCCGGGCTCGACGTCAAGATCGAGCGGATCGATTCGCTCAGCAAGGCTACGGCGTTTGTCGCCACCAACCAGGTGCAGGTCGGGCAAGGCGGGATCAATGCCGGCACCTTCAACGCCGTGGCCGAAGGTCTGCCGATCACGCTCGCGCTCGAGAGCGGCTCGACCCCGCTCTATCACCGGATCCTCCTGCGCCCCGAGATGCAGGACAAGATCAGGACGGTCGCCGACCTCAAGGGCCGCAAGGTAGGGATCAGCGCCCCCGGCTCAACCTCGGTCTACGAGATCGGCATGGTGCTGGCGTCGGCCGGCTTGCGGATCAAGGACGTCGATCTCAAATATCTGTCCTTCCCCCAGATGAGCCCGGCGCTCGCCAACGGGGCGCTCGACGCGGCACTCGAGGTGGCGCCCTTCAGCGATCTCGCCATCGAGCAGAAGATCGCCGTGCCCTGGATCGACCCGGAGGACGGCTACATCAAGCGGCTGCCGCTCACCAACGTCGCCTACATTGCCAATATGGATTGGATCAAGCAGTCGCCCGAGGTAGCGCGGAAGCTGTTCGTGGCGTTGGCCCATGCCGGCCGCGATTATTGCCAGGCCTACCATCACGGGCCGAATCGCGCCGAGGTGGTCGACATCATGTTCAAGAACAAGATCGTGGCCGACCGCGATCTGCTCGACAAGATGGAGTGGCAGGCGCGCAGCCCCAACGGCGAGTTCGACCTCGACAGCGTGGATAGCGTGCAGACTTTCTTCAAGCAGGAGGCCATCATCGACAAGGCCGCGCCGCGCGAGCGGCTGGTCGATGCCAGCTTCGCGCAAGCCGCCGCCAAGGAGCTCGGGGCGTTTCAGCTCGTCAACAAGTCGAGCAAGCTGTTGGGGTGCCGGTAGGCGCATTTTTCGTTCGGATCGGTCTTTGATGTTGTCATGGCCGACTTGTTCCGGCCATCTCGCTCGGATGGGCGAGGTGGTGGCGTCCTGAGCGAGATCGCCGGGACAAGCCCGGCGATGACACTAAATCTTGAAATCCTGGAGGCCTCCCATGCCCCTCAGCGAGAACGTCCGGCGTGTCGTCACCGCGGTGGATGACGACGGCAAGGCGGTGGTGCTGTTCGACGGCGACAATCCGCACAAGGTGGTGCGCCCGAACCGGAACACCGTCTCCCGCATGCTGTGGATGACCGATCGGGTGCCCGCCGCCCTATCCGGCGCCGACCGGGCGGCTGCCAGTGTGGGGATCGCGCCGCCCGCCGGCGGCAGCGTCTTCCGGATTGTCGAGTTCCCGCCGATCACGCCGGAGGTCGAGCGGCTCGCCCCCGACGATATGGATGGAGAACTCGCCGCGCATGCGCCCAAGCGCGGCCTGCCGCCCCGGCATCCGCTCATGCACCGCACCCGCACGGTCGACTATGCCATCGTGATGGAAGGCGAGATCGATATGCTGCTCGACGATTCGGAAGTCCACCTCAAGGCCGGCGACGTCGTGATCCAGCAGGGCACCAACCACGCCTGGGTCAATCGCGGCACCCAGGCCTGCCGGATTGCCTTCGTTCTCATCGACGCGATGGAGCCGTGAAATGGCTGCCCCGGCCACTCGGCCACCCGCCGGGGGCTGCATCGCGCTTGCAACAAAAGCCCGCAACGCCTAACTACGGCTCATGAATCGCCACTTCGAGGGATTGCGACCGGTGGCTTGGCCCCTCGGCGGGCGCAATGACTTTAATCCCATCACGGCTTTGGCGGCCCGGGGCAAATAGGCTAGGTTCCGCACCGAACCGATCCGCCGGCGACGCGGCATCGCAAAGGAGAATGCAACATGGGTGAACGACAGCACGATCCGGACAAGGATCGCATTTTTGTGCGCGAGCTTTCGGGCAAGTACAGCCTCAAGGACGAGCTCGGCCGTCTGCGGGCGATGCCGCGGGTCATCAAGGGCAAGGAGCTCAAGCTCGACGGCGGCCCGCAGCATTTCAGCCGCCATTACGTGGAGCCGGAGGACGGCCGCACCCAGACGCTGCACATTCATCTCGAGGAATATGCGCCGGGCGGCACCACCCAGAAGCACGGCCACGTCAACGAGGCTGCCTTCTACATTCTCGACGGCTCGGGCTACGAGATTCACGACGGCGTCCGCTACGATTGGAAGGCGGGCGACGTTGCGATCGTGCATAACAATTGCGTGCACCAGCACTTCAATGCCAGCCCGAAGGAGCCCGCGCGCGCCTTGGTGATCAAGACCAAGCCGATGTACCTGTTCATGAACATGCTGTTCCAGCACACGGTGCAAAAGCGTCCCACCACCCCTTCGGCCACGCAGGGCAACTTCGTGCCGCGGCAGGAGGAAGAGGGCTACAATCATCCGGAAGACGAGAAGCTCGACGCCTGAGGGCGGCGCGGCATCAGTCGAAATTGAGATCGAGATAGAGGTTGCATATGGCTTGGGATGAATCGAAGACGTGGCTGGTGGGATCGCAGAACGGCGCGCTCTACCAGAGCCTGCTGAACGAGGCGATGGAGTCGCCGGCGCGCAACGCCAAACGCAAGAAGATCGTGCACAACGATGAAATGCCTTGGGAAATGTCGCAGCAGGGGCTGCTGAAGCATCTCCTCAATGCGCAGATGAACACCCGCATGGAGACGGTCGACGCCTACATGCAGGTCATCCCGCCCGGCAGCCGGTCGGGCAAGCATCGGCACCTGGCGGAGGAATGCCTCTATGTGGTCGAAGGCCGTGGCTACGACCTGCACCAGGATTGCGACGTCGAGATCACCGATACCTACAAATGGACGCCGCAGAAGGAGATCAAGCGTTACGAGTGGGAGGCGGGCGATGTGATCTATGTCCCGCCCTGCACCATCCACCAGCACTTCAACGCCGATCCGGCGCGCCCGGCGCGGCTGATCTCCTGCATCAACCGCATCTACAAGAACTCGGGCCTCAACGATCTCGAGCAGCTCGAGGATGCGCCCGAATACGATCCCAAGGTGGTTCTCACCGCCGAGCTGGTGAAGAATTATCTCCGGCCAAAGGTCAAGCAGCCGGCGTGAGGGCCTTGCAGGATGGGTTGAGCTCATAAGGGCGTTCACGCCCGTCTTCGCGGGCTATGCGAAACCCATCGACAGCCGCTGATGGGTTTCGCAAGAGCTCAACCCATCCTACGAAACCAAGACGCCACGGCGTTCCAGATCACCTTCGCCATCAGCGAAAAACCCGAGATCGGCCGCCCGGCCGCCGGTGGCGGTTGAGCCTCCGCGGACGGGGACAGCGGCGCGTCTGATGCCGGCACGGCCTTCTGCTCATCCCCGATCTGCGCTTTCAGGTTCGCGGCGAACTGGGTCATGATCTGGGCGGCGGTCGCCTGGATGATGCCGACGCCGCGGCCGTACTGGGCGACCGCCCCCGAGAGCGTAAGATCGGTGTGGACCAGCACCTTCGAGCCGCTGCCCGCCGGCTCGAGGCGGAACGACGCGGTGGCATTGGCGGCGCCGCGGCCTTTGGCATCGCTGCCCTGCGCCTTGACCCACGCCGTGTGGTTGACGCCATCGAGGTCCTCGAGCTTGATCACACCGGCAAACGCCAGCGCCACCGGGCCGAGCCGCACCGAGATGCGACCCTTGTAGGTGGTGTCGTCAACCACCTCGGTGACCTCGGCGCCGGGCATGCAGGGGGCAATCCGCCGGATATCCATCAAGAGCGGCCAGGCCTGTGCCGGCCGCAACGGCACTTCGAAGGAATTGTCGAACTCCACAAGGCGCTCCCGTCGGTTTCTCGCTTCCCTCCCCGCTTCGTGCCCGCAAGCTCGGGATGGGTCAACCGGCGGCCTTTCCGGGCTTCAGGTCGCCGAAATGCCTTAAAGGTAAACCGCTGTTAAGGAGGAACGCCTTGCAATCAACACAAGAATTCCCTATGTACCGGGTGCGACCGCATTAGGTCCTGGTGAGCCGCGTGTACGGATTCCCGTCAAACGGCTTCTGGCTCACCCTTCAATTTCCCCAAACCTGACAGCCCAGATCACGCGGGGTGTCTACCACCACCCCAGCGACACGGGATCGCCGACCAAACGAGTCGGCCCGTCTCGCACTACAGAAAGAATACCCATTGTCTTCATTCAATGACTTCGGCCTGGCCGAACCCATCACCCGTGCGCTCGCCGAAGAGAAATACGTCACCCCCACCCCCATCCAGGTACAGACCATTCCAATCGCGATGTCGCGCCGCGACGTCATCGGCATAGCGCAGACCGGAACCGGCAAGACCGCAGCATTCGCGCTCCCGATCCTGCATTACTTCTTCACCAACCCGAAGCGGCCGGACCGCAAGGCCTGCCGCGCCCTGGTGCTGAGCCCGACCCGCGAATTGTCGAGCCAGATCCTCGACAGCTTCAATGCCTATGGGCGCCATCTTCGCCTCCAGAGCACGCTCGCCATCGGCGGCGTGCCGATGGGCAAGCAGGTCCGCGCCCTGATGAACGGCGTCGATATCCTGGTCGCCACTCCCGGACGCCTGATCGACCTGGTGCGAACCAATGCGCTGCGCCTGAGCGAGGTCGAGTTCCTGGTGCTCGATGAAGCCGATCGGATGCTCGACATGGGCTTCATCCATGACATCCGCAAGATCGTGGCGAAGCTCCCGACCGAGCGGCAGACCCTGTTCTTCTCCGCCACCATGCCGCAGGAGATCGCCCAGCTCGCCCAGCAGATGCTGCGCGATCCGGTCAAGGTGGCGGTGACCCCGCCTGCCTCGACGGTCGAGCTGGTCGAGCAGCGCATCATTCATGTTGATCGCGCCGCCAAGCCAAACATCCTGGCGGATGTCCTCAAGGGAGAAACCATCGACCGCGCCCTGGTCTTCACCCGCACCAAGCACGGCGCCGACCGGGTGGTGCGCAGCCTCGCCAAGGCCGGCATCACGGCCGAGGCGATCCACGGCAACAAGAGCCAGGGCCAACGCGAACGGGTCCTCGCCGCCTTCCGCAAGGGCGACGTGCGCACCCTGGTGGCGACCGATATCGCGGCCCGCGGCATCGATGTCGACGGCATCAGCCACGTGGTCAACTATGATCTGCCGAACGTGGCCGAGACCTATGTGCATCGGATCGGCCGCACCGCGCGCGCCGGCGCGTCCGGGGTCGCGATCTCGCTCTGCGACTCGGAGGAGACCGCGTTCCTGCGCGACATCGAGAAGCTCATTCGCACCGTGATCCCGGCGACCGATCAGCGGACCGGCAATCCGCGCCCGATCCATGCGCAAGCCGATGGGGCAAGAAACCGCTCGCAGCCCAACCGCGGCGGCCGCGGCAACGGCTCCGGCTCACGGCAGCCGCACGGCCAGCGGCAACGGCAGCCGGAGCGGCATTCGCAGCCGCAGGCGCAGCGCCATCCGCAGGTACAGGCGGACCGGCATCCGCCGGCGGACCGGCATCCCCAGCATCCCCAGCCGGCAGAACGGCATCCCGAAGACCTCACAGGCGTGGTATTTCTCAATCGAGCCGCGAAGGCGCGCCGCGACGACGGCCGGCGCCCCCAACGCTGAGCAAGAGGAGGGCGATAGATGTCGAAGGAAGAGCTGATTGAATTCGAAGGACTGGTCACTGAAATCCTGCCGGATGCGCGCTATCGCATCCAGCTCGACACCGGACATGTCATCGTCGCCTATACGGCCGGCAAGATGAAGAAGAACCGCATCAAGACGCTGGCCGGCGATCGCGTCACCGTCGAGATGTCGCCCTATGATCTCGACAAGGGGCGGCTCATCTTCCGGCACAAGGACGAGCGCGCCGGGGTCGGCCGGCGGCCACCCGTCCGGCAGCAGTTTCGCAAGCGCTGATCGAGCCGGCGGTCATTCCGATACCCGGCATGACGGCATTGGCGAAGGAGACGAAATTGCGGATTTTCATATTCAAGTCGGACGCCAGCCGCGGCTTGCAGGCTTTCGCGGGCGATCCGGCCGGCAGCAAGCTGCCGCGCAAGCACGGCCCCTGGTATGCCACCGGCGTGATTCGCGAGGACAAGGCTCCGCCGCACGCCTTTTCCAGGTCAGCGATCGAGAAAGCAATCGACGAAACGGGCTTTCAGCTCTGGCGCCTCAAGGCGTAGACCCGAAGGCCCGCTTCGAAACGCGCATCAGACGGCGCGCAGCTGGTCGGCGGACGTCTTGCCGGACCGTTTATCCTCGGTGAGCTCGTACGACAGCTTCTGGCCTTCGTTCAGGTTCGACATCCCGGCGCGCTCGACGGCGCTGATGTGAACGAACACGTCCTTGCCGCCATCATCCGGCTGGATGAAGCCAAAACCCTTTTGCGAATTGAACCATTTGACGGTTCCGGTGCTCATGCCTTGTCCTTTCGAGATGCGTATCGGGTAGTGCCCCTTCGGGTACCCCTCCGGTGGTCGAAGTTTGGGGAGACCTCGTCAGTCAGGCGCAGGGCAGCAGTCCCGGGCATGGCCAAGTCGTTCGGCCGAAACGTCGATGCGGCTAAGTAATCACAAAGCCGTGAAGTCACAAGGGCCTGTTTGAGATTGTTCCGGCCGCCGACACCATCTCAGTTCGGCTTCTCGCGCGCTCGGCGCGCCTTTTCGATGAGCGGCGGCGGGAAGCTTCCCACCCGCGAGACCAGCTCCTGCAACCTGTCTCCGGACATCGGCTTCAATGGAATGCCGGCACGCCTGCCCTCCTCCAGGAAAACCGGATCGGCCAGCATCTCGTCGAATGCTCGCCGCAGGGTCGCGACCGTCTGCAGGGCCAATCCAGGCGGCGCCACGATCGAGCGGCCGATATCCGCGGCGCTGGCGTAAAAGCCCAGGATCTGGCGGGCCTCCTCGCTGCGGCCAAGCTCGACCATGGTCGGGACGTCGGACATCTCGGCATCCCGCGTCGCCGTGTACTGCACGAGAATCCTGATCTTGCGATCGCGCACCCACTCCGCCCGATAGCTGGTGAGGCTTTCGAGCGGCGTCGCGCTGCCCTCGACCTCGCCGCGCTCCATCGCGAGCGCGATCTCGGTCGTGCCGTTGAAGCCGGTGACGACCTTGAACTTCATGCCCGCCAGATTATTCAGCAGATAGGGAACGAACACCGTGGACGAGGTCGGGCCGGTGCCACCCATAAGAGTCTCGCGCCGTCGCACATCCTCGATCGTGCTGACCGGAACCGTATGCCAGACGATCGCCATCTCGACGGCCGAGGACACCCGGCCGATCCAGTTGAACCGCTTGGCGTCATAGTTGGTGTTTCCGAGGTCCAGATACTGCTCGGTCGGCATGGCTTGATTGATGATGGCGATCGCGGTGCCGTCCCGTGACGCCGTATTGAAGAGAAAATTGGTGAGCGTAAGCGATGACGCGCCTGGCATGTTTTGCGGGACCAGCGCGGGATTGCCCGGAATGTGGCGCCCGATATGCCGGGCGACCCATCGGCCATAGGTGTCGTAGCCGCCACCGGGTCCGGTTCCGATGTAGAGCCGGATCGTCTTGCCGCTGAACTCGGATTGGGCCGAGCCGGAGCGGCTGTCGGCGGCGAGCAGCGCCGCGGCGAGGAACGCGATCCTGGCGAGATGCTTCGCGCTCACGTGCCACGCATCCGGACTTCCTTCGCCCGGCGGTACGGGCTCGGCCAATCGAGCGCATCATAGTCCTGGGCGTGGGCGGCGTGGCGCACGAAATAGGGATCGACCAGATAGCCCCGCGCCAGCGCGCAGATGTCGGCACGCCCCGCCGCGATCAGCGTATTGGCATCGCCGTGGCTGACGATGCCGCCCACCGCCATGGTCGGGATATTGAGCGCGTTGCGAATCTGGTCGCTGAAGATCGCCTGATAGAGCCGGCCCCCCACCGGGCGCTGCTGGCTGGTCACCCCGCCGGTCGAGACCGCCAGGATATCGTTGCCGGCGCCCTGCAGCAGGCGGGCGATCTCCAACGCATCCTCGATCGTGGTCCCGCCATCGACCCAATCGACCGCCGAGATGCGCGTGCTGATCGGCTTGGCCGAAGGCCAGGCGGCCCGCACCGCCGCAAATATCTCCAGCGGAAATCGCATGCGGTTCGCCAGCGAGCCGCCGTACTCGTCGGAGCGCTGATTGGTCAGCGGCGAGATGAAGGACGAGAGCAGATAGCCGTGCGCGAAATGCAGCTCGATCATGTCGAAGCCGGCGGCGTCGGACATGTGGGTCGCCTGCACGAAGGCGTCGCGGACCTTGTCCATGTCGGCGCGGGTCATCTCACGCGGAACCTGGCGGCCTTTCGCGAAGGCCAGCGGCGAAGGCGCGATGATCTCCCAATTGGCGTGCTCGAGCGCCTGGTGTCCTTCCCAGGAGCGCGACAAGGATCCCTTGCGGCCCGCATGGGCGAGCTGGATGCCGATCTTGGAATCGCTGTGGGTGTGCACGAACTTCACCACCCGCTCCCAGGCCGGAACATGCTGCGGCAAATACATGCCGGCACAGTGAAGACTGATGCGTCCCTCCGGCAGCACATCGGTCATCTCGGTCAGCACCAGACCGGCGCCGCCGACCGCCCGGCTGCCGAGATGCACCAGATGGAAATCGTTCACGGTGCCGTCGGTGGCCGAATACATGCACATGGGCGATACCGCGATGCGATTGGGCAGCACCAGCTCGCGCAGGCGATAGGGCGTGAGCATCGGCGGCACCGATGGGCGATTGCCGCCCGGGGCCGCCGCTGCTGGCGGCAGCCCGGCTGCTAGTGGCAGCCCGGCTGCTAGGTCGTCGACCGCGCGAGCGAGCGCGGGCGCGGCCTTGGCGATCCGCGGATAGTTGATCCGCATGGTGTTGGTGAGAAGCGAGAAGACGAATTGGGCAAACGGCTGATCGATATAGCGATGGGTGTGCTCGAACCAGGTCAGGCTCGTCTGCGCGGCCCGTTGCAGGCTTTCGGCCTTGGGCCGGCGGGTGCGCTCATAAGCCACCAAGGCGTCCGGCAGCGATGCTCCTACGCACAGAGCGTCGGCCAGCGCGTCGGCATCCTCGAGCCAGGAGCGCAGATCGAGGCCGACAGAAAAATGCGCCGTATAGGCGGCAGCGCCGAGAACGACCAGGTTGCCTGCGTGCCAGGTGCGATTTCGCACGGTGACGAATTCGCGCCACGCAATCTCCTGGCTTACCGCCGCGCCATCGAGCTCGTCGGGAAATAGACTGCGGCAGAACGCGAAAATCTGTTGCGGCGGCGCCGCCTCCAGCCCGCTTGCCCGGATGACCCGCGCGGGTGCTTCCACGACCACGCAGGAGCTGCCTGATCCGCACGGCATCGCGCAGGCGTGAAAAATGCCGGCCGGGGTCGCCCGAAAACCATAACCCAAGCTATCGCGGCCCCGGCTCAGGACGAAGGCCACGTGCTTGGTCTTACTGCTCGACAGGCTTTCCTCGAACGCACCGCAGCGGTCGCGGGTCCGACTGTGAGGGCCGTCCGCCGCCACCACGAGATCGGAATCCTGGAATTGCCCGGGATCGACCGGCGGCGCCCGCTGCTCGAATGTGCATCCCAGCCCGCGGGCAAGGCCGCTCAGGCGGTCCCGCAGTACGCTGACATCGATCGAAGCAAAGGCGAGGCCGCGGGTCTGGAACTCTTGATCGCGCGCCTTGACCACCACCCTGTCGAAACGGACGAGGTCGTGGTCGAGGAGCGCGCGCGTCTCGGCATCATCGAGCTGCCAGCGCGGCTTGAGCAGATTGCACATCAGCGCCGCGGGGGTGCTGACCGCCGGCACCGGCCCCGTGACGTCCTCTATGAATCGAACCACATGTGAGGGATCCTTTCGCTTGAGCCTGATCCCGAGATAGAGACCGGCGGGATCGGTTCCGATGCACGTGATCCGCATGCCAACGTCCAAATTGTCGCGTAGCCGACCGCACCGGTAGCGCGGTTGCGGCTTCCTGCCTGCCTACCATGACCATGGCTTTGTTGCTAGAATTGCCGCATCCGGTGATGCACATCGGCAAACCGTCCTTGCTGCCACGATGATGAGGACTTGGTCATGACGATTGGCCGATACGCCACTCCGGGGCTGGCGCTCGCGGCCGTGGCCGCCGTCATGATGACGCCGGCGGCCGCGCAGGATTTCTACAAGGGCAAGACCATAACGATCGTGGTCGGTTTCTCGGCGGGCGGCGGATTCGATCTCAATGCCCGCCTGTTGGCCCGCCATATGGGGCGCCACATCGCGGGCAATCCCGATGTCATCGTGCAGAACATGCCGGGGGCGGGCACCCTCAAGTCGGTGCTCTATCTCGACACCACCGCGCCCCGCGACGGCACCGTCATCACCATCTTCAATTTCGGCCAGATCGGCGATTCCCGGATGATGCCCGAGAAGGTCAAGGTGGACTTTCGCAAGTTCGGCTGGATCGGCAGCATCAGCCAGGACCTCACGGTCTGCTATACTTGGCATGCCTTGGGACTAAAGACGCTGGCGCAGCTGCAACAGCATGGCACCGTTCACATGGGCCTGACCGGCATCGGCACGTCGAGCGACATCAATCAGAAAATCCTCAAGGAGATTTTCAAGGTTCCGGTCCAGCAGGTCGCCGGCTATCCGGGCAGCGCGGAAGAACGGCTCGCCATCGAGCGCCGCGAGCTCGACGGCGATTGCGGCGCCTGGAGCAGCATCCCGCAGGAGTGGGTCGACGGCGCCAAGATCAATCCCATCCTGCGCTCGGGCGCGATCGTGCCGCCGGATCTGCCGCCCGATGTTCCCTATGGGGTCGATATCGCGCCGAGCGCGCGGGAACGGGACATCATCCGGTTGCTGACGGCGTCGGGCCAGGTGGGCCGGCCGTTCATCGTTTCATCCCTGGTGCCGGCCGAGCGCATCGAGCTCCTGCGCGCCGCCTTCGACCAGACCGTGCGGGACCCGGAATTCATCGCCGATGCGGCCAAGATTCGCATGCCGGTCACGCCGAAATCGGGCAGCGAAGCCTTGCGCACGGTCGCGGAAATCTACGCCACCCCGGACGACATCGTGCAGGCGGCGAGAAAGATCGCGGGCGAGTGATGGGGCGCGCCGGCCAACGAGGGCATGGGCGGGCGAGCCGTGCCGCCGGCATGCTCTTCGTGCTCGCCGCCGCGCTTGCCCCCTCGGGGGCGGCAGCCGACGACGATTTCGCCTATGGGCGCCGCCTCTTCCTCGACAAGGCCGAATGCGCGTTCTGCCATGGCTGGGCCGGCGATGGCTCCGGGCATCCCCAGTCGCCCGGGCGGGCCGCCAACCTGCGCAAGAGCCATTTGGACCGCGATGCGCTCGTCACCACCATCCTGTGCGGCCTTCCAGGCACCGCCATGCCGCATTTCGACGAATTGGCCTATTCCGACAAGCGTTGCTACGGGATGACGGAAGCTGAGCTCGGCGATCGCACCCCCTCCCTCCCGCCAGGCACGACCTTGCAGCGCCGCGAGGTCGAGGTCATTGCCGACTACCTGCTGGCCAGGATCGTCGGCCGCGGCGCGGTCACGCGCGCGGAATGCCTGGAAACGTTCGGGGCCGGGGCGGGATCGTGCGAGGAGTACCCGGCAAAGCCGTGAGGCTGGTTTAATTTGCCGGCACGTTCTGCTGTATGCTACCCGGAACCCCTGCCACGCAGGTGACCGGCCGCCGAACGGCCGAAAGGAGCTTGGAATGGCCAGCCCGACCGTTTCCGACGAATTCGCCAAGAAGTTCGCGACCGAGAAGGAGACGCCCTATGTGCGCTGGGTACGTGGCGAAGGCCTCGACATCATCAGCGCCCAATATGTGGAGAACCTGCGCACCGTCGAGCTCAAGCCCTGGCCGCGCCGCGGCGGCAGCGGCGTCTACATCAATCACGACGCCTCGCGCTTCTCCAACGACTGCTATGTGTGCGAGATCCCGCCCGGCGGCAAGCTCGCCCCCCAGCGCCAGCTCTATGAGGAGATGATCCTCATCCTGGACGGCCGCGGCTCGACCAGCGTGTGGAACGACGCCGGCAAGCGCATCACCTTCGAGTGGAAGGCCGGCGCCATTTTCGCCATCCCGCTCAATGCCTGGCATCAGCATTTCAACGGCTCCGGCCAGGAGGGCGTACGCTACGTCGCGGTGACCAACTCGCCCGCGGTCATCAACATGTATGACGACATCAATTTCGTCTTCAACATGCCGACCGATTTCCCCGACCGCTTCGCCGGCGAGGCCGACTATTTCACTGCCAAGGCGGAGCAGAAGGGTTTCCTGCTGGTGACGAATTTCGTCGCCGACGCCGTCAACCTGCCGCTGATCAGCGCCAAGGAGCGCGGCGCCGGCGGCGGCCACATCCGCTTCAACATGGCCAAGGGCTCGATGTCGAGCCACATCTCCCAGTTCCCGGTCGGCACCTATAAGAAGGCCCATGCGCACGGGCCGAGCGCCCATGTGATCATTCTCTCGGGCGAAGGCTATTCGCTGATGTGGCGCGAGGGCGAGGAGCCCACCCGCTACGACTGGCAGGTCGGCAGCCTGATCGTGCCGCCCAACAAATGGTTCCATCAGCACTTCAATACCGGGACAACGCCGGCGCGCTATCTCGCCTTCAAGCATGAGATCGCCCTCATCCGCAATTCGCAAGGCGTGCCGACCGCCTGGATCAGCCAGCGCGTCGGCGGCGACCAGATCGACTACGCCGACGAGAGCCCGCAGATTCGCGACATGTTCGCCCAGGCATTGGCCAGGCATGGCATGGCGCCGCGCATGGACGAGGTCTACCGGAGCGAGGTCGCCGACCTGCCGCCCAAGCTCGCGCGCAGCGAAGCAGCCGAATAGACGAAGGAGAGACCATGAGCGGTATCATCGATCCCCGCGAGCGCGAGCGCGCCCATGCCGGCACCGGACATGTGGATTTCTACGCGCAGGCGCTGAAGGCCTCCGAGCAATTCCGCAAGGATTACGACGGACGCCTCAATCTGGTGAAATCCCACCAGATGCCGCTCGAGCGCTCGCCCGACGGGCTCATCAAGCACATCGTCAACGAGAAGATGGACACCAAGGAGTGCTGTCTCGACATCTACATGCAGTTCCTGCCGCCCGGGAAAGCCTCCGGCAAGCACCGCCACCTCTCCGAGGAGGTCATCTACGTGGTCGAGGGCAAGGGCTACGAGCTCCATTGGGACGTGCGCTTCGACGTCGGCGAAAAGATGGAGTTCGAATGGGAGACCGAGCCCAAGCGCTATGACTGGGAGCAAGGCGATTTCGTCTACATCCCACCCTATTGCGCCCATAAGCACTTCAATGCCGATCCTGCCAACGAAGCCCGCATCATCGTGATCAACAGCCGGGTCATCAAGCCGATGGGCTTCGACTGGTTCGAGCAGCTGGAGAACGCGGAAGGGTATTGAGTTCCTCACGCCCCTCATCCGCGTGCCTCATCCTGAGGAGCGTCGCGCAGCGACGCGTCTCGAAGGATGGATGCACGGTTCGGACTCGCGGACATCCTTCGAGACACGCGCATCCTTCGACAGGCTCAGGAGCGCGCTCCTCAGGATGAGGTCGTGAAAATTCGGGTGCTCAGCGGAGAGAAGATCAGGAAGAAAGTAGGACCACATGTGCGGCGATGTCGACGAAGACGCGGGCGAGTTGGCGCAGCAGCTGTATGCCGGCTTCCTGGCCCATGCGCGCGCGCTCCTGCAGCCGCAGGCGCAAGCCGAAGGTGCACCATCCGTCGCCTATATGGAGAAGCTTTTCTCCGACGCGCTCGGCCGCAGCGCCCGCGATGCCGAGGAGGCCGGCGCGGACAAGCGTCATGGGCGGCTGGCTGGCCAAGCGCTGGTGTTCGCGCGGCTCGCCGGCGTGCTGGCCGGCCATCTGGGGCTCGAGCAGGATCCGCTGCGCAAGGTCATCGAGGCCCTCATGCACGGATATGCCGAGGCGGAGGCCGCGCAAGCGGATCACGATCATGGTCACAGTCATGGTCACGACCACGATCATGATCACGGCCATCATCATTGAGCCTCTGATCCGCCAGCACGAGGCCCACCGCATCATGGCGACAGGCGCATTGCCCGATTCCGCGACCCAACCGGACGTCAGCCCGCTGGTCGACACCGGCCCCGCCCGCGCGCCGCAAGCGGTCGTGCTCGAGGGCCGCTTCGGCCGGGTCGAGAAGCTGGAGCCGTCGCGCCACCACGCCGACCTGTGGGCGGGACTGGCGGGCCAAGACCAAATCTGGACCTACCTGCCCTACGGACCGTTCGCCGACGCCACCGCATTCGAGCAATGGCTCGTGACGCGGGCCGCGACCACGGACCCGTTCTCTTATGCCGTTATCGACCGGACGGGCCGCGCGCTCGGCATCGTCACTCTCATGTCGGTGCGGCCGGACATGCGGGTGATCGAGGTCGGCCATATCCTGCTGAGCCCGGCGCTGCAACGCACGCCGCTCGCAACCGAGGCGCAATATCTCATCGCCTCTTATGTGTTCGAGACGCTGGGCTACCGGCGCTACGAATGGAAATGCAACGTCCAGAACGCCGCCTCGCGCCGCGCAGCCGAGCGCTTCGGCTTCAGTTTCGAAGGCGTGTTCCGGCAGCACATGATCGTCAAAGGCCGCAACCGCGACACCGCCTGGTACGCCATGCTGGACAGCGATTGGCCGTCCCGGAAGGCGGCCTTCGAGCGCTGGCTCGCTCCCGAGAATTTCGACGCCGAGGGACGGCAGAAGGCCAGGCTTTCGGAGGCACGCTCCTAGCCGCAGCCCGGATGAAGCGAAGCGAAATCCGGGAGCGCCCCCCGCATTACGCGGAGTTCATCATCGGGCGGCGCTACGCGCCGACCCGTTGGCTCCTTGCGGGCTACAAATCTACAAATCCCCTGGCGGCACGAAGGTGAGCTCCTTCGCGCTTGGAATCTTCGAGGGGAACTCGGCCACCTTCTGGAACAGCATGTGCATGAACAGGAACAGCGGCTTCGCCTTCATCACCAGCAAAATGCATTCATCGTCGGTCTCGTCGCTGAAATGCTGGTGCACGCAGGCGTTCTCGACGATCATGGCGTCGCCGGCCTCCCAGTCGTAGCGCCGTCCGTCGTGCACGTCGTGGCCCTTGCCCTTGAGCACGAAGAAGACCGCGCTGTTCATATGGCCGTGCTTGCTGTTGCGGCCGCCGGGCGCATAGACCTCCATATGGGTCTCGATCGATTGGGTGACCTTGGCGGACTGCGGGTTGATGATCTTCTTGCCGTAGCTGCCGGGACCGCCCTTCCACTTGAGATCCTTGGTGCGGTAGACGCGCGGCTGGCTGTACAATTCGTGCACCAGGTTGCCATAGGTGCCCTCGAGCGCGCGCACGAATACCCGGTGCTTGGTCTTGCGCTCCCAAACCACGTCCGCGAACGGGTTGTTGTGGCCAAGGCCAGGCTCGGCCGCCGGCGCAGACCGTGGGGAGCCCGATGTCGAGGTGTCGTCGTTGGCCAAGGATTTTGCCTTTCGGAGCGGACCAGCCGCGTATCTCAGGCTTTGGCATATTGGGGGAATTTGTCAACGCTGCGGCCCGCTTGGCACCCCCATGGCGATGAGCGCTTGCCGGCGCCCCGGCCGGCCCTTAATGAACATTCGAGCACGCTGCGCCGGCCGGTCCCGCCGTCACCCAGAATCGAAAAGCACCACAATGGAGCGATTGCACAATCCGATCGTGCCGGGCGAGTGAAGCGATGGCGGATATCGTCCAGGTCCAGCCCGCAGCGGTCGATGATGCCCCGCCCATCGTAGAGATACCGATCGACCCCAAGGCGCCGCTGTTCCGGGTCCGGCCCTTTCGGCTCTTGTTCATCACGCGGGTGGCCTCCACCACGGCGGTGCAGATGCTGGCCGTGGTGGTGGGCTGGCACGTCTACGAGCTCACCGATAGCGCGCTGCAGCTCGGCATGATCGGGCTGGTCCAGGTGCTGCCGCCGCTCCTGCTGATGCTGGCGGCCGGACAGATCGCCGATCGCTACAACCGCCGCCTGGTGCTGCGCTGCTGCTATGCGGTCGCGTTCTGCTCCGCGGCCGGGCTGGTGGTGGTGGCGGCGTTCCCGCAGCCGAGCATCCCGGCGATCTACGTGCTGCTGCTGATCAATTCCAGCGCACGGGTGTTCGAGCAGCCGGTCATGCAGTCGCTGGTGCCGGTGATGGCGCCGCGCGCGATCCTCAACCGCGCCATCGCGGCCCATGTCTCGGCCCGGCAGCTTTCCGTGCTGATCGGGCCATCGCTCGGCGGCGTCCTGTACGCGTTCGGTCCCACCTTCGATTACGGGGTCTGTGCGCTCCTGTTCCTGGCCGCCTCGGTGGCGAGCTTCCGCATGCCGAGCCCGCCCGATCCGGCCGCGCAGACCAAGGTGACCTGGGACACCCTGCTGGCGGGCTTCCGCTTCATCGGCAGCTGCCCGGCCGTGCTCGGCGCCATGCTGCTCGACCTGGTGTCGACGCTGTTCGGCGGCGTCAACGCGCTGTTGCCGATCTATGCGCGCGACATCCTCGAGGTCGGCGCCTGGGGGGCCGGCGTGCTGCGCAGCGCGCCCGCGCTCGGCGCGTTGATCGCGGCCGCCGTGCTGGCGCGCAGCCCGGTACGGCGATCGGGCGGCGTCTACATGCTGGCAGGCTTCGGGGTGGTGGGCGCCGCCACCATCGTGTTCGGTCTGTCCGACAACCTGTTTGTGTCGATCGCAGCCCTGATGGTGATGGGCAGCGGCGACATGTTGAGCTCCGTGGTGCGCCAGACCCTCATCCTGGTGACGACGCCGGACGGCACGCGCGGCCGGGT
Source organism: Xanthobacteraceae bacterium (assembly GCA_036498625.1). Classification (GTDB taxonomy): domain Bacteria; phylum Pseudomonadota; class Alphaproteobacteria; order Rhizobiales; family Xanthobacteraceae; genus VAZQ01. Next base: position 4,727 of record DASYFD010000351.1, on the reverse strand, counting down.
CTCGGCGGTCAATTCGCTGTTCTATGGCACCTCCGGCCAGCTCGGCGCGTTCCGGGCCGGCGTGATGGCAGAGGCGTTCGGGGCGGTCGGATCGGTAGTGATCGGCGGCTGCGCGATCTTCCTGACCGTGGCGCTCTGGCCATGGCTGTTTCCGGCGCTGCGCCGCGTCGACCGGCCCGACGAGGCGCAGTCGCACTGACCGATGGCGGATGCCGGCATCGCGGCACACAATGGGCGACGATGATTCGGAACTGTCGGTGAGCAAGGATTCCCATTCGGACCCGATCGAGGCTGGCTCCGCCGAAGATGCGCGGACGCCGATCGTCGACCCGGCGCCTGCGGATCCGCCGCCGATCGACACCTCGACCCCGCTGTTTCGGGTCCGCTCCTTTGCGCTTCTGTTCATCTGCCGGCTGTCGTCCAACTCCGCCAATCAGATGATGGCGGTCGCCGTCGGCTGGCAGGTCTACGAGCTCACCGGCAGCGCGCTCCATCTCGGATTGATCGGGCTGGTGCAATTCATGCCGCCCCTGCTGATGATGCTGGCGGCCGGGCAGGTGGCCGATCGCTACAACCGGCGCCTGATCCTGCGCTTTTGCTACGTGCTCGAGTTCTGCGCCTCGGCCGGCCTGGTCGTGGTTTCGGCCCTGCCCCAGACCAACATTCCGGCAATCTATATGTTGTTGCTGCTCAATGCGGGCGCGCGGACCTTCGAGCAGCCTGCCATGGGATCACTCCTGCCGATCATGGTGCCGCGGGCGCTGCTCAGCCGCGCTGTCGCCGCCCATGTCTCTGCCGGCAAGCTGTCGATCCTGGTCGGGCCTTCGCTCGGCGGGGTGCTCTATGTCTTCGGTCCCAGCTTCGTCTACGGGATTTGCAGCCTGCTGGTGCTGTCCGCCTCGGTGGCGAGCTTTCTCCTGCCCGATCCGCCCGTTCGTGCCGATCGGCCGGCGGTGAGCTGGGACACGCTGCTGGCGGGCTTCCGCTTCATCTGGCGCTGCAAGGCGGTGCTGGGCGCCATGTCGTTCGACCTCATTGCCACGCTGTTCGGCGGCGTGAACGCGCTGTTGCCGATCTACGCGCGCGACGTCCTGGTGATCGGGCCGTGGGGCGCCGGGTTGTTGCGCAGCGCACCGGCACTCGGCGCCCTGGCCACGGCGGCGATCCTGACCCGCTTCCCGGTGACCAGGGCGGGCGGGATCTTCATCTATTCGGGCTTCGCCATTTTCGGCGCCGCCGTCATCTCATTCGGCCTGTCAACCAATGTCGTGCTCTCGATCTTTTCCCTGATGGTGCTCGGCGTCGGCGACATGCTGAGCACGGTCATTCGGCAGACGGTGGTGCAGATGTCCACACCCGACGAGATGCGCGGCCGCGTCTTTGCCGTGAATTCGCTGTTCCTGGGAACCTCCGGGCAGCTCGGCTCGTTCCGGGCCGGCTTGATGGCGGCCTGGCTCGGGGCGGTAGGTTCCGTGGTGCTCGGCGGCGTCGCGGTCTTCGCCACCGTCGCGATCTGGATTTTTCTGTTTCCGGCGCTGCGCCGGGTCGACCGGCCCGACCTGCCGCAGGCCTCTTGATCGAGCCGCCCGCCACCCCCGCTATTCACAACCCGCGTGTACCTCGCGCGCGGCTCTGCTAGGCTTCGCCACGCACAAGGGAGAGCAATGATGCGCAGATTGAATCTTTCGGTCAGCGGACTGAGCACGACGCTGGCAATGGGGCTCGCGCTCTGGGAGGTCTATTTCTTCTTTTTTGCCGGCACCGCCAGCCGGCTCGACGGCTCGCTCGGCATTTTCACCCCCGACCGCCTGGGCTTCAACATGGCGTGGCTGGTGCTGATCTATCTCTCCTACCAGCTGATATCGATTCCGTTCACGCTGCCGACCGCCGGACACCGGTTCATCGGCGTGGTGGACGGCATGGCATCCCTGGTGCCGCTGGTGATCGCCCTGGTGGTGCTTTTCGGCAAACCGCAGCTGCTCGCCACCGAGGGCCGCTGGGAGGCAGCGATCCTGCTCGCCTGCGTGAGCATGGCCGACCTCTTCGGCGGCTACGCCTTCAATATCGCGCTCAGCCGCCGGATTTTCGACGTCGGCGGCGCCCCGGCGAATTGAGACACCGGCATGTACGGATGGTGGGCAACGCGTTGCCCACCATCCGGCTGCTGTAGGATGGGTTGAGCTCTTGCGAAACCCATCAATCGCCGCCGATGGGTTTCGCAAGAGCTCAACCCATCCTACCTCCTACTTCAGCAAATCGCCCAGTAGTAGCTTGGCGCGCGCCACCACGTCCGGCGGCGTGTTGACGATCGAGTCGGCGATCTTCTGGGATTCCTCGCCCCCCAGCGGAACGATGTCGAGCAGCGCCTTGTCGGCCTCGGCGAGGAACTCGGGATCCCGCACGGTGGCGTCGAAGGCGCGCCGCAGCGCGGCGACCCGCTCCGGCGGCGTGTCCGGAGTAGTGACCAGCGCCCGCGCGATGGCGGTGTCGGCCGACAGGAAGGTCAGCACCTGCCGGTCCATGTCGTTGTGGGCGAGTTCCAAGAGCAGCGGCACATCGGCGAGATCGGGCGCGCGCTTCAAGCCGATCTGGACCAGGACGATGATCTTCTTGTCTTTCACCCAATCCGGCCGGGTGGACTTCCAGGATGCCCAGGAGTTCGAGGCACGGCCGTCGATCTCGCCGCGCTCCATGGCGAGGTTCACCTCGTTGCCGCCCGGATAGCCGGTGACCAGCTTGAATTTGGTGCCGACCAGCGCGTTCATGGCGGTGGCATAGATCACGCCGGCCGTACCGCCGGGCGCGCCGACGATGAGCTGGCGAGCCATCACCTGCTCGATGGAGGTGACGCCGCTTTTGTACCAGGACACAGTTACGTTCGGGGAGCTGGTGGTGTTGCCGATCCAGAAGAACTTGCGGGTGTCGAATTGCACGCCCTGCGCCCCGATCGCCTCCGACGACATCATGTTGGACATGATCATGTGGAGCTGGGTGCCGTCGTGGGGCGCGATAGAGGCCAGGTAGTTCGCCGCCTTGACGCCACCCACGCCAGGCATGTTCTGCGGAACGATGGTCGGCTCGCCCGGAATATGGCGGCCGAGATGACGCGCCAGGAGGCGGGCGCGGAAATCATAATCGTTGCCGCTCGAGGTGCCGATGATCAGGTTCAGCGTCTTACCGTGATAGAAATCCGCAACCTGGTCGGCGCGGGCCGAACCAGCCGCAACGCCGATGGCGAGCAAGGCCATGATCCCGGCGCGGGAGCGGTGGCGGAAGGGGAATGCCATCATGCGGGTCTCCGATCGAGTCCTTTAGATAAACCGTATGTCGCCTCGCTGCAGCCGGGCCACGCGGGCTCGCCCTCGCCTCCCCGGATGGCCGACCTATAGCATGCCCGGCGGGTCGGTTCATCTGCGGCCCGTCCCCCGGTCCTGCGTCCATCGGCGTCACCAGCGCGGCAGGCGATTTCTTGCGGAAGCGGCCGGAAAATGGCACTTTCCAGCCCGGGCTGCGGCCGCCGCCGAATCATCGATCATTCCAGCCAGCAGGGAACAGCCGTGTTCGCCAAGATCAATCACGTCGCCATCGTCAGCGAGAAATATGCCCTGCTGGCGAGCTTCTATGAATCGCTGTTCGGAATGAAGCGCTCGCCCAAAGGCAAGATCAACCGCGCCATCACGGTGGGGGACGGCTATGTCGGGCTCAACATCAATCCGCGCAAGGCCGGCCGGCCCGGCGGCCTCGACCATTTCGGTGTCGAGGTGGAGGATGTCGAGACCGTGCTCGACCGCATGCGTACCCGTTACCCGGGCGCCGACTCGGTGCAGCGGCCGAGCACGCGGCCGTTCGCCGGCATCACCGCCAATGACCCGGACGGCAATGTCTTCGACCTTTCCCAGAAGCAGATGGCCAACCGCAGCGGCGTCTATCTGGAGAACGACGGCAGCCAGAACGAGCGGCACATCAGCCATGTGGCGGTGCGCACCATGCGGCCCGACGAGATGGCACGCTTCTATTGCGATGTGCTGCAGCTCTCCGAGCAGAACGCCAAGCCGGGCGATCCCAACCACTACCTCACCGACGGCAAGATGACCCTGATGATCATGCCGTGGCGCATCAAGAGCTACACCGGCCAGAGCATCCTGCCGACCGGCATGGACCACGTGGGGTTCACGGTGGAAAGCGTCGACCAGCTCAAGCAGGACGTGGACGAGCTCGTGGGCGTCAATCCGGTGATGAATCCGATCCCGCTCGGCAAGGGCAAGGAAGGCGGCGCCCGCCTGGCGCTGCTCGAGCAGCAGTGCCCGATCGGCGAGCATTTTCTCAGCGATCCGGATTTCACCCTCATCGCGGTCCGCGGTCCCCACTGACCAGGCGGCCGGCGCGGAAAAACAGCCGGCGAGCGGCACGCGCGATCCCGCGGCGGCATGTCGACGGGCCCCTTTCCCGGCTCCCCGGTTCCCGAAAATCGCCGTGCGGGCGTGCGCGAGGAAACGATTGCGCAACGAACATCGGGCACAACGAGCTGCACCCTGGATCGAGCTGACCGCATGAACGGCTTGCGCAATTGGAGTCTCGGCTTGCTCGCCACCGCGATCGCGGTCACCGTCTCCTACCGTTGGCTCGACCGGCCGATTGCGCAATTTGCCCATGACCAGCTGCAGCACTTCCACCTGTTCGAGAAGCTCACGCATATTGCCGATGCGCTGACGCCGCTCGCGATCGTG
>DASYFD010000350.1:0-17895 GCA_036498625.1 Xanthobacteraceae bacterium | reverse complement strand
ATGAGGAGATCGCGGTCGCCATGGCGCACGGTTACGCCAAGATCGAAGGCAAGCCGATGGCCATGATGTGCCACGGCGTGGTCGGCCTGCAGCACGCCGCGATGGCGCTCTACAATGCCTGGTGCGATCGCGTGCCGGTCTTCGTCATGATCGGAAACATTGTGGAGGCGGACAAGCGCGCCCCCGGTGCCGAATGGGTGCACTCGGCCATTGATCCGGCCGCGCTCGTGCGCGATTTCCTCAAATGGGACGACCAGCCGGCATCGCTGCAGCATTTCGCGGAATCGGCCGTGCGCGCCTACAAGATCGCCACCACCCCGCCGATGGGACCGGTTCTACTCTCCCTCGATGCCGAGCTGCAGGAGAACCCGATCGCCGATCGCGAAGGCCTGCGCATTCCCAAGCTCGCCAAGGTGGTGCCGCCGCAGGCGGATTCCGGCGCCGTCGCCGAGCTGGCCAAGATGCTGGTGGCGGCCGAGGCCCCGGTCCTGGTCTGCGATCGCCTCGCCCGCACGCCCGCCGGCATGGCGCGCCTGGTGGAACTCGCCGAAACCCTGCAATGCGCCGTGGTCGACAACGGCGGGCGCATGAACTTCCCCTCGCGCCATCCGCTCAACCAGAGCGCCAGCCGCGCGGCGCTCAATCAGGCCGACGTGGTGCTCGGCCTCGAGACCAACGACATCTGGGCCTCGGTAAACCAGTTCACCGACCGCATCGTGCGCAGCTCGCGCTCGACCTCCAGGAAGGGGGCCAAGATCGTCACGCTCGGCACCCGCGACCTTTATCTGAAATCCAACTACCAGGATTTCGCCCGCTACCAGGACCTCGACCTTGCCATCGCGGGCGACGGCGAGGCCTCGCTGCCGGCGCTGACCGAAGCGGTGAAGCGCCTGATCGATGACGGCCGCAAATCGGCGTTCCAGGCGCGCGGCAAGAAGCTCGCGGCCGCGCAGCTGGCGGCGCTCGAGCGGGTGCGCTCGGATGCCACCACCGGCTGGGATGCGAGCCCGATCTCGGTGGTGCGCATGTGCATGGAGGTCTACAACCAGATCAAGGACGAGGATTGGTCGCTGGTCGGCACCTCCACCGGCAACAACTGGCCGCGCCTGTTGTGGAATTTCGACAAGGCGCATCGCTGGAACGGCGGCTCTGGCGGCGCCGGCATCGGCTACACGCTGCCGGCTTCGCTCGGCGCCGCGCTCGCCAACAAGCGGCACGGGCGGCTCACCGTCTCGATCGGCGGCGACGGCGACTTCAATTTTGCGCCCGGCACGCTGTGGACCGCCGCCCACCACCGCATCCCGATGCTTTACGTGGTGCTCAACAACCGCGCCTATCACCAGGAATACATGTACGTGGAGGCGATGGCGGGCCGCCGCAGCCGCGGCGTCACCAATGCGGATGTCGGCACGACGCTCAAGGATCCGAACATCGACTACGCCACCGTGGCGCGCGGCTACGGGGTCCATGGCGAGGGTCCGATCAGCGATCCCGCCGAGCTCGCGCCCGCGCTCAAGCGCGCGATCGCCGTGGTCAAGAGCGGCCAGCCGGCGTTGGTCGACGTCGTCACCGAGCCGCGCTGAGGAGAACGGGCATGAAGCGGGTAATTGGGCTGCTAAGGGCAGCCGGGCTGGTGACGGCGGCCAGGCTGCTGATCGCAGCCGGTTTGGTGGCGCTCGGCGCCGGCGGGCTTGCTCTGCCGGCGCAGGCGCAGGACGCCCCCAAGGGGGACGTCGCCAACGGCCAGCGCGTCTACCTGGCCGACGGCTGCTTCACCTGCCACGGACGAGTCGGGCAGGGCGGCAACTACTACGGCACCACGCCGACGCTCGCCAAGACCGAGCTGCCGTTCGAGGGCTTCAAGCAGCAGCTGCGCGACCCGGTGCGGGTGATGCCGGCCTATTCCGAGGCGGTGGTGTCCGACAAGGAGGCGGCGGACATCTACGCCTTCCTGCAGACCCTGCAGGGGCGGCGGCCGGTGAAGGATATTCCGATTCTGAATAACTGAGCAGTGTGGGGCTGACCTCTCTGCTGATCCTGCCCCGCGACTGATCGAGGACCGGCTCCTGCTGGCTTGGCAACAGGCGCTGCCGATATTCGAGCGATACGGTTCAATGCAGTCCGGAAATGCCGTTGCGCTCGCGTATGATCAGCCTCCCGACGAGGTCGGAGCTTTGTCCGCTCCTTGCCTGGCGGCAACGGGGAAATTTCACTGAGTGGCGCGGATCAGGTTCTCGATCGCGGGCTCGTTGACAAGCATTTGAGGACACCGCCATGAAGCTTGCGCGCCGTAGGCTTCTTCATCTGGCAGCGGGTATGGCCGCCTTGCCGGCCCTCCCGCGGATTGCCTGGGCGCAGGCCTATCCGGCCCGGCCGGTGCGCGTGATCGTCCCGTTCGCGCCCGGCGGCCCCACCGATGTCTGCGCCCGCCTGGTCGCACAGAAATTGTCGGAGCAGCTCGGCCGGCAGTTCTATGTGGAGAACGTGCCCGGTGCCGGGGGCAACATCGGCACCGGCCAGGCCGCGCGGGCAAAACCCGACGGGTATTCCCTGCTCATTGCCGTGAACAGCCACGTCATAAACCCGGCCTTGTACGACAACGTTCCCTATGATGCGTTCAAGGACTTCGCGCCCGTGTCGCTTGCAGCCTCCTTCGCATCGGCGTTCGCCGTCAACCCTTCGGTGCCGGCGAGCACCGTCAAGGAGCTGGTCGCCGTCATCAAGGCCAATCCCGGCAAATACAGCTTTGCTTCGCCGGGCCTGGGGACGCCATCGCATCTGCTCGGCGAGCAATTCCGGGTTACGGTCGGCCTCGACTTGGTGCACGTTCCCTTCGGCGGCAGCGCTCCCGCCATCGCCTCGGCGGTGGCGGGCAATACGCCGATTGCGTTTGCGGCGCTGTCGGTGGCCGCTCCGCTCGCCAAGGACGGCAAGCTGCGGGTGCTCGCGGTGATGAGCAAGAGCAGGTCCGAGGCGCTCCCGGACGCACCCACCATCGGGGAGGCGGGTTATCCGGACATGGACGGGGACGGCTGGGTCGGTGTGCTTGCTCCGGCCGGCACGCCGAAAGACATCGTCGCTCTGCTGCAAGGCGAGGTCGCCAAGATCATGGCGCTACCGGACGTGAAGGAGCGCCTGGCCGCGCTCGGCTTCAACCCGGTCGGCAACACCTCTGCGGAATTCGAGGCGCAGCTGAAAACCGAGATGGAGAAGTGGACCAAGGTGATCCGGGCGGCCAACATCAAGGTCCAGTGAGGCGGATCGCCGCCCGCTACATCTTTCCAAGCACCCGGTTTGCCACGGCTTTCAGGTGCTCGACGGATCCGGATTCGGGATGCGGCTTGGTCGGCGCGAACAGGATCGAGGCCTGCTTGCCATTCTTCCAGACATAGATATCGACCGCATTTCCGTTGCCGCTGCTGCAGGAATGCTCGCCGAAAGCCTCCTTGCCGAGCTCGGGCAACGGCACGTGCTTGCAGGCGCTGTTGCGTTTCATCATGTTGACCTGGGTGTCGCGGGACATGGCGATCACCGCGACTATCAGGGTGTTGGCGGCACCGTCGAACATCAGGCAGCTGCCCGCGCCGGTGCGCTGGATCGTCAGGGTGCTGCGATCCAGAAATCCCTCGGCATCGTCGGCGGTGAGCCATTCGCAGGCGCCGAACTTCTCGCTGGTCGTGGCGACCTTGTCGATCGCGCGATGACCGATTTCGGTGAGCGGCTTGAGCAGCGCGTCGTCGGTCGGCCGGCCGGACCGGTAGATGCTGATCGACAGGATGTACTCCCCCGACAGCGCCACGATCGACGCTTCCGGACGCGCGGCATCGGGTACGGTTCTGCCCGCCTTTGCTTCGTCGCCGATCCCGGACCATGGGACGATCGGCATGCGCTCGGCGAGCGTCATGACGAAGGTCGCGTACAGTTCCTTGGCGCGCTCGGTCGTCGGATTGCGAAACACCGTGAGCATCAAGGTATCGCCGCGCGCGCCCTGGTAGATGCAGCCCCGGCCATCCTGGTTGGAGATGAGCGACCATTTGGTGCCTGGCATCGCGTCGGCGAGCTGCTGGTCGCTGATGAACGGGCAAGTCTCGGCCGCGCGCGCCGGTCCGGCCGTGATCGCGGCCAGCAGGACGAGGCAGGAGGCGAGGCGACACATGATGTGCATTGGACAGCTTCCGTGCCGTGGAGGAGCCGATGATGTTCGCGGTTCCGGTTCGGAGTGGAATGAAGATGAGTAGCCGCGCGCGATCTTACACAACCTCGGCACGCCATTGCAGCCTGATGCCATGATGTTTTTGTGATCGATTCCGGCAACCCGCCGGCGCTCGCTGATGCGTTGGTCTGGGAAAACCCCGCCGGAATTTGATTTGGTCGGGCTGGCTGGCAGTTTGAGCCGCGCGATGCCTGCAGCCGTGCGCGGGACGGCGCCGTGCGGCAGTCGACAGCCCGCCGTTACCGCGGCTTGGCAGGCTGCGAAGCCTAGTTTCGCTGCCGTGCGAGCCGCCGCCATTGGCGGCGGACGAACAGCATGTCATTCAGCCATTTGGCGAAGCGGGTTTCCTCGGTACCGGTCACCACCGCCTTGACGAGAATGCGGGCCGTTCGCAGCGGCCGGCAGGCAAATGAAATCATGTAGAAGTTTACGAAGAACCAGATCATCGAGAAGTAGAGTCGCTGGGTTGAGACGTGGTCGGCGTAGGAGGGGGCTTTTTTGGTGTAGAAGTCCATCGGGGACAGAAAGAACTTGTCGTCTACCTCGATCTTTCCTTCCTGCTGCAGCCGTTTGAACAGGCTCGATCCGGGATAGGGCACGAATTTCGACACGGCGACGTCGTGGACGCCCAACAGCGCCATCCGCCGGATCAGGCCGAGCGTCTTGCGCAACGTCGCCGGCGTATCGTCCGGAAAGCCGATGACGATGAAACAGGACAGCTTGAATCCCCGCCGCACCGCGATGCGCATCGCTGTCAGCATGTCGTCAAGGTCTACCTGCTTCTTGATCTTTTCGAGGATTTCCGGCGCGCCGCTCTCCGGCGCGAAGGCGAGTGCCCGGCACCCGGATTGATAGAGCAGGTCGGCGACCTCCTCGTCGAAAATCTCGCAGCGGGTGCCGCTCGGCATCTGCCAGGTTACGTTCAACCGGCGCCGCATCAGCTCGCGACAGAACCTGATCACCCAGGGGCGCTTGACCACCGCCGTCAGATCCTGGAAATCGAAGTTAACCACGCCGTATTTGTTTTTGTAATGTTCGATCTCGTCGGCAACCTTCACCGGATCGCGCGGAACATAGCGCGTCGTCCACATGCCGGGACTCGAGCAAAAAGTGCACTGATAAGGGCATCCGCGGGTGCTCAACAGCGGCATCGCCCGGCCGAGGTTTATCCCGTTGATCTGATGGCGCGAGATGTAATTCTCGATCGGGAACGAGTCCCAGTCCGGCAAGCTGATGTCGTCGATCTTGCGGATGCGTGGCGAAAGCCCGCTGTCATGGAAAATTCCGTCCGCCAGATAGGCGAGGCCGGGCACGTCCTGCCACGGCTCCCCGGCCGTGATGCGGCCGGCGAGCCGGACAAACGTTTCCTCGCCTTCGCCCAGGATGACGATATCGATCGGCGAATTGCGCAGGACGTGCTCCGGGACCGCGGTGCCGTGCTCGCCGCCCAGCACCAGAATTGAATCCGGAAAGCGCTGTCTTATGTGCTCGGCGAGCTGGCGGGTCAGCGGCCAGAGCGTGCTGAACATGCAGCTCAGGCCGATCACGCGTGTCAGCGGCGGGATGCGCCGCGCAATCTCGTCGAAGGGAAGCCCCTGGATCATGAAATCGTCGCGCAGCGAATACGGAGAGACCTGATCGAGGGCTTCACCGGTGCCGTCGATGACCGTGTATGACAGCCCGGCCTCCTTCGCCGCGCCCGCAATGTAGGCTAATCCGAGCGGTGGGTTGGGCGTATGCATCTGCAGTCCTGAAAAGGACTTCAGGCCAGGCGGGTTGATCAGGGCGATCATCGGGCCGCTCGATTGCGTCGTCATGATACGAACCCCATCGATTGCCCCATTTGCGCTTGAGCGCCGCTGCGCGGCAGCGCCAGGTTACTCTAGTCGCGGTCCCGCTCGACGCGCAAGGTTGGCGGCCGGACGCGCTTACGCCTTGCAGAATGGAAAACGCTCGACGTGCTCGAGCAGGCTCGGAGCCCACTCGCAGGTTTCCTGCGGCGCTCCTCGGGTGAGTGCATGCTTGACCGGCTCGAGATGGGCCCACGTCACATAGACGACGAGCACGCCGAGCGCGAGCTTCTGGGCCCACGGCCGGTGTTGCAAATCCGGCAAATGGGCGAGTATCAGCACGGCGGCCAGGATCAGTATCGGATCGGTGTAGACGAAATACGGAATCTGTAGCCCGCGCAGCGTGAACACCGTGTCGAGCCCCCACACGGCAACGATCAGCAGGCCGACTTGCAGCGGCAATTTGCGCTCACCGCGCCGCCACAGCACGATCGCGCCGGCGATGGCGAACCATTCGAGCAGCAGCGTCGGCCGGGCCGACGTGGCGAGCACGAAACTGTGCATGGCCATCGCTTTGGCAAAGCCCTTGGCCAGTATCGAAAACAGCGCATCACTGATGAGCCGCGGCTCGTTCGCAAACGCCGCCGTGCCCGCTGAGGCAAACACAAACATGTGCTCCAGCGGATTGGCGACCGCGATCACGTTGCGCAAGTCATAGCGCAGGTAGAGAGACAGCAAGCCGACCCCCAGCCCGAGCGCCATGCAGGCGATCGCCGCAACGGCGTCGACGGCGCGGACGCGCCACAGGCGGGCATAGATCAGCATCGCCCCGGGAACGAACAGCACGATGCCCCATTGATAGAGCCCGGACAGGCCGCCGCCGAGCGGGCGATACATCGGAACGCTCGCCATGCCGGCCATGCCCTGCCGCATGAGGGCGACCGCGATGAAACCAACTGCGGCGGCCAGCACGATCAGACCTGCAGCGAGGCCCGTTGGCGTTGCGTCGTCGGGGTCGCCGGTATCACCATCGGTTGGTCGTGTGTCGTTCCCGAAAGCGAGCGCAATCACCGGGATGGCGAGCGCCGGCAAGATCGCCTGTACCTTGTCCACCACAGCCACCGCCGCGCACAGGCCGGCCAGCGCGAGCGCCATATTGCGTGCGAGGCTGCGCCGCTCGCGCGCAGCGAGGAGCACAAGCAGGAGCGCTGTGGTTATCAAGCCGGAAGACAGAAGCTCGGTCCGCATGATCCGGATATGCATCGCGAAGCCGCCGGAATAGGCGAGTGCGATGGCGGCGATCACCGCCAGGCGCCAATCGCCGACGAGACGCCGAATAAGCGTCGCAAAAACCCATACGAAAAGGCCGCCGATCATCAGCGACAACAGGCGGCCGGCCTCGATCAAATGCTGCCAGGCCCGATTGAACCCGTCGACGTCGGCGGCCGGCGGCAATTCAGAAAGCGCATGGACCTGCAGCAGGCCGAGCCAATGCAGCAGCGTGAACCAGGCGGCGTTGGCCATATGATTGAGATAGCCAGGGTGATCGAAATATTCCTGCGGCCTGCCGTCGTTCAACAGCAGACCCTGGTAGGCGAGGATCAGATCCTGATCCGCGATGCGCCAATACGGCATCCAGAAACCGAACAAGAAGAACGAAAGCGCCATGCCCGCGAACAGCGCGGCCAGCGATAATTTCCATCCCGGAAAAAGCAGTGTCGCGGCGGCGCGCGGCCACCTTCCGGCGTCGTTGAGGGCGTCCATGCTTACCCGCGCTCCACCGCCACCACGCGGTTCTTCTCGATCGCCAGCATCAGCCGTCCCTGCTTGAGCGCCAGCGCCTTCTCGCCGAACAGCTCGCGCCGCCATCCGGACATCGCCGGCACGTCGGCGGAATCGTCGGCGGCGATGCGGTCGAGGTCGTCGACGGTGGCGATCACCTTGGCGGCGACGCCGTGGCGCTCGGCGGTCATGCGCAGCAGCACCTTGAGCAGCTCGACCGTGGCCTGGCCGTTGATCACCGGCTTGGCGCGGTCGAGCCGGGGCAGGGTCTTGGGGTCGCGCTCGAGGCCGCGCTTGACCGCATCGATGATGGCTTCGCCCCATTTGGAGCGCTCGAATCCGCGCGGCAGCGAGCGCAGGCCCGCCAGCCGCTCCATGGTGGTGGGCGCCTGGATCGCGATATCGCCGACCACGTCGTCCTTGAGCACGCGCCCGCGCGGCACGTCGCGGGTACGCGCCTCGTGCTCGCGCCAGCCGGCGACCTCGATCAGGATGGCGAGCTCCTTGGGCTTGCGCACCCGGGTCTTGAGGCGCTCCCAGGCATGCTCCGGCTCCATCCGGTAGGTGTCCGGGGAGGTAAGAACCTTGAGCTCCTCGCGCATCCATTCGGTGCGGCCGCGCTCCTCCAGATCGGCGGCGAGCCGGACATAGACTTCGCGCAGGTGGGTCACATCGGAGATCGCATAGGAAAGCTGCGCCTCGGACAGCGGCCGCCGCGTCCAGTCGGTGAAGCGGTGGGACTTGTCGAGGCTGTCGCCCGTGATGCGCTGGACCAGTTGCTCGTAGGAGATTGAATCCCCATACCCCAGCACCATGGCGGCGACCTGGGTATCGACCAGCGGGGTCGGAATGACCTGCGCGGCATGCCAGCAGATCTCGATGTCCTGCCGTGCGGCATGGAAGACCTTGATGACCTTCTCGTTGGCCATCAGGTCGTAGAACGGGGTGAGGTCGATGCCGTCGGCCAGGGCGTCGACCACTACGGCCTCGTCGCTGCTCGCAATCTGGGCAATGCAGAGCTTCGGGTAGTAGGTGGTCTCGCGCTGGAACTCGGTGTCGACCGTGACATACGGGTATTTCGCCAGCCGGGCACAGGCTTCAGCGAGCTTCTTGGTGGTGGTAATCGGCTGCATATGGGATGATAGCTCACGGGTTTGTTCTTGTCAGGGCCGCGCGCGCCCGCGCAGGCGCGGCAGGCGCAGAAATTCCCACGGGGAGGGCATCGGTCCGACCGGAACCTCGATCACGGTGGGACCATCGCGGCGCTTGAAGGCCCGTCTGAGCGCCAAGGCGAGCTCCGGGGGCGTGCGGACGCGCTCGGCGGCAGCCCCGAAGCTTTCGGCAAAGCGCACGAAATCCGGATTGGCCAGATCGCAGGCGATCAGCCGGTTGCCATAGCGCTCCTCCTGGTTGCGGCGCACGTTCCCAAAGGCCCCATCCGCAAAGATGACGGTGGTAAGCGGGATGCGGTGACGGATGGCGGTGGAAAGCTCGCTCGCCGTGAACATGAAGCCGCCATCGCCGCTGATCGAGAGCACCGGCACGTCGCGCCGCGCGTCCTGGACACCCAGGGCGGTCGCCAGGCCCCAGCCCAGATTGTCCTGGTAGCCGGGCGAGATGTAGGTGCGGGGCCGGTAGACCGGATAGGCCACCCGGGCCGCAAAGCCCATCTGGGTTACCTCCTCGACGAAAATGCCGTCCTCCGGCAGCTCGGCACGGATGGCGTCCAGAAAGCCGAGGAGGGGGCCGAGCCGGGCCAGCTCCTGGCGGAACTTGGCCTGCCGCCCCGCCATCTCGTCGCGCCGGGACGGGCGCGCCGGACTGTGCTGGGGGAGGAGATCGACGAGGCGGCGCAGGATCGGCTTGGCGTCGCCCACAAGGGCGACGGCCGGAGGCTGGAAGCGCGCCGGCTCCTCGGGATCCGCGTCCAGGCGGATCACCGCGATGTCGTCGTCGAGGCCCCACTGGTTGAATGGAATATGCAGATGGGTGCCGATCCCCAGCACCACGTCGGCCTTGGCCCATTCCTCATGCCCGAGCGGCAGCGTCACGCTCAGGGGATCGCGCGCGTCGAGCACCCCGCGGCCACGCCGAAAGGCCAGCACCGGGGCCTGCAGCAAGTGGGCGAGCTCCGTCACCTCGGCGGCGGCGTCCTGCGCACCGCCCCCCACGACGATCAGCGGGCGGGCGGCGCCGCCCAGGCGCTTGGCGGCGGAGTGGATCGCATCCTCGTCGACGGGCGCCGGCGCCGAAGGGGCGGGCACCACTACCCCGGGCACCGGCCCCCGCACCCCCCACACGTCAATGGCGCATTCGAGCGCCGCCGGGCCGGGCCGGCCGCTTCCCATGGAAGCGATCGCGGCGGCGACCAGGCCCGGCGCCTGCGCGGACGTGTGGATGCGGGCATAAAAATCGACCAGGCGTTCAATGATGCCGGACTGGTCGCGGATTTCATGCAGATGGCCGAGCATGCGGCCGATCGCGGCCTGCGGGATGTGGCCGATCAGGGCCAGGACCGGCGCATTTGTGCCATAGGCGGTGAGCAGCGCTGCCGACGAGTTGAGCAGGCCCGGCCCCGGCACCACCGAATAGGCCTGGGGCCGGCCAGTGGCGAGCGCGGCGCCGAGCGCCATATAGGCGGCGCCCTGCTCATGGCGGGTGTGCACCGTGCGGATGCGGTCGGCGGCCCGGAACAAGGCGTCGAACAGGACATCGTTGTGCACGCCGGGCAGCGCATAGATGGTGTCGAGCCCATGGGCAATGAGCGCCGCGACGGTCGCTTCGGCCGCGGAGGCGCCGGAAACGGCGGTCTGTGGACCTGTTGGGGTCGCCATCTTGTCGGGGCTTTCACTGGGGACGAGGGCGGGGGACGCGAGCGGTCCGAGTTTGCAGATCGGCGGCAGCGTGTCGAGGGCGCCTTGCCAAACTCTTGGCGCGCCTTGACAAGCGCGCCCGTGCATGGCCTTTCCGCGCGACGTTCAAGGGCACCCATCTACCATGCACCGCTATCGCTCCCATACCTGCGGCGAGCTGCGCGCGGCCGATATCGGCCGCGAGGCGCGGCTGTCGGGCTGGTGCCACCGCATCCGCGATCATGGCGGTCTCCTGTTCATCGATCTGCGCGACCATTATGGCCTCACCCAATGCGTGGCCGATCCCGACTCGCCGGTGTTTCGGGAGATCGAGAAGCTGCGCTCGGAATGGGTGGTGCGCCTCGACGGCAAGGTGAGGCTGCGCCCCGAGGGGACCGCGAATGCGGAGCTGCCGACCGGCGCGGTCGAATTGTTCATCAGCGGGATGGAGGTCCTCGGCGCCGCCGGCGAGCTCCCCATGCCGGTATTCGGCGAGCATGATTATCCCGAGGACATAAGGCTTAAGTACCGTTTCCTCGACCTGCGCCGCGAGCACCTCCACCAAAACATCATGAAGCGTGGGCAGATCATTGATTCGTTACGGCGGCGGATGAAGGAGCAGGGGTTCTTCGAGTTCCAGACCCCGATCCTGACCGCCTCCAGCCCGGAGGGCGCGCGCGACTATCTGGTGCCCTCGCGCATCCATCCCGGCAAGTTCTATGCGCTGCCGCAGGCGCCCCAGCAGTTCAAGCAATTGTGCATGGTCGCGGGCTTCGACCGCTACTTCCAGATCGCGCCTTGCTTTCGCGACGAGGACGCCCGCGCCGACCGCTCGCCGGGCGAGTTCTATCAGCTCGACGTCGAGATGAGCTTCGTGACCCAGGAGGACGTCTTTGCCGCGGTCGAGCCGGTGCTGCATGGCGTGTTCGAGGAGTTCGGCGCCGGCAAGCCGGTGACGGCGAAATTCCCGCTCATCCCCTATGCGGACGCCATCCGGCACTACGGCACCGACAAGCCGGACCTGCGCAATCCGATCAAGATGCAGGACGTCTCCGATGTTTTTCGCGGCGCCGGCTTCAAGATTTTTGCGCGGATTCTCGAGGCCAACCCGAAGGCGGCGGTATGGGCCATTCCGGCGCCGGGCGGCGGCTCACGCGCCTTCTGCGACCGGATGAATTCCTGGGCGCAGGGGGAAGGCGAGCCCGGGCTCGGCTACATCATGTTTCGGGCCGGGGGCGCCGATGCCCCCGATGCGGCTGCCGCCAAGGTAACCGGAACTACAGCGGCGTTTGCGGCCAAGGGCATCGGCCCGATTGCCACCAATCTGGGCGATGAAAAGGTCGAAGCGCTGCGGGCTGCGCTCGATCTCGCAGACGGTGACGCGGTGTTCTTCGTGGCCGGCGATCCGGCCAAGTTCGTCAAGTTTGCCGGCTCGGCGCGGGGCAGGATCGGCGAGGAATTGGCCTTGGTGAAGAAGGATCAGTTCGCGCTCTGCTGGATCGTGGACTTTCCGATGTACGAATGGAACGAGGAGGAGAAGAAGATCGACTTCTCCCACAACCCGTTCTCCATGCCCAACATGGCGCCGGAGGAATTCCTGGCGCTGGATGCGGCCGATGCCGAGAAGATCCTCAGCCTCAAGGCGATCCAATACGACATCGTATGCAACGGCATCGAATTGTCGTCGGGCGCCATCCGTAACCATCGTCCCGAGGTGATGAAGAAGGCGTTCGCGATCGCGGGATATGACGCGAGCGTCCTGGAGCAGAAGTTCGGCGGCATGCTGCATGCGCTCTCGCTCGGCGCGCCGCCCCATGGCGGCATCGCGCCCGGTATCGACCGCATCGTGATGCTGCTGTGCGGCGAGGAGAATCTGCGCGAGGTGGTGCTGTTCCCGATGAACCAGCGCGCTGAGGATCTGATGATGGGCGCGCCCTCCGAGGCGACGCCCAAGCAGCTGCGCGAGCTGCACATCAGGCTGAACCTGCCGGGCAAGGAGTAGGGGCGACACGGCGTCCCTCGCCCCGCTTGCGGGGAGAGGGCGACACGGCACCGAGGAAAACCCGATCTCGGCTTGGTGAGGGGGCGTTAAGCTTAGACTCGGGGGGGCGCCCCCTCATCCCACCTTCTCCCCGCACGCGGGGAGAAGGAGTGAAAGGCCCGGCGCCCCTCACGCCTTTCGCTACACCTTCAGCCCCGGCATCACGCGGATCGCGTTCTCGCTGTCGATCGCCTTGATCTCGTCCGGGCTGAATTTGTAGTGGTGCACGCCCTCGACCGCCTCGACGCCCTGGCGGAACGGATAGTCCGAGCCGAACATCACTTGCGAGATATTGACCATCTCCATCAGGGCCGCCAGCTGGCCCGGCGTATTGCCCTGCGCCACCTCGTAATAGAAGCGCTGGAAGATCGGCATCGGGCCGTTCGGCATACGCTCCTTCTGGCGACCCGCCAGCTCCACGAACCGGCTGGTCAGGAAAGGGAGCGTGCCGCCGCTGTGCGACCAGATGTATTGCACATCGGGATAGCGCGTCGCGGTCTGGCCCTCGCCGAATACCAGGCTCACGATGGTGCGGGTGGTGTCATGGGCGTATTCCAGCGTCGATACCGGCACGCCCTTGACCAGGCCGGCGCAGCAGTCCGGCACGGTCGGGTGGGTGTAGACCACCGCCTTGCGGCGGTTGAGCTCCTCGAACACCGGCAGGAAGGCCGGGTCGCCGAGATACTTCTCGCTATAGCTGGTCCAGAGCGCGATCCCCTGCGCCTTGAGCACGTCCAGGCTATATTCGATCTCGCGCAGCGCGCCTTCGGTGTCGGGCAGCGGAATGACCGCGAACGAGCGGAAACGGCCCTTGTGGTCGCGCTCCAGGTCGGCCGCATATTCGTTGCAGGCGCGCGCCAGGCGGCGCGCCTCCTCGTCCTTCTTGCCGAACCACACTCCCGGATTGAGGACCGAGACCACCGCCGTGTCGACGCCGGCCTTGTCCATGTCATCGAGCGACATGGCGACCGACCATTTGGCGGGCGTGCTCTTATGGGCGATCAGGGCCTGGGCCTGGGCGGGCGGAACGATGTGGTGGTGGACATCGAGCCGGCGCGGCTTTGCGGCCGCTTGCGCGGCGGGCGCCTGCGCCAAAGGCGCCTGCGCCGAGGCAGGAGGCGTGGCTACGGAGGCAGCGGCGAACCCCAATGCGGTCGCCGCGCTCCCGGACAGGAAATTCCGGCGGCTCACCGGTGGGCCGGCGACGGGCGGGCCGAATGCCGCAACCGGTTCGCAACAAACACACTGCGAGAAGAAACCGCGCCGTCCGGCCTGCCTGTTCATCATGCATCTCCCTGCTCGACCGCAAGTGCGCCGCCATAGTTGGCTCGGTTTGGCGCGGGGTCAAGCGCAGGCGCTCGGCAGCTTGCCGAGATCGCCGCGTCAACAATTCGGCGCGCTCGGGGCCATCGGTGAAACGAATTTCTAAATCTTTCTCGCCAGAATCCGCTTGACTCCGGGGGCGCTGGCCTTATCTGGGAACAAGCCGCTGTCATCAGTCCGCCATACGGACCGGGTCGGCGGCATTCGCGTTCCGAGGCCATTGGCAGGGCTCTCGGCTTGGATCTTGGTTGGGGAGGACGCAATGCGCCAAGACGCCCTCTTGCGATCGGGGAAGGGCTTGGAGATTCCTGGTCCGACCCGCAAGAAAGGTCCGGTTGCCGTCGTCGCGCCTGTGCCGGCGGAGGAGCGCGACGACCATTTCGCGGTCCGCAACGGCGTGCCCTGCGCCGGCGTTCACCTGATCATCGATCTGCACGGCGCCGAAGGCCTCAACGACATCGACCTGATCGATGCGACCTTGCGGCGCTGCGTGGCGGCCGCCCGTGCGACGCTCCTGCACATTCACCTCCACCATTTCCATCCCAATGGGGTGTCGGGCGTGGCGGTGCTGGCGGAAAGCCATATCTCGATCCATACGTGGCCGGATATCGGCTATGCGGCGCTCGACGTGTTCATGTGCGGCAAGGCCGAGCCCGATGCCTGTATCCCGATCTTGCGCGCCGCATTCAAGGCCCAGCGGGTAGCGGTGAACGAGCTGCTGCGCGGCCGCGAGCCCTGAAGGCGACGGCTTTCCCGGACGCGCGCGACCGGGACCTCACGGCCGCCTCCCTGCCCACGGCGATGTATACAACTTGACCAGCTTGCGAACTCGAACGCCTCGCCGCGCGGTGCTCCCGAAGGCAGGGACCCATGCTGCGTGGCCCCTCGACGGGCATATGAATCCCGGCGCGACGGCCGGGACGACCGAGATGGGCCACGCGCTTCCCGAAAATGCGCTAGTTCTGAGGCTTGGCGACGGCCGGGGCCTGCCCGGCCGTTTTCCGTGAGGGCGGCATGACCGAGAAACGCTGGATTGCCGAGACGCTGTTCGATCAGCTCGGCTTTCGCATGACCTACGCGGTCGAGCGGGTGCTGTACGAGATGCAGACCGAGCATCAGCACCTTGTTCTGTTCGAGCACAAGTTCTTCGGCAAGATGCTGATGCTGGACGGCGCCACCCAGGTCACCACCCGCGACGAGTTCATCTATCACGAGATGATGACCCATGTGCCGATCTTCGCCCACGGCAAGGCCAAGGAGGTGCTGGTCGTGGGAGGCGGCGATTGCGGCATCGCCGAGGAGGTGCTCAAGCACAAGTCCGTGGCGCGGCTGACCCAGGTGGAGATCGACGCCTCGGTGGTGGCGTTCTCCAAGGAGCACTTTCCGGAGTTCACCAAGCCGGTGCTCGCCAGCAAGCGCTTCGATCTGGTGATCGACGACGGCATGGACTATGTGGCCAAGACCGGGCGCCGCTTCGACGTGATCATCGTCGATTCGACCGATCCGCAGGGACCCGGCAAGGTGCTGTTCACCCGCAAATTCTACGCCGCCTGCAAGCGCTGCCTGACGGCGGGCGGCGTCTTGGTGACCCAGAACGGCGTGCCGTTCTTGCAGCCCGCCGAGCTGGTGGCCTCGGTCCGGCATTTTCGCGGCCTGTTCGCCGACGCCGGCTGCTATATCGCGGCGATCCCCACTTATGTGGGCGGCCACATGGCGATGGGCTGGGCCACCGACAACAAGCGGCTGCGCACGGTGCCGCTCGCGACGCTGGCGGAGCGCTACCGGCGGGCCGGCCGGCTTCCCACCAAGTATTGGACGCCGGAGGTCCACAAGGCGGCCTTCGCGCTGCCGCGCTTCATCGTCGATCACCTAGCGCGCGCCAAGGCGCGCTGATCAGGCACTCGCCGTGATCGACTGGGCCTGGAGCCGCGTGCGATAGAAGCCGAGCACGCGCTGCGCGGTGGCGATCTGCAGCTGGTCGTAGCTCTTGAGCGCGTGATCGAGCTCGTGCGTCGAAATTCCGCGGTCGGTGGTCTTGAGCAGGAGCAGAGCCTTGGCGCAGGTCGAGGAGAAGCCCGCGAGCTTGGCGAGGATCAGCACGATCTCATGGCCTTGCTCCTGCAGGGCGTGCTCGACCGCATCGATCTCGATCCCGCACAGGAGCGAGAGCGCGACCGCGGTCTGCTCGAACCGGCCCTCGCGCGCGAAGCTGTAGACCTCGCTCTCACTCAGACGGCCGGCGCGCCGGAGCCCCAGCACCTCCTGGCGGGCGGCAGCGTAACCGTCGGAGACCTTGCGGGTTTCGGTGCGGATGCCTCCGACCACCTCGGTGAGGACGTTTGCCACGGCGGCGCCGGAGCGTGGATTCTCCATTGCCAGCCGGTTGCGCACCGCGCTGGAGGCCTGGTCGAGCAAGGACAGGAAGTGCTGCCGCGGCAGGTCGCGACGCGCGCCCACCTGCACCGCCAGGCCCTCGTCGCTGGCCGAGCGCTTCACCAGGATGCGGAAGCCGGCATCGGAAAAACGGGCGCCGGCATTCCGGACGACCGAATGGGCGACCTCCCGGTCGCCGCGCGTCACCAGCACCTCGGTGACGGCTTCGCTCAGGATCGTGCGCTCCGAGATGGCGAGGAGATGGGGCTGGCCTTTGCTCCTGGCGGTGGCGAGCAGGTCGGCTTCGTCCAGCCGCTTGGAGCCCTTGAGCACCGGACGCGCAACCTCGATATCGTCGTCGTCGGCGAGCCGCCGGATCACGCCCACCGGAGCATGGTTGGTGTCCGCCAGCCGGATCGCCAGCCTGGCGCGGGCTTTGGATTCGATCGCGATCGTGAGCTTGGTGATGACCTCGTCGAACAGATTGATCTGGGCATCCGAATAGCGACTGGCGCCGGCGAGAAAAAGGTCGGTGATGCGGGTCAGCATCTCGACGCGGTGCGATTCGGTGCCGGACGCGAGCGCGTGCTCGAGCTCGTCGATCAGGGATGGTTTGGTGGTCATGATACGCGGGTGGCATCCGCACGGAGGTCAGCCGTCAGCATGCCCGGCAAATGATGAATAAACGATGTGCGGCGCCAGGCCTGGGCCCGGATCGTCATCGTGCCCGCCGGCTCGCCACAGCGGTAAAGAATAAATGAAGGGCCGCCCGCAGCGGCGCCATGATGAAGGGGGCGGCCACCCGGCCGCCCAGTTGCTCACGCCACACGGGAGGAACCCGGAAAGGTTGATCTCAGGCCGGCCGGCGCGACCGCTCGTCGGCGTGCAGTTCGGCACCCTTCGGGCGATTCGTCAACTGTCCGGCCGCTTGCGCGGCGCCGGCCGCCGCGTCGTCTCTCAAAACACCGCCAGGTACTTCAACATCGAGATGATCCCGATCACGATCACGACGACCCGCACGATCTGCTTGGCGCGGCCGTCGATGGGCAGCATGTTCACGAGGTAGAGAATGAGAATGATGACCAGGAAGGTGATCAATATGCTGATAATCATCGAGGGATCCTGCAGGCGAGGGTGAACGACTCGGGCGCAGCGGATGACGCGCTCGAGGGCAGTCTACGTGTTTTCAGCGGTGCCGCCATCCCGTTTGAAGCTCGGTTGCAAGCGGGTGCGGTCGGCTCGGTCGTGCCGGCGGCCAACCGGTCGACCAGGGAACGCGATCCCGCTCGCGGGCGTTGTCCATACGAGGCTTTCGATTCGCGCAGATGGATCGGCGGCCATGCCGGTTTTTTGAGGAGAAGTCAGATGATGCTCAAACAAGCTCGGTATGCAGTGGCCCTGATGTTGCTTGCGGGGGCGAGCCTGCCCTGTGCGGCGCAAAATGCGACGCCTCCGAACGCTCCGCCGGGGAGCATGGCGCCGCAAAACCGCGACCCCAAAGCATGCGCGCCCGGTCAGGTA
>DASYFD010000349.1:0-3886 GCA_036498625.1 Xanthobacteraceae bacterium | reverse complement strand
ATCACCTTGCCCATGGTCTGTCCTCTCGCTTCTGGCAGGTCGGCCGGGCCCTTACGGCACCCGGACGGAAACTTTCGCGAACAATCGCGGAGCCCTTCGTCCGACCCCCTGGATACAGGTTAGACACCGCCCCCGCGGCGTCTTGGCTCATATAGGAGGGCGGCCATGGGCCGCAAGGCGCAAGGCCCCGAATTCGCCAGCGAATGGGGCCTCGCCTCAAACACTTGGGGCTCCCGGACGGTATGTGGCGGGCGCGCGCGGAAACGCCTAGCGCTTGACCCGATAGACCGCAAACGGCTGGCCTCGCAGCTCCGCGACCGGGATCAGCCAGTCCGGCACATCGCCGGCGCGCAGATGCCCCCAGAGGCTGCGCGCCGTCTCGGCATCGTTGAGCCCGAGCGGTCCCTGTGCACCGCAGGTCACCAGATAATCGGCGCCGGTGCCGGCCAGGACCCGGTGCGCCGGTTCGGGCGGCAGGGCGAAGACCTGATGCGCCGCCAGGATGCTGGCAGACATGCGATGGTAAGGACCGGCCAGAACCGAGTGCGGCGTCCAGGCCAGCAGGTAGGGCCCCCATTCGAGCTGATCGGGGATCATGAGGCCGAGCGGCAGCCGCGCCAGCGCGACGTAGTTCTGCATGTTCACGCAGGCCTGGCGAGCGGGCGGATTGATGTCGAGACCCTCCGCGGTGCCGGCGGCGGTCGCGATCGACATGGCGCCGAGCGTCACGCTCATGGGGGTGACCAGCATGATGGCGACGAAGCGGGGCACCAGGCTGTTGAGCTTGAACCGATCAAGCACCGCCAGCGCCCCCACCGCGACCAGCGGGGCGCCGAGCCAGAGCGTGTAGGCGTAGTACTTGTTGACCTCGATCATGATCGCCAGCGCGAGCAGGAAGGCAGCGGCGGCAGTGAGAAAGCCGAAGTCGCGGCGCAGCTTGCTCGCAACCACCAGCGTGGAGAGGAGCCCCACGGCCGGAAACGCCGCCTCCGCGACGCCGCTCAGCGGCATCGTGTGCAGCATGCTCATGAGCGACTGCATCTCGGAAATCCGGTTGAGCCACAGGATGCGCACGGTCGGATCCATGGTGGCAAAGGGCCCGCCGATGCAGCGCGGCTCGAACGAAAGACCAACGGCGGCTGCCGTCACGGCGACCGCCATGACGGTGACAGCGCGCTGCCAGGGCGGCTGGGTCCTGCCCACCAGGCTGAGCAAGGCCAGCCCCAAGCCCCCGGTCACCACGGCGGCGGCGGAATTGATCGCGAGCTCGTCGCAGACGCCGACCATCCAATGATCCGGCCCGACGCTGACCAGGAACGCCGCCACCATGCTGGCGACGAGCGACAGCCCGTAGGCGCGCAGCCGCGCAGCCGCACCGGGATCGAGCACGAAGCTCACGGCGAGCGCGGCTCCGCACAGCGCCAGGATCGGCAGCCCTTCGAGCCCGATCGCAAGCGCAAGCCCGGTCACCGCGCCGGCCGCCCAGGCGGCCCAGGGCTTCCGGTCGGACCACACGGTCGCCGCCACGCTGATCGCGGCAAGCGCGATCTGCACGTTGTGATGATCGATGCGGCCGGGTCGAAACTGGCCCATGCCGGGCAGACCGAACACCGCGAGCAGGAGCGCCGCGCAGGCGGCCTCGCGTCCGGCGATCCGCCACGCGATGGCCGCGGTGGCGCCGATCATGGGAATGAGCCAGAGCACCGGCCACAGGCCGGTCATGAGCCGCTCCGCCAGAGCCGGCTCGGCGAAGCTGCGAAACGCGATGAACAGGCCCGCCAGCCCGGCATCGATCAGCCGCGACCAGTGGGAATCGTAGCCGGCGGGCGGATCGAGCCGCGCCTGGTGCAGATCGAACCAGCCCTGGCCAGCCAGGAAGGCGCGGACTTGCACCAGCCGCATCGCATCGTCGGTGTCCGGCAGGGTGGTGGCGGTGGCGACCCAGAACTGGGCCATGACCTGGACAGCGACCAGCAGGAACGCGAGCCCAAACAAGACCGCGAAATTCGGCTGCTGCGTCGAGTCACGTGACATAGCGGGATCCTCAAAACCGGCGCGCCGCCCGATCAAATGTCGGAAGTCCATTGAGGATTGCTTAACGCTGCCGCCGTATTCGCGACCATGCCTGCGAAGAGATTAAGCCGCACATTAACGAACAGCCGCCAAGGTTCGGCCGGGAAAACAGTCGCGGCCCGTGCGAGCGGCGCAAAACCGGTGCGACGGACCAAAAAGCGACTGGGAGAATTCATGGGCGTCGCGCGCTTGGAATTTGATGCGGGTCAAGGCGGCCGCGCCGGCTTGCGGCTCGATGCCGAGAGACCCTCGATCAGCGAATTCGCGCCGCGGTCATCCGACGCGACGCAAGCCGAGGCCGCGGCGGAATTGCCGTCGCTGTCGGTCATCATCCCGGTCTACAACGAGCGTCACACCCTGGGTCAGGTCCTGGCCGCGGTGAGCCGCGCGCTGCCGGGCGTGCGCAAGAGCATCATCGTGGTCGACGATTGCTCGACCGACGGCACGCGCGAATGGCTCAAAGCGAACTTTCCGATCGGCGCCAGGATGGGGGCCGAGATCAACATCGACGGCGCCGGCCGGCTCGACGTGTCGGCGCCGTTCAACGACCCTCGGATCTCGATCGAGCCGTTCTACCACGAGCGCAACCGCGGCAAGGGCGCCGCGCTGCGGACCGGCTTTGCCGCTGCCGGTGGCGACGTGGTGGTGATCCAAGATGCGGATCTCGAATACGATCCGCAGGACTGGGTCACGATGTACGACCTGATCGCGGTGCGCAAGGTCGCAGACGTGGTCTATGGATCGCGCTTCCACGGCCGCGCGCATCGCTCGCTGTATTTTCACCATTACCTGGCGAACCGGATGATCTCGTTATTGTTCAACGCCTTGTACAATCAAACGCTGTCCGACATCGAGACCTGCTACAAGATGATGACCGCGGAGGTGGCGCGCTCGCTGCGCCTGTCGGCCGACGATTTCGGGGTCGAGGTCGAGGTCAGCGCGCAGATCGCACGCCAGCGCAAGCTGCGCATCTATGAGCTCGGCATCACCTACTATGGCCGCAGCTACGACGAGGGCAAGAAGATCAACTGGAAAGACGGCGTCAAGGCGCTCTGGTACCTGCTGAAATTCAGGTTTGCCTAGGATCAGGTCGAGTCCGGACATCGGACACGCGTCCGATCTCCAGGCAACAACCGCATTGGCAGCATCACTGGATGATCGGTATCGCCGACAAATCGGATGAGCCTCCGATTTGTCGGCTCGACCCACCTAATCAGTGGACGCCCTTTGACCCTCGCCCGTCACCTTGAAGGCAAAGTGGAAGGCCGGCAAATCCTCGGCCGGATGGTCCTTTGCATAGGTGAGCTGCGGCAGGCGGTAGCTCACCGGGAACGTCTCCTTGCCCTTGTAGATTGCCGGATAGAGATCGACGAAGTGCCAGCCGGGCTCGCCGGTCGCCTGGATGAAGATCTGGACGTCGCCCTGGCTGTTGAAGCCGCAGGCATAGCCGGTATGGCCGTTGTCGTAGACCACCGTGTAGATGTTGGCGGTCTCGGTCCAGCCCGTGCCCTTGAGATGGATGGTGAACTGCGTGCCGACCGGGCCGCTGGTCACATCGAGCGGAAGCGCGCTGGCCGCCACCCAATAAGCGCCGACCTTGCGCTTGTCATAGCCGAGATCGACCCAGCGCGTGTGATTGCCGCCGAGATCGTCCGGCACATTGTAGTGAAATTCGACCCGTCCGGACGTATCGGCCTTCGCTTCCGCGATCACGCGTTGGGCTTCTTCCCAGTGACCGATGATCCGGTTGCCGGTCAGGCTCGTCCAGTTGAGCTTGTAGGTCTTGCCCGGCTCAAAGCCGGCGCCGACCGTA
>DASYFD010000348.1:0-37594 GCA_036498625.1 Xanthobacteraceae bacterium | reverse complement strand
ATGCGGCGCGGCTGGTGCTGGTGCGCCCGGACCAATATGTCGCCTGGACCGGCGACGCGCCGTGCGACGCGGACGCCGTCCTGCGCAAGGTGGCCGGGCAGGCGAGCTGAAAACAAGGCGCGGCACCACGCAGCCTGCCCTACTGCAGCGAAACGCCGGCGATCTTCACCGCATCCGCCCACAGCGCCATGTCGGCGGCGATGAATTTCGCGGTCTCGGCCGGGCTCGATCCGAGCGGATCGACTCCTTCCTGGTCGAGACGCTGGACGAATTTCGGATCCTTGGCGGCGCGGGCGAACTCGGCGGCGATCCGCTCCACGATGGCGTCGGGCGTCGCGGCCGGCGCCAGCACGCCGTTCCAGCTCTCGGCGTGAAAGCCGGGAAATCCCGATTCGGCGATGGTCGGCACTTCCGGAGCCTGCGGGGCGCGCTTGGCGCTGGAGACGCCGAGCATGCGGATGTTGCCGGCCTGCGCCTGCGGCAACGCTTCCGACAGCGGCACAAACATGGTCGGGATATGGCCGGCCACCAGATCGGTCATGGCCGGAGCGGTGCCGCGGTAGCTCACGCTGGTCATCTCCAGGCCGGCGCGCTTGAGGAACAGCGCCATCAGCAGATTGCTCAGGCTGCCCGGGCCCCCGCCGCCCGCGTAGGGAAGCCGTTGCGGCTGCATCTTCACGTAGGCGATGAACGCGGCGACGTCGGCGACCGGCAGCTTGGCATTCACCACCAGGACCTGAGGATTCACACCTATCACGCTGATCGGCTTGAAGTCCTTGACCGGATCGTAGGCCGCCTTGGTGATCGCCGGAAAGATCGACACCACCGCCGGCCCGGCCCAGAACAAGGTGTAGCCGTCGGGCTGCGCATGGGCGACCGACTCGGCCGCGATGGTGCCATTGCCCCCGACCCGGTTCTCGACCACGAACTGCTGCCCGAACGCCTCGCTCATGCGCTGGCAGGTCAGGCGCGCAATGACATCGATATTGCCGCCGGCCGCGAACGGAACAATGACCCTGACCGGCCGCTGCGGCCAGCCCGGCGCCTGCGCCTGCGCCTGCGCGGTTGCCTGGATGCAGCAAATGGCGAGGAGCCCGAGAGCGGCCGGCAAGGCCCAACGGATGATTCGGATCAGCGCCACGCTCGCGCCGCTCGCTTTTGCCTTTGAGCGGCGCCCCATGGCGGTCTCAGTCGTCGCGATACACGCGCTCGCGCCGCTCGTGCCGCTCCTGCGCCTCGATCGAGAGCGTCGCGATCGGCCGCGCCTCCAGCCGGCGGAGCGAGATCGGCTCGCCGGTCTCCTCGCAATACCCATAGGTGCCGTCCTCGAGCCGCTGCAGGGCGGCATCGATCTTGGCGATCAGCTTGCGCTGCCGGTCGCGGGCCCGCAGCTCGATCGCCCGGTCGGTCTCCGAGGAGGCGCGGTCGGCAAGATCGGGATGATTCTGATTCTCGTCCTGAAGATGCTGCAGCGTCTCCTTCGCCTCCTTGAGAATTTCGTCCTTCCACAGCAAGAGCTTGTCGCGAAAATACTCGCGCTGGCGCTCGTTCATGAACGGCTCTTTGTCGGAAGGTCGATAGTTCTTGTTCTTGTCCAGCAGCGCTACGGCACCATTCTTCTCCAACAGCGCTACCGCACCGTTCTTGTTCTTCTCCGAACGCATGGGCACCCCGTGCTTAGGCGAGCCCTCCTGCTCGCGCGCGACCTTATATAGGGCCGGCCGGTTACCGACAATCACGTAATGCACTGCCGAAGCGCGGGTTTTGCGGGGTTATACCGCAGTGCGGAATCGTTGCCGCCACGGCCCTCCCCTAAGCCGCCAGACCCTATTTTCGGCCTAGCGTGGCGCCATCTTGGCGATCTCGACCTCGACCCGAAGCTCGATCTCCGCCAGCACCGCATCAAGCTCGGCATTGCCCGAGCCGAGCTTGAGATGGGCTGCGGCCGATTGAAGCCGGGCCAGCGTGCCCGAGGAAAAAGCGCCTCCGAGCAGCCCGATCTTGAGTTCGTCGAGGGCATCGAGCGCGACCCGGCCGCGCTTGACCGCCCGCTTGCGGCGCTCGAGCGGGTCCTCGATCCCCTGCAGGGCGATCAGGGCGTCGATGCCGCCGACCATCCGCGTCCCGCCAGCCGCGCCGGTGGAACGCGGCGCGGTTTCCTCCTTGACCGCAAAACCGGAGCCCGTGGTGCGCCGCGCGGCGGGCGCTCCCCCCGCCGGCGTGGTTGCGTTCGGTGCTAGAATTCGCATGTGCGAGGCCCTCATCCGCGCCGCTGCGGCTCCCGGTCGCATAATCAATCGGACCGCCATGGTTAATGAGCGGTAAACAGCCCGGCAAAATCTGCCCGACCGGCAAGGAACGGCCTGCCCGGGATTCCGCCGGAACCGCGGCGCCCACAAATTTTTGTTATATTTCAACGGCTTGCCGGAGCGCCCCGGATGGCACGCGATTCGCAGAGACTGGGTCGGTCCGAGCTCATCATTGGGGAGCAATATGACGAGGACGTTTGCGACCGCGCTCAGCGCGGCCTTCGCCTTGATTTGGGTTTTGCTCTGCGCCGGAGCGCCGGCCGGCGCGACCTCGCGCATCAAGGACCTCGCCAATATCGAGGGCGTGCGCCAGAATCAATTGATCGGCTACGGCCTGGTCGTCGGCCTCAACGGCACCGGCGACACCTTGAACAACATCCCGTTCACCAAGCAGTCGCTGCAGGCCATGCTGGAGCGGCTCGGGGTCAACATCCGGGGCGCCACCATCCGCACCGGCAATGTGGCGGCCGTCATGGTCACCAGCAACCTGCCGCCGTTCGGCACCCAGGGCACCCGCATCGACGTGACGGTCTCGGCGCTCGGTGATTCCAAGAGCCTGCAGGGCGGCACCCTCCTGGTCACCCCGCTGCTCGGCGCCGACGGCAACGTCTATGCGGTGGCGCAGGGCTCGGTCGCCATCAGCGGCTTCCAGGCCGAAGGCGAAGCCGCCAAGATCGTGCGCGGCGTGCCAACCGTCGGGCGCATCTCCAACGGCGCCATCATCGAGCGCGAGATCGAGTTCGCGCTCAACAAGCTCAACCAGGTGCGGCTGGCCCTGCGCAACGCCGATTTCACCACGGCCAAGCGAATCGCCGCCGCCGTCAACGACTATATCGGCGCCCCGATCGCCGAGCCGCTCGATCCCTCGACCGTGCAGATCACCCTGCCGGCGAAATCGACCAACAATGTCGTCGCCATGCTGACCGAGATCGAGCAGCTGCAGGTCGATCCCGATCTCGCCGCCAAGGTGATCGTGGACGAACGTTCCGGTATCATCGTCATGGGACGCGACGTGCGGGTGGCCACAGTGGCGGTGGCGCAGGGCAATCTCACCGTTACCATCTCGGAGTCGGCGGTGGTCAGCCAGCCGCAGCCGTTCGCACGCGGCCAGACCGTGGTGACGCCGCGCACCCGCGTCGGCGTCACCGAGGACGGCAAGCGGCTCGCCGTGGTCAAGGAAGGCGTGTCTCTGCAGCAACTGGTCGACGGTTTGAATTCGCTCGGCATCGGTCCCCGCGATCTCATCGCCATTCTGCAGGCGATCAAGGCCGCCGGCGCCATCCAGGCCGATCTGGAGGTGATGTGATGGCCGTCCCGCACGCCCTTCACGGGTCCGCCCTCGCCGTCCCCACGCTCGGCGCGCCGGCCGCCGCCTCGCTCGCCCGCAGCGTCGCGCTCGATCCGGCGATGGCAGCCGGAGCCAAGCCGGCGACCGATCTCAAGACCAGGGCGCACACCGCCGCGGTCAATTTCGAGGCGCAGTTCCTCAACTCCATGTTCAGTCAAATGCTCGCCGGCGTGCAGGGCGATGGACCGTTCGGTGGCGGACCGGCGGTCGGGGTGTGGCGCTCGTTCCTCTGCGAGCAATATGCCAAATCCTTCGCCAAGGCCGGCGGCATCGGGATCGCAGACAAGGTCTACCACACGCTCCTGGCCCAGCAGGAGGCGCACGCTCATTGAAGTCGAGCCTGCGGGCATCACGGCTGCCGCGGCAGCAGCAACGTGAACGGGTTGTTAACCAGCGGCTGCATAATCTTCCTCGGCGATCACCGCGATTCACGAAATCCTAACCGATCATGCGCCCGCGCCCGACAGTCGGGCGGCAAGCGCAGACGAGGCTTCAACCGAAACCAAAGCCCGCCACCCCGATAGGTCCGTCATGCAGAACGCTCCACCAAACGCGGCTCCCCAGGCGCCGCTCCCGATCGAGACCGAAACGGATGCCAAGAGCGCGATCGTCGGGCTGACCGCGGTCATGGACGGTCTCGAGGCCGTGGTGACAGAGGAGACCGAGCTGGTCCGCGCCGGCCATTTGCGCAAGGCGACCGGCCTCGGCGCAAAGAAAACCGAGCTTTGCAGCCTCTACTTCAAGGCGGTGGAGCGGCTGAAGGCGAACCGCAAGCTGCTTTTGCGCCTGGTGCCGCAGGATGTCAGCGCCTTGGCCCGCCGGCATGAGCTGCTGCAGGGCGTGCTGAAAACCAATCTGGTGGTGCTGGCGACCGCCCACGCGGTTTCCGAGGGGATCATGCGCCGGCTGTCGGGCGATCTCGACCGCAAGGCCTGCCCGCAAGTCTACGGCGCCAGCGGGCGTGCCATGGCGCCCGATCCCAAGCGCGCGCAGCCGCTCGCATTCAGCCGGATGCTGTGAGGCCCGGCCGATGACGCGCCGGCCATTGCATCATCCATGCGGCACGCGGCTTTGCCCGCCGGCAGGTACCCACAGGAGCGTTTGCCCATGAATCGAATCCTGGTCACCGGCGGAGCCGGCTTCTTGGGCTCTCACCTCTGCGAACGCCTGCTGGCGAGCGGCGATGACGTTCTCTGCGTCGACAACTTCTTCACCGGCACCAAGGACAATGTCGCGCACCTCGTCGGCCATCCGCGTTTCGAGCTGATGCGGCACGACATCACTTTCCCGCTCTATGTCGAGGTCGACCAGATCTACAATCTCGCCTGCCCGGCCTCGCCCGTTCACTACCAATACGATCCGGTGCAAACCACCAAGACCAGCGTGCATGGCGCCATCAACGTGCTCGGCCTCGCCAAGCGCACCGGCGCCAAGATCCTGCAGGCCTCGACCTCGGAGGTCTACGGCGATCCGGAGATCCATCCGCAGCCCGAGCACTATTGGGGGCGCGTCAATCCGGTCGGCATACGGTCGTGCTACGACGAGGGCAAGCGCTGCGCCGAGACGCTGTTTTTCGACTACTGGCGCCAGCATGGCGTGCGCATCAAGGTCGCGCGCATCTTCAACACTTATGGGCCGCGCATGCATCCCAATGACGGCCGGGTGGTCTCCAACTTCATCGTGCAGGCGCTCCTGGGCGACGACATCACGATCTACGGCGAAGGCACGCAGACCCGGAGCTTCTGCTATGTCGACGACCTGATCGAAGCGATGCTGCGCCTGATGGCGACCGATGACGATTTCACCGGACCGATCAATATCGGAAATCCCGGCGAGTTCACCATCCACGATCTGGCCGCGGGCGTGCTCGAGCTGACCGGCTCGAGCAGCCGGCTGGTGTTCGAGCCGCTGCCGATGGACGACCCCAGGCAGCGCCAGCCCGATATCGCGCTTGCCCGGCAGGTGCTCGGCTGGGAGCCGCAGGTGCGGCTGGCCGACGGCCTGGAAAAGACCATCGCCTATTTTCGCGAACGGCTGCTGACGCAGCAGATCGCCGACCTGGCGGCGCTGGCCCGCTTGGGAAAGACCATGCAACCGGCGCGGCGGGAAGCGCCGGCCGACATTGCCGCAGAGCAATCCGCAGGACCGTTGGCCCAAACGGCGTGAAGCCGTCGCCAACCTGGAGATGGCGATGACGCGATCCGTCATGATTCAGTGGTCGATATCGAGCTACTTCGGTTGGGGCGTCTATGGCCTCAATCTGGCGCTGCAGTGGGCCGGCGATCCCACGATCGCGCCTGTCTGCGTGTCGCCCATCGATGCCGGAAAGATCGACATCGACCCGCTCAGGCAGCGGGCGATCCTGCCGTTCCTGATCCGATCCCTGGAGTTCCAGGCGCAACTTTCGCACCATGGCAACGGCACCGCGACCGCCGATGCGCCGTTGCTGCTGGCGCTCGGAAACGGGCTGTGCGGCTCGGCGGCGGCTCACAATGTGGTGCTCGAGGGCCAGCCGACGATCGGCGTCGTCTTCTTCGAGGAAGCGCTCGATGCCGAGGCGGTCCGGCGCGGCAAGCAGCTCCCGTTGATCATCACGGGCTCGACCTGGAACGAGCGGGCCCTGCGCGCCTACGGGATCGAGCACGTGCAGACGATCCTGCAGGGCATCGATCCCACGCACTTTTATCCCGCCCCCAAGCTCGGCATGATGCCCGACCGCTTCCTGGTCTTCTCCGGCGGCAAGGCGGAAATGCGCAAGGGCCAGGACATCGTGATGGCGGCCTTCAGGATTTTCGCCAAGCGCCACCCGGAGGCGACCCTGGTCACCGCCTGGCACAGCCCGTGGCCGCATCTGGCCCGCAGCCTGGACCCGACCGGGATCGCGGCCCCGGTCGTCTTCAACCAGGACAACAAGCTCGACGTCGCGGCCTGGGCGGTCGCCAACGACATCGCCCCCGAGCAGGTCATCGATCTCGGCAATGTCCCCAACGCCTCGATGCCGCCCATTCTGCGCGAGATGGACGCGGCCGTGTTTGCCAACCGGGCGGAGGGCGGCACCAATCTGGTTGCCATGGAATGCATGGCGTGCGGAATTCCGGTGGTGCTGTCGCGCAACACCGGCCATCTCGATCTGATCAAGGATGACAACTGCTATCCGCTCGATGACCAGCGGGCGGTCGAGAGCCGCTGGAACAGCGTCGGCGACGTCGCCTGCTGGGGCGAGAGCCAGTCCGGGGAGGTGGTGGAGCGCCTCGAGCAGATCTTCGCGGATCGCGCCGCCGCGCGGGAGCGCGGAATGCGCGCCGCCGCGATGATGGCGGGAATGACCTGGGCGCACACGGCACGCCAGATGAAGAACGTGGCGCTCGGACCTGCGCAGGACAAGGCGCGCGCAGCCGCCTAGCCGGGTATCAGGCCGGGATCAGATTGGGCGCCGCCAGGCTCGGTCCCTGCGCCGCCTGCCTCGCCCGCTGCAATTCCTGCTCCAGTCTCGCGACTTTTCCCTCGGTCGCAGCCAGCAGCATATAGAAGTGAAGAATTCGCGCGCTGTATTCGTTGAGGAGCGCGGCTTCATCGAAGGCATGGGTCCGGCGACATTGGCGCGCTCCCGGTGCTCGATTGCGCAGGAGCGCGCGGATGGTGGTGCCGTCGCTCGCCAGCGCGATCGAGTACGCCTCCGGCGCCGTGAACCCGCTGTTGATGAAGATATCCACCTCTCGATTACAGGTCCGCAGCTCGATCAGATCGAAGCTACCGTGCACCTCGACGAAACGCGCGAACGAATCCTTGGTGAAGTATGAGAGGTGACCTTTCGCCTGAAAGCCGCGCTGCAGCATGCGCACTTCGTTGGGAATGTCGACCAGCAACAAGCCGCCCGGCTTGAGCGCCGAGGCGAACAGGTCCATTGCCTCATAGGGATCGGCGAGGTGCTCGAGCACGTGCGAAATACACGCCACGTCGAAGAAGCTCGCGAACCGCTCCGAAGCCAGCTCCCGGTGATCGACCAGCGTGAGCGAACTATCCTGCTTCAGCAGATCGACGAATTGCGGGTCCATTTCGGTGACAAAGACCTTGTCGGCGATGGCGCTCAGCTCATGGCCGAGCGAGCCTTCGGCGGTCCCATAATCCAGCGCGGCCGACACCTTCAGCCCGGGCTGCTGCTCGAGCAGATAGGCCATCTGCCCCTTCGCTTGCGCCAAGCCTTTCTGACGATGCGCCGCCAAGCCGTGCGCATCCAACCGTCCGCGGTAGAAGTTACGGTAGTAGGATTCGAGTCCGCGGCCCGAAACATACTCGCTCTGCACAAAGTGGCAGGCATTGCACTGGAAAATATTTATTCCAAACGACCGGTTGGTCGTCACGTCATGCCGATCGGTGGAACCGCAGATCAAGCACGAGGCGAAAGGAGCATCTTCGGGCATTTGTGGCGTCCGATCCTGCTGCGTTGCGACCAGGCCGCGTTTCCGTCAGGCCGCCGCAATGGTGATCGGAAACTGCACTCCCGGCACGTCCGTCACTTTCGGCGCGAGTGCCAGCAAGGCGTCGAGCAGATTGCGCGGGCCGTGCACGTGGCCCCACAGCTCGGAGCCGGAATAGGCCATGGTCGCCAGGGAATCGAAGCGGTCGAGTGCGCGTTGAGCAGCCTCGACAATCGACGGCGCGTCGGCCTGGTCGAAACTCGTTCCGGCGCCGCCGAATTCCTGGACCAGACGGGCCATGGTCGTGCCGGCGGGGACGACCAGGGGAATAGCATTGGCGATCGCCTCGACGGCCACGGCGGAGTAGGAGATGGCGAAGCGCGGCGACGCATAGGGCAGAATGACGAGATCGGACGCGTCGAGCAGCTGCTGCCAGACCTCGCCGCCCGCCAGGCGCTCGTCCATGACCAACCGCGGATCCTTGGCCGCGATCTCATGCAGATCCTCCTGCGTTTCCCGCATCGCCTCCGGATTGGCGTTGTGGCAGAGGATCCTGATTTCAGGGTTGGATTGCAGAAGGCTGCGCGCCACCTCCGGCATGAATTGATAGCCCTTCTCCGGGCGCTGATTGCCCAGCACCGCGACCGTCACCGGCCGTTTGCCGCTGCGGGAGCGTCGCGGCGTGGTCGCGACATGCGGTGTCGGCAGTACGCCCACACGCCGGCCCAGCACCGAGCAGAATGAGGCGGAGGACGCCTGGTCGAACGTGATCATCTGCAGCCAGGGCGCGACCGCGGCGGGAATTCTGGCGGCTGCCGAGCGGTACAGGATCGCGCGCCCGTCGGCCCGCGGATCCCTGAACCCGTACACGACACCCTCAGGGCCGTGCACGATGTCGACCCCCGGATCGATCCCGAATTCGACCACGACCAGCGGAAGCTTGTTCCGCGGCATGGCTCCCATCCATTGCGCCAACGCAAACAGCTGCGCCGGAAGCGCGGAAGAAAAATACATGACGTCTTCGGGCCCGATGTCGCCGATGCGGGCCAGATCCTCCCGCGTAATCTCGGCCACGACGTGAAACGCATTCAGCCAGCCGCAGATCGGATCGCCGTCGCTGAGCCAGGCGGTGAGCGCCCTGAAATGCGGGATCGCGTCGAGCTCCGCCTTCAAGCCAGCCTCGATGGTCGAGAAGCTCAGGATCTTCACGTCCATGCCCCGGGAGCGCGCCTCCCGCGTGATGAAGCGGCAATTGTTGGCGTGATGTCCCAGATTGTCGGTAAGTCCCGGGTCGGCGTAGAAAAACCGCTTGTGGGTCATCGCGAGCTTCCTATGGCTTGACGGCTCCGCTCCACGAAAGAGTCGTGAATTTCGGCGATCGTCGTGTTGATGTCGTAGGTGAGATTCCAGTCGGGATAGTGGCTGCGGAACCGGCGCACGTCGCTGATCCACCAGATGTGGTCGCCCGAGCGATTGTCGTCCGCATAGGTCCAGTTCATCTTCCGTCCGGTGCAGGCTTCGACCTTGGCGATGGCCTCCAGCAGCGAACAATTGGCGAAGCGGCTGCCGCCGATGTTATAGACCTCGCCGGAACGCGGGTTTTCAAAGACACACCAGAACGCGTTCACCAGGTCGAAGGAATGGATATTGTCGCGAACCTGCTTGGCCTTGTAGCCGAACACCGTATAGGGCTCGCCGGTGACCGCGCATTTCACCAGAAAAGACAGGAAGCCGTGCAACTGGGTTCCTGAATGGCCGGGACCCGTCAAGCAGCCGCCGCGAAAGCAGGCGGTCTTCATCCCGAAATAGCGGCCGTATTCCTGCACCATCAAATCGGCCGCGCATTTGGAAACGCCGAACAGGCTGTGCTTGGAAGCGTCGATGCTCATGGATTCATCGATGCCGTGCCTGGCGAACGGGTGCGTATCGTCCAGCTCCCAGCGCGTTTCGCCCTCGACCAGCGGCAGCCGATTCGGCGTGTCGCCATAGACCTTGTTGGTGCTGCAGAAGATAAAAACCGAATTCGGGCAATGCTTGCGCGCCGCCTCGAGCAGGATCAACGTGCCGTTGGCGTTGACGGTGAAATCGGTCAGCGGCTCCCGCGCCGCCCAGTCGTGGGAAGGCTGCGCGGCAGCATGGATGACGACCGAAATATTGCCGCCGTAACGGGCGAACACGTTCTCGATCGCACCGGCGTCGCGGATATCGGCCTCGACATGGGTATAGAACGGTACATCGCGCTTGAGGCGCTGCCACGACCAGCGGGTGCTGGCACCCGGTCCGAAGAACGCGGCCCGCATGTCATTGTCGATGCCGACGACGACCAGACCCTTCCGGCTGAAAAATCTGGCCGCCTCGGCCCCGATCAGCCCGCCGGCGCCGGTGATGATGGCAACGCTCATTCAGGACCCCAGAATCGGCTCCAGCCGGGCACGCTGCTCGACCAGCCAGCGATGGACGTCGTCGAGCAATCGTTCGAGCTTGCGTTGTGGCTGCCAACCGGTCGCCGTCTGCACCGATCGGCTGTCGCCGATGTAGTAGGGAACGTCGGCTGGTCGCGTTTCAGCCACCTGCCCGACTTGCAACAATTTGCCGGTGAGCCGCCGGCACCATTCCGTCAGCTCGCGCAGCGAGACGCTTCGTTCGGTTCCGCCGGCGACGTTATAGGTCGCTCCGGAATGGCGATCGAGCTGCCGCAGCTGCACGCTCAGCAGATCATAGAGATCATCGACATGCAGGATATCGCGTACCTGCAGGCCTTCCCCACCGAAGCCCGTATAGGCCAGGTTACCGCCATAAAGGTGGCGCGCCATCCACAGCACGATGAAACCCTGGTCGACCTTGCCCATCTGCCACGGGCCGGCCAGCACGCCGCAGCGATTGACCACGGTCCGCAGCCCGTACATTTCACGGTATTCCTCGATCAGCAGCTCGGAGGCGAGCTTGGTTGCGCCGTACATCGAACGGCTGCCGGCGAGCGGAAAGGCTTCGCTTATGCCGGCCGCCGCCGACCAGCCGTCGCCGCTCGATCCGGAAGGCAGCGCCACGCGATGACCGCTGCGCTCGAACGGCAGCGCCCGCAATCCGCCGATCGGATAAACGCGGCTGGTCGAGAGGAACAGCAAGTCGCCGCCGTGGCGTCGCAGATGCTCGAGGCAATTGACGGTGCCGCCGAGATTGGTGGCGATCGGATAGCCCGGACCGCCCTCATAACCGGCATGCACGCTCGGCTCCGCCGCACATTCGATGAGGAGGTCGGCGGGGCCCGCGGCTTCCAGATCCTCGGCGCAACGGACGTCGCCGTGATGAAACTCGGCGCCCGCGGCCCGCAATCGTTCGAGCGCGAGCTCGCTGCCGCGTCGCTTCAGGTTGTCGAAGGCAATCACCTTCCAGTCCGGATGATCGCGGCGGAACGCGCAGGCGAGACTCGATCCGACGAACCCGGCACCACCCGTAATCAGCAAGCGGAAGGTCATTGCAGCATGCCGTCCCCAAGAGCGCCGCTTAAGCGCCGAGCGACGCCCGAATCTTGTCAAACTTGACTCGGCCGTCGGTCTCCCGCAGGTAGCCTTCGTCGAGCTTGGCGCCGGAATATTTTGCGAGCGAGCTTTGAGTGGCAAGGCTGTGCAAGGGGGTGCCCTCGATTTCCGCGCAACCGGATTCCTGGCAGGTATCGAGCTCGAGCGATTCCCGGTACCTCTTGGTATCCATCATCTGCTCGGTGGTTTCGCCGGGCAGGCCGTAGGTGAACGTGCCGTGCACCGTCATGCCGAGCCGTTTGAGCTCGGCAACGACATCGCGGGCGTAGTCCAGATTGAGTCGCTTGTTGACGATATTGTCCACGACACTTTGGTTGCCGCTCTCAAATCCGATCTTGACCCCGAAACAGCCGCTCTCCTTCATCTCGCGCCACAGCTCCATGCGCGAAGTATCGGCGCGGCACATCGCAGACCAGGGCACGCCGATCTTGCGCATGACGGCACACATCCGCTCGACATGCTTGTCGCCGAGATTGAATGTGTCGTCGTCGAAATAGATCGACCGGTAGTGGTACCTCTTCACCAATTCGGTCAGGAAGGCTTCCATGTAATCGCCGGTGTAGTGGCGAACCGAGCGTTTGCCGGAGCCGTCCGGGTCATTCCCGGTCATCGTCGCCGGCCAAACGCAGAAGATGCATTTGAAGGGACACCCGCGGCTGCTCCAGACTTGCGCATGCGGCGCCTGCTGGCCCTTCGGGTTGTAGTCGAAATAGCGATGCGCAATGACCTCGTCGTAATAGGGAAACGGCGCGTTGTTCATTTCCTGAAGCGTCAAAAGGTCATGATCGATGACACCGTCAGCGCCCTCGATCACCCGGGTGACGCCCTTTTCGTATTCTCCCCGCACGCAAGCATGCACCGGCGCGGCGTCCAGCAAGGCGCTGCCCATCGACGTGATGGGCCCGGTGACGACGATGCGGACCCGCGGCTGCAGGCGCTTGATCTCCAGGATGACGTTGCGATCGTGGTCCCAGCTCGGCGAAGCGGATTCGATTACGATGTAGTCGAATTTCGCCTGCCGCAGATAGGCATAGTATCGCTCGTAGGATTCGCGCAACGCGATGCTGTCCCTGAACGTGACATCGGCGCCTGTCTGCTTGGCGAGATAGGTCGTCGCATAGCCCATGAAGAAGGGATAGGGCTGAAAGTGGCAGTGGGTGAAATCAGGAGGCGTCGCAAGCATGAACGTGAAAGGCCAGCGGGAGCCGGCACGTATACCTGCCGTATACATGAGAAAGCGCCTTCCGGTTGCCTGATCGGCACAGGCCTTGGTTTCACCCCACCAAGGCGGGTTACTGAACAAGACCCTCAACGGACCTCTCCCCCAAAGGCTCGGCGGCAGTTCGGCCAAGCGCAGCTCCGGAAGATTGGTTGTGGGGCCCGCATGGTTAACGCCGCCTTAACGAGGGGCCCATCCTCCGGCGATCAAAGCGAAATTCGGTCGACCGCCGGTACGTTGCCGCGTCGAACAAGACGCTGAGATAATTTGAGCTGCAGGCACGGCGGGGCCGGAGCCCGCACGCTCCGGCCTTCGAAGAATGTTATTCGGCAAAGAGGCTATGCGGCGCTTGCCTGCAGGGAGTCCCTAATCTGGTCGCGCGCGGCGACCCACACCCAATTTGAAAATACCACATGGCCGGGCGCGAACTCGCTGACCGCGCGTTTGACGCCCCAGGTCCCCTGGTCCGAATAGTCGTCCCCGCACAGAAGGCCGTCGTCGGTCAGCAGCGGCGCGGTTTGGCGGATCTGGCGCGCCACCGTGTCGTAATCGTGTGACGTATCGATGTAGATCACGTCGAAACGTTCAGAGCACGAAGCGAGAAAACGCTCGTCTCGCTCCTTGACCAGCGTGACGCTATCCGAAAATCCGAGGCGCGCCATATGCGCCTGTGCGGATTCGAAGCTCGGACAGGTGCCGAACCCGGCCTGCTGCCAATTGAGCGACTGGCGCTCTTTCGGCCAATCTTCGCAGAAATCATCGGAAAACTTGTCCACCCCGACCACCTGAAGCGGGCGACCGAGCGCACGCGCGATGTCCACAAGGTAGGCGATGTCCCGACCGTGATACACGCCCAGGATCAACAGTCTCTTGACCGTGGCGGAAGCCAGCAGATGCTTGAAGAAGGCGTAGTGCAGCAGCTCGGAATAGCCCGGAACTGTCTGTCGAATGCTCTCCATGCGCCGCATGTCTTCGGGCGACACCTCGGGTTTTGTCTCCACGAAGCGGCGCAGAATGGGCGATTTGAGCGTGAGCGCGGCGGGGGGCCTGCCTTGCGCACTCTTCATCTGCGAATAGATGTCGCGAACCACCTGCGCGGGCGTGCGCTGTTGATGCCCCGCCATGAGCGCGCGTACGCCGGCGTCGACCATCGCCGGAGTTATGTCGTCGAGAGCCGTCATGATCCCTCCTTGGGTCTGCAGTTGTGACGCAATAATGCGCCACGGACATTCATCGATTCAGCCGGCTCACTGCCTGTCCTGTCCGGACGGAAACCGCGGTATTGCCGTCAATCGTTCGAGGTCATCCCGGACGCGCGCGATCACGCTTTCCCAGTCTCCCAGGCGCGGCTGCCGGAATAATCGCGCCGTCGGGTACCAGGGGCTGTCCTCGCGGTTCAGCAACCAGCGGAAATCCGGTGCGAACGGCAACAGCACCCAGACCGGCCGACCCAGCGCTCCGGCGAGATGCGCGACCGAGGTGTCCGCGGTGACGACCAGGTCCAGGAGCGAGATGACCGCGGCCGTATCGGCAAAGTCGGTCAGCTCATCGCCGATCTGGACGACATTGGCGCGGCCGCGTAGAGCCGACGCATCCGCCTCCGTTGTCTCCTTCTGGAGGTTTACGAACTCGATATCCGGCGCCGCCAGGAGAAGGGCAAAGCGGTCGAGGGCGATCGATCGCTGATGGTTGTTCTTGTGCAGGGCGCTTCCCGCCCAGGTAATTCCCACCCGCCGGGACCGTTTTTCGCCCAGGCGATCACGCCATCGGGCAAAACGGTCGGCGGGGGCACGGAGATAGGGAACTTCGGCCGGGATGGAATCAAGAGTGGTACCGAAGGCGAGCGGCAGGCTCATGAGCGGGCAATGCAGATCAAAATCCGGCAGCGGCTCGCCGCGCGCAAATATCTGCGCAACTCCATCCACCCCCGACAACAGCGATTTGAGCTGGGACTGGACTTCGAGCAGGACGGTCGGCCCCAGAGCGGCAACACGTTTGGCGTAACGCACGAACTGAAGCGTGTCACCGAAGCCTTGTTCCGCGTGCAGCAGGATCGTCCGACCCGCGAGCGGCTCCCGTCCAAGCCAAAGCCGCTCGATGAAATTGCGCCGTTGCGGCGCCCAGCTCCGCTGTTGCCACCGCCACTCGAACTCTCGCCAGCCGCGCGCGAACTGCCCAAGTCGCAGCCGAGCGAGACTTTGGCACCATACTGCCTCCGCCCGCATGGCTTCGGTCGCAGCGGCGTCCGCGTAGCTCGACAGCGCCGCATCGAATTTGTGCTGATCTGCCAGCACATTGCCTTTGTTGATGAGAAGCACGGGCGTTTCTGGCGCGATCCTTAGCGCGCGATCGTAGCTGTCCAATGCCTCGTCGAGCCGACCGAGCGCTGCCAGCACTCCTCCGCGATTATTGAGGACATCCAGATTGCCCGGCTGCAAGCGGAGAGCGTGGTCATAATCGGCAAGCGCTACATCGAAGCGTTTGAGCTGGTAGAGCGCGTTGCCCCGGCTGTGCAGCGTCTCGAAGTGATCGGGGTCGATCTCCAGGGCACGACCCCAGCCGGCCAGAGCCTCCGCGATTCGACCGAGGGCCGCCAGCGTCAATGCGCGGTTGTTGAGCGCATTGGCATGGCCGCCGTCGAGCGCGAGCGCCCTGTCGAAATTCTCGAGAGCTTCTTCGTGACGCTCCAGGGCGGCCAGCACCAGGCCATAATTCGACAGCACATCGGAAGAATGGGGGCCGGCCCTCAGCGCGGCCGCGATCAATTGAAGCGCTTCGACTGCGCGGCCCTGCTGGTATCGCACCAGACCCAGGAGGTGCAGGGCATCGAAATGCCCGTGATCCTCATGGAGAATCGCGGCATAGCACCGCTCGGCTTCGCGCAATCGCCCTTGGCGATGCAGCGCTATCGCCTGCTTCCAGTCCGAGGCGGCGCTTGGCTGTGGGTCCGGCCGTGATGCCTCTGCCATGGCGGCGTTCATCCGACCTTCACCAAGGAGGCGAGCTCCCGGCTCGCGCGCTCGAGCACGCTGTCCCAGTCTCCCAATTGCGGCTGGCGGAACAGACGAACGGTCGGATACCACGGGCTATCCTCGCGCTTGAGGAGCCAGCGGAAATCGGGCGCAAGCGGAACCAGAATCCATACCGGCCGGCCCAGCGCACCCGCGAGATGCGCCACCGACGTATCCGCCGATATCACGAGGTCCAGGGACGAGATTACGGCAGCCGTATCGGTGAAATCGCCCAGTTCCCCGCCGACGTGCAGCACGCTCGCGTGATCTTCGAGCACGGCCGCATCAGGCCGGCTTACCTCCTTCTGGATACTCACGAACTCCACTCCCGGCGTCTTCAGAAGCGGCGCGAACCGTGCAAGCGCGATTGAGCGTTTGCTGTCGTTCTTGTGCACCGCGCTGCCGGCCCATGCGATCCCTACCCGTAGCGCCCGTCTCTCGCCCAAGCGCGCGCGCCATTTTGAAATCAAATCCGCGGCAACGCCGATATAGGGAATCTCCGCCGGAATGGAGTCCAACTGCGTTCCGAATGCGAGCGGCAGGCTCATCAGCGGGCTCTGCAGATCGAATGCCGGCAGCTTTTCGCCCTGCGCGAAGACCGCCGCGACGCCGTCGATACCCGACAGCAGATGCAAGAGTGGCGGCTGCACCTCCAGCAGCACCTTGGCGCCACGTCGTGCGACCATGGAGGCATAACGAACGAACTGGAGCGTGTCGCCCAACCCCTGCTCGGCATGCAGGAGTATGGTGCGACCCGCAAGCGGCGCGTCGCCCCGCCACAATGGTTGAACGAAATTGCGCCGCAGGTGCGCCATCTCCTTCTCCCACCGCGATTCGTAATTTTGCCAACCCTCCCGAAATTGGCCCAGGGTCAGCTGCACCAACCCCTTGTTCCAGCGGGCCTCGTGATTATCGGGACAAAGCGCGAGCGCGTTCTCGTAATTCGCCAATGCCTCGTCGCACAATCCCTGGGCGCAAAAGGCGTTTCCGCGATTGACGTGGGCTTCCATGAAGGCCGGTTCGGAAGCAATCGCCCTTTCGTAGCTTGCAAGCGCGGCTTCGAATCGCCCGAGGTCCGAGAGAACGATTCCGCGATTGCTCAGGGCCTGCGCCCGATTTGGCTCGACGGCGAGCGCCCGTTCGTAGCTCTCGAGCGCCTCATCCAGGCGTCGCAGCTTCAACAGCGCGTTGCCGCGATTGTTGAGCGCGCCGAAATGGTTAGGACTGATCGCTAAGGCTCGCTCAAAGGTCGTCAGCGCCTTCTCGAATTGCTTCAGCTCGATGAGCGAGCTTCCACAATTGTTCAATGTGTCGGGATTGTCGGAAGTAGCCGCGAGCGCCGCTTCGTAGCGCGCAAGAGCCTCCTGGTGCCGCCCCAATGCCGCAAGCGCAAGCCCGCTGCCGTCGAGGACTTCGGCTCGACGCGGCTCCAATGCAAGCGCCTTCTCGAAGGCCGAAAGAGCATCCCGGTGATGCTTGAGATCCGCGAGCACGTTTCCGCAATTGTAGAGTGATTCGACGTGATGGGGATCGAGAGCGAGCCCTCCTTCCCAGGTCGCCAGCGCTTCCTCGCGGTTTCCGAGCGTGCGAAGCGCCAAGCCGAGATTGTTGAGAATATCGACGCGGCCGGGTTCGAGCGTGAGTGCCTCGCGATAGCCCCGGACGGCTTCCTCGACGCGTCCGAGCGCCCGCTGCGCGTTGCTGCGATTATAGAGTGCATCGACGTGATTTGGCTTCACCTCGAGGGCGGCGCTGCTGCTTCGCAAAGCCTCCTCGTAACGCTTGAGCTCGACCAGCGCCGCGCTGCGATTGTTCAGCGCATCGGCATGCGCAGGCGCGAGCGCCAGCGCCCGGTCATAGGCGGCAAGCGAAGCCGCGTGCCGCCCGAGCGCGCGAAGGGAGTTGCCGCGCTGCATGAGCGCGTCGAGATGCGAGGGCCGCAATGCCAGCACCGCGTCGAAGCTTGCCAGCGCCTCCTCCGGGCGCCCAAGCGCCCAGAACGTGTTGCCCCGGTTGAATTGTGCATCGACGTGACCCGGCTGCCGGGCCAGCACTTCGGTGTAGCTCGCCAGAGCTTCTTGGTAGCGCCCGAGTGCCTTCAAGGCGTTGCCGCGGTTGTAAAGCGCGCTAACGTCATTGGCGCGAATCTTCAAAGCCGACTCGAAGCTCGCAAGCGCTTCCTCATGCCGTTTCAGGGCTTGCAGAATCACGCCATAGTTTGAAAACGCCTCTGCGGAGGAGGAATTGGCCCGTAGCGCCTTCCCGACCAGGTGCAGAGCTTCGAGCGAGCGGCCCTGCTGATGCTGGAGCACCCCGAAGAGATGCAGCGCGTCGAAGTGGGCGGGATCGGTGCGAAGTATCGCGCCATACATCTTCTCCGCGTCACTGAATTGTCCGTCCCGATGCAGAGCCAGAGCCTGCTCTATCGAGGCGGCGCTGTGCGGGGGCGGTAATTTCCGGTGAGTTTTCGCCATGGTTGGGTGACCAGCACTTCCCCGTCCGCACAAACAGTGTCGACCACTGGGCGTCCTGGCTCCCTGGAAGCCCCTCGGGTCGTGGAGG
The DNA here is from genome assembly GCA_036498625.1 of Xanthobacteraceae bacterium. Lineage (GTDB taxonomy): Bacteria > Pseudomonadota > Alphaproteobacteria > Rhizobiales > Xanthobacteraceae > VAZQ01. Next base: position 19,188 of record DASYFD010000348.1, on the reverse strand, counting down.
CAAGCCCGGCCGAACCTGGCGTGGAATTTCGTGCTCTGGACGTCCTGCCGCAAGGTCGGCCAATATGGTTAACGACTCGTCAATCATCGATGCAATTCATTAACCGTTGGCGGAGTAGACTCCGCGCGGGAGCGATAAGAGCCATGTTTTACATTCGCGGCGCATCCTTTTGGCAGCAGAACCAGGCGTGGCGGAATCGCTCGAGCTCAAACCAGCAGGACCTGGACGTCATTACGGCGCTCACATCGAAGATGAGTACGGCGCTGACGGGTTTGTCCAGCGGACTGGCAAGCATCGCCAACCAGCGTGCCTTGTCGCGGGTTCAGGCGCAGATCAAGGCCGCAACCGCCGCAGCGGCCGCTTCCAGCATCACCTCTTTGGCCTCGGGCTCCACCGCGTCAAAGGGATCTGGAACCGTCGTCAATAAGACTGCCTGACAAGATTCCGGATATCCGTCTCGCGGCGGCGGCTCGCTTCAGGCTGCCGACCTCGGCGCTCGATTCCGCCGTCAACATCGACAGCATAGACGGCCCCGCTGCAGCCCGCGGCGACGATAGACGCTGCCGATCATCCCCCGGCGCCGGTGGCGCGGGTTCGGATGGCCACAACTTCGCCTGACGCCGGAGAGGCGAACCGCTGCCCGCGCCCCCTCCGCACCCCACGGGCCGCAGGACCGTCAAAGCCTTCCTGGTAAACAAAAGCTGAAGAAAAGCGGCCAGCCAGAAATCACCGGCGGAAAGCAATGGCTTCTCGGACAGGCCAAAAAAAGCTTGCCGCACATTCAGGGGAGCGATCGCGGCCGCCGGCAAGGCATCGCTCCGGAGATCTCAAAGCCGAGAGCGGATTCTCCCAAGTTTTCAACCCGCAATTTACGCGGCCTTAAGTCGTATACGTCAAACCTCTGATAGCCGATCGCTCTCGATCGGGACGCACTCGCCGGTGCTGCAAGTATTGCCAGTACAGCAAGTGCCCGCCAGTTAAGCGCGTAACCAGAAAGGTACACCATGTCTAGCATTACCTTGACCGCAGGCGTGCGGCAGAACCTGCTGTCCCTCCAAGAAACCGCCGATCTCCTCACCACCACCCAGAACCGCTTGGCGACCGGCAAGAAGGTCAACTCCGCCTTCGACAATCCGACCTCGTTCTTCGCCTCCCAGTCCCTCAGCAACCGCGCCAGCGACCTCAGCAGCCTGCTCGATCAGATCGGCCAGGCCCAGCAGACGCTGAACGCGGCCAACCAGGGCCTCACCTCCCTCACCAGCCTGCTGCAGTCGGCGCTGTCGACCGCCAAGCAGGCTCAATCGGCGGCCGAGCCGAGCCTTGCTGTGGACACCGGCACTTTGGCTGGCAGCACAACGGTCGGCACCGCGGGCGCCGGCAATCTCGTCGTCGCCGTTACCGGCGGTTCCACCTATACGCTCGCAATCGCCGCGACCGACACCGCCGCATCGATCGTTTCGAACTTCAATGCCATCTCGGGCCTCGGCTCCGCCGGCGCCATCACCGCCGGCACCGACAGCTCGGGTCACCTGCAATTGACGGCAAACCCGACATCCACCTATACGATCACCGCCGATGCCGCGACTGCCGCCGTGGGTCTGACGGCCGATTCCTCCACCAACTTCACGGCCGCCTCGTCCGTTAACACCTCGCGCACCACGCTGCAGAACAACTTCAACAGCCTGTTGACGCAGATCGACCAGCTCGCCGGCGACTCGTCGTATAACGGCGTCAACCTGCTCAGCGGCAACAATCTGAAGGTGGTGTTCAACGAGACCTCCACCAGTTCCTTGACGATCTCGGGCGTGAACTTCAACTCAGGCGGCCTCGGCCTGAGCGCGCTCAGCGGCACCGGCGCCTCCGGGTTCCAGTCCGACACGAAGATCTCGAGCACCATCGACGCGATCAACGCCGCGTTGACCACCGTGCGGACCCAGGCTGTGACCTTCGGCACCAACTCGTCGACGATCCAGACCCGTTCCGACTTCACCAAGAACCTGATCAATACGCTGCAGACCGGCTCCGACAGCCTCGTCCTGGCCGACCAGAACCAGGAGAGCGCGAACCTGCTCACCCTGCAGACCCGCCAGCAACTGTCGATTTCGGCCCTGTCGATTTCGAACCAGGCCCAGCAGGCGGTCCTCAAGCTGTTCCCGTAATTCTTCAAGTTATCGGGTCAACCGCCGGCGGCGGGGCGCAAGCCCCGCCGCTTTCTTTTTGACCGCCTGTTGCGCAACCCGCACGACGGAAAAGACCCCAATTATCCGGGTTCCGCGGCTCGCGCCGGAAAATTTACCCGGCATTAAGGTTAATAAGGCATTTTCTCGAAGACTGATCGTCTTGATCAGGCCGCACAGTCACCTGCGCTCTCGGTGCAGCAAGGATGTGCCGGCGCGGCTTGCAAGCAAAGAGGTTACGCCATGTCCGACATTACCCTGAGCCCCGGTGTCCGGCAGAATCTGCTGTCGCTGCAAAACACCGCGGATCTGCTGAATGTCACCCAAAACCGGTTGGCGACCGGCAAAAAAGTGAACAACGCGTTCGACAATCCGGTGGCCTTCTTCTCCTCGCAATCCCTCAGCAACCGCGCCAGCGACCTCAGCAGCCTCCTCGATCAGATCGGTCAAGCACAGCAGACACTGAATGCCGCCAACCAGGGCCTCACCTCGCTGACCAGCTTGCTGCAGTCGGCGCTGTCCACCGCCAAGCAGGCTCAGTCGGCGGCCGAGCCGGCCCTCGGCCTGGACACCGGAACCCTCGCCGGCGGCACGACAGTCGGCACCGCGGGCGCCGGCAATCTCGTCGTCGCCGTTACCGGCGGTTCCAGCTATACGCTCGCGATCGCCGCGACCGACACCGCCGCATCGATCATCTCGAACTTCAACGCCATTTCCGGCCTCGGTTCGGCAGGCGCCATCACCGCCACCACCGACAGCACCGGTCATCTCCAGCTGGCGGCAAACCCGACCAGCAGCTTCACGATCACCGCCGATGCGACGACCGCAGCCGTCGGCCTGACGGTGGACTCCTCCACCAACTTCACTGCCACATCCACCACGAATTCTTCTCGCAACACCTTGCAAGGCAACTACAACAGTCTGTTGTCGCAGATCGACCAGCTTGCCGGCGACGCGTCGTACAATGGCGTCAACTTGCTCAACGGCAACAATTTGAAGGTCGTCTTCAACGAGACCAACACCAGCTCCCTGACGATCTCCGGCGTGACCTTCAATTCGGCCGGCCTCGGTCTCACCGCACTCAGCGGCAGCGGCAATACCGGCTTTCAATCGGATACGACGATCGCCAACACCATCACCGCGATCAACGCTGCGCTGTCAGCGGTTCGTACCCAGGCCGTCACCTTTGGCACGAACTCCTCGACGATCCAGACCCGATCCGACTTCACCAAGAACCTGATCAACACCCTGCAGACCGGCTCCGACCAGCTGGTTCTCGCCGACCAAAACCAGGAAAGCGCGAACTTGCTCACCTTGCAGACCCGACAGCAGCTGTCGATCTCGGCGTTGTCGATCTCGAATCAGGCGCAGCAGGCGGTGCTCAAGTTGTTCCCATGATTTCGGAGCGCCGGCTCCGCCTCGCCCGATTAACGATTGGTTAAGCCGCATCCGGAAGCATCGATTCGGGCGACATGATGGAGGCTCCGGTGGGTCTGAAGATCGAGCTCAAGCCCGGCGAGCGCGTCATGCTCGGCGAATGCGTTATTACCAATCACGACCAACGCACGCGATTATTGGTGGAGGGTTCGGCGCCGATCTTGCGCGAGAAGGACATCATGACGGAGGCACGGGCAGATACTCCGGCCAAACGAATCTATTTCGCCGTTCAGTTGATGTACATCTCGAAAGATCCAACGACTCATCATGAGCTGTATTTCAAACTGGTGCGCGACATCACGCAGGCAGCGCCGAGCATGTGGCCTTTGATAGAAAGTATCAATAATCAAATCTTAACAGGCGAGCTCTATAAGGCGCTGAAGGAAGTCAAAAAGTTGATAGCCTACGAAAAGGAACTCCTTGAAAATGCAACACGCCAGCAAAGCATACGCGCTCATTGCTAAGGAAACGGCAAGCCCGCGTGAACTGGAAGCGACGCTACTGCTCAAGGCGGCTGCAAAAATGCAGGCGGCGCACGACAAGTGGGACGACAAGTCCGCCAATCGCGACGAAGCCGTACTGTACAATCGTCGGCTCTGGACGGTGTTCATCGATGCGGTCATGCAGGACAACAGCTCGCTTCCGGTCGCGGTCCGCCAGAACCTCGCCAATTTGGGCGTCTTCGTCATGGACCAGACTTTCTCCCTGATGACGAACCCGCGGCCAAGCAACCTGGCGTCCTTGATCAAGATAAACCGGGAGATTGCGGCCGGGCTGCGGGGCAACGGCTAGCACCGGAAAAACGAAGGCCGGTCTCACCTCGGCCTGTCTCACAATCCAGTGGCGCGCGTCATTTGCGACGAGCGCGAAATGCGAGGCGTGGCGGGCGCTTTCCCGCTGAATTCATGATTTATTAACCATCATTTGCCAGATTGGATTGATCGTTCCCGTGAGCCCGCTTGGCGGACGCAAAGTGTTGCGGCAGCGTGATCGGTAGATGGCATTCGTGCCCGGCCATGGCGGCAGGCGAAACAAGGACAATTGTCCATGCTCACTTCAAATGCAGCTCCTGCTTCCAGTGCGGCAACCGGCTCGTCGCCTGCCCAGGCCGCCGCCACCGCGGCCACGCCGGCGCTTGCAGGCAACTTCAACGACTTTCTAAAGCTGCTCACTACCCAGCTGCAGCACCAGGACCCGACATCGCCGCTCGATCCCAACCAGTTCACCCAGGAGCTGGTGCAATTCGCCTCGGTCGAGCAGCAGATCAATACCAATACGTCGCTGAGCACGATGATCTCGCTCCAGCAAACCCAGCAGGCCGCATCGGCCCTCACGTTCCTGGGCGCAACCGTGGCGGTTTCCGGTGCCACCACCCAGCTTGCCAACGGCACCGCCACCTGGAGCTACTCGGTCGCGCAGCCGGCGACCGCTACCATCAATATTTCCAACGCGTCCGGCCAGGTGGTCTACACCACCAGCCAAAGCGTACAGCCGGGCGCGCAGACCTTCTCGTGGAACGGCATCGATAGTCACGGAATCACCTGGCCGAACGGCACCTACAAGATTTCGGTCAATGCGGTCGGCGCCAACAATCAGAACGTTCCGGTTACGACCGGGATCCAAGGCGTGGTGACCGGGGTCGACGTCAGCCAAAGCCCGCCGGCCCTCACGGTCGGCGGTCAGAGCTACCCGCTCAATCAGATTACCCAGGTCCTCAGTCACGGCAACGCCGCCCAGTGAGCGCGCGCTCGACGTCGGGCTTGATCGCAAGGATCTAAACTGCCGCAGCCCGCGCCGGTCCGGTCCCAAACCGGCTCATAGACGACCACGATCGAGTGCCAAGGCCTGGCATTTTTTGCATGGCCGCGTTTTCGGACGGAAGACCGGATTCCACTTTTCCTGAAAATGCCCTAATCGCCCCCAGCCCGCTTATTTTCGGTCTCGGATGGAAGTTGCCGTCCAGCCCATCGGGCTCGCAGCCCAGGACCGGGCGACGCGGGGATTATCCGGTGGCGCCGAGATAGTTGACGAGGCTCAGCTGGGAGAGCCGCGCCGTCGTCGACAGCGAGGCCTGCAGGCTGTTTTGCAACGCCAGGATCTCGGTACCGATCTGGTCGGCCGAGACCCCTTCCACCTGCTGCAACATGTTGGTGAGCGTGCTCCTGGTCTGATTGTTGACGGATTGCGCGTTCTTGGCGGTCACCTGCGCATTGGCGATGTCGGCGTCGACGTCGCTGATATTCTGTGCGCCCTGCTGGATGCTCAGATTGCTGGCCACCCGGCTGGTGAGCGCTGAATAGCTGGCGGCCGCGTTCGGGTTGGCGGTCGAGTAGCTGGCGGCGGCGAGTACCGCGATACTGGCCACGATGGTGGTGAAGGCCTGCTCGTCGGCGCGCATACCGTAGGAAACGGTGGTGGATGGTCCGACCTGCGCGAGCGCCGTCTGCCGCGCCGGCGTCGCGCCCGACTCGCCCGTGTACCAGAATACGGTGTCGGCGGAGGTGCCGTTTTGCAGCGCGGTCGCGCTGTTGAACGCAGGGCCCGTTACCCGTTGAGGCGGCTGCCCGAAAAAATTGTTGGCGGCGGCGACCGCCGAGGCCGCCGGCAGCTCGGTCTGCGCCAGATTGCTGACCGCGGTGGTCAGCGCCGTCTGCAGGTTTCCGGCGGTCGCCGCCGGCGTCGCCCCAATGACGAATTGGTTCGCGCCGGGGGGCACCGTCGACGTCGCCTGCAGCGTGATGGTCTTGTTGCTCCCATCCGGCAGCGTCAGGCTGAACTGCACCGAATCTCCGTTGTTGGGGTTCGCCCCCAAGGCAACCGTCATGGTCTTGGGCGAGCCCGACGGCTGCGTGACGGTGGCACGGGTCAGGGTCGAGTTCACCCCGGCGAGCTTGAACCCGAACGGCGAGCCCGCCACGTCCTCGTTGATCGAAACCGTCGATCCCACCACGGGCGGAATCACCAGTCGGCCGAGCCCGCTGGCCCCCAGGTCGGCCTGATTGCGTTCCGAGATCACCTGCGTGAGACCAGCGAGGGCGCCGTTGCCGTTGAGAATATGATCTGTGGTATCGACCGACCTCTGATTCGGCGCGCTTCCCGAGAACAGGTAATTGTCGCCGACCTGGGTATTGAGCAGACCGAGGACCTGATCGAGCTGGTCGGCGGCGCTCGCCTGCAGGGCCGTCTGCCCGCCGGCTCCGAGCGTAAACGATGCCGGCTGTTGGGCCGCCCCCTGCACCGCGGCTTGGACGTCGCCGATCTGCGACAGCGCTCCTTCCGCGATGCCAAGCGTGGTGGTGATGGTGGAGTTGGTGGCATCGTAGCCGCCGAGAGCCGAAAGCTGCGCGTCGAGCCCCACCGTGAGGCCGGCCTGCGACCCGAGGTCGGAATAGACCGCCGCCTTTTGCCCGGTGCCCAGCTGGCGGCTGAGAACATCGAGCTGGTTCTGCATGTTTTGCTGGGCCAGCGCGCTGGTAGCAATGCTTGATCCGATACCGGTGATTGTCATTACACACCTATCTGCATCAAGGTGGTGAACATCGACTGCACCGTCGACATTACCCGCGCGTTCGCCGCATAGGCGTGCTGCAGGGTGATCAGGTTCGAAAGCTCGGTGTCGATATTGACGCCGGAGTCGCTGTTAAACCGTTGCTGCAGGGCGTTCAGCACGACGTCCTGGCCCTGCTTGAGGCTGCTGGCGGCGGTCGCGGACTGGCTCTGCTGGCTGGTGATCTGGCTTATGAAATCCGCCAGCGTCCCGCTGAACGGAGCCGACTGGGTCCCGATTCCGGTCGCCGGGGAGAAGGTCAAGGGCGCACGGCTCAGCTGGTTCAGCAGGAAGTTCGGGCGGGTCGGATCTCCGATCGGCGTCGCCGGCGAGCTCTGATACACGACGAGGCTCGAGGGCGCGGCCAGAACGGCGCCGTTGACGGTGATGCGCCCGGCCAGCCCGACGTCCTGCGAGCCGGCCGCCGTGATCGCACCGCTGATCGGGGTGGTTCCGTCGGTGAACAGCGCCAGCTGGGTACTGCCGGTGGCAAGCGCGGTCGCGGTCGTGGTGGTCGAGACGGAATTGACGGTCGAGCCGAGGGACGATGAATTGAGCACCGTCAGTACCGAGCCGGCACTTGAGAATTGCAGATTCGACCCGAGCGCGGCGTTGAGCTGGGCCACCACGGACGCCATCCCGCCGGAAAAATTCACCCCGATCACCTGATCGTTCGGATTGGCGGTGGCGGAATTGGGCAGCGGCAGCGCCGCCGGATCGTCGACCCGAACGATCGTGACGGTGTGCGGATTGCTGAGAGCATCCGTATAGTTCACCTGCACGGAATTGCCCGGCAGCATGCCGCTCGCGTCGACTGAAAAGCCCGTCTGGCTGCCCGCGCTCGCAACCGTTCCGTTCGTGGTCTTGTCCGAAATGGACTGCGACATCTCGGCCGCCAGCTCGTCGAGCTGGCTCTGCGCCTGCGGCAAGACCTGGTCGCGCATCTCCAGATAGGCGGCAATCTGTCCGGACTGAAACGACCGGTTGGCGATCAGGTCGGTGGTGTTGACGCCGTCGGATGAGACCAGCTTGATGGTTCCGGCACCGTCCTTGCCTGCACTTGCGTTCCACAGCGAATTCGCCGAAAGCGAGCCCCGGTCGTCGAACTCGAGCTTCGCGGGCTGCGTCCCGACCAGCTGGAGGCCCGAGCTCGTGAACACCGAGATCTGATCGTTGCTGTTCTTGGAGACTGTGATGTTCATCAGTTGAGCGAGCTGGGTGACGGCCTGGTCGCGCTGATCCTCGAGCGCAGCCGCGGTGGCATCCTGCGGCGTCGAGGCCGACAGCTGCTGATTGATGTGAGCGATCGTCTGCATGGCCTGATTGGCCTGCGCAACTCCATCCGAGATGCCTTGCTCGGCCTGGCTGCGCAAGGCCTGAATGCCGCCGGTGATGGAATTGAGGCTTTGCGCCAATTGTTGCGCGGCGCCGAGCACCGCGGTTTGCGACGAATAGGACGAGGGACTGGTCGAAAGCGCCTGCAGCGCGGAGGTGAAATTGTTGAACGCGGAATCGAAGGCGCCCGGCGAGCCCGGGGTCCCGTAGACTTGCTGAAGCTGCTGATAGAGCTGCGCCTTGGTGTCGGCGTAGGAACCGCCCGACGTCTCGGTCCAGAGCTGGCCTTGCAGCAGGGAATTGAGGCTGCGGTTGATGCCTTTGACGTCGACGCTGGAGCCGGAATCCCCGCCGGCCGAGACCTCGACCTGATTGACGGTCTGCTCGACATAGCCCGGCGTATTGGCGTTGGCGACATTGCCGGAAATGATCGAGAGCCCGGCCTGGGTCGCATTCAGGCCGGCCAGTGCGGTATTGAGGGCTTGGGTTAGGCTCATGCTGCTTGCCGTTCGCCTGCATCATCCGCCGAGGCTCGAGCCTGCCCGGCGACCCGCAACCGGGTCGTTGTTCACTGGATCACGGTAAGCAGGCTCTGCATCATCTGGTTGGCGGTCGTCATCACCTTGGCGCTGGCCGAATAGGCCTGCTGGGCCACGATCAGATGACTGAACTGGGTTGCGATATCGACGTTGGAGGCCTCGACCGAGTTGCCTACGATCTGGCCGGTCGCGGAAAACAGCGCCGGCCCGGAATCCTGGGTCGCCGCGTAGGCGCCACCGTTCAGCGGCTGCAGGCCGTCCTCGCCGTTGAAGTGCGCCAGGGTGACTTCCGCCAGCGGGATGTTCTGTCCGTTCGAGAACGTGCCGACCACGCGGTTCTGGCCGTTGATTGCGATCGATTGCAGCTTGCCGGCGGCAAACCCGTTCTGCTGAAACTGGTTGACCTGGACCGCGCCGCTCGTGTCCGCAAACTGCGTCAGCCCGTTGCTTCCAAGAGAAAGCTGAACGTTGCCGAGCGCATCGCCATTGACCGTGAAATTGGGCAGCGTAATGCTCGATATCGGTGGATTCATCTGGCCGCTGGAGTTGAACGTGAACGTCGTGCCGACGTTTTGCCACGCCGACTGCGTGCTGGTCGCATTCGAGTTCGACTGATAGAACAGCTGCCAGGTATCGGTGCCGCCGGTCGCCACGCTGTCGGTTTTGGCCCAGCGCAGCTGGACGTTTACCGGATTGCCGGTCGCATCGTAGGCGGTCACCGAGCCGCCGGAAATGGATTCGTCGGTGAACGTCTGCACGTCGTCTGCAATCACGGTTCCGTTGGCGGGCACGGCCAGCAGGTTGTGAATTCCGAATCGCGCGGCGCCGGCGTTGCCCCCGATCGAGACCTGATCGGTCGCGTTCGCGGCCGTGAAGGAGACGTTTCCGTTCGCGCTCACGGTGACGTTGGCGATATTGCCGAAGCCCTGCAGAGCCGTTTGCAGCTGCGCCAACGTCTCGACCTGGCCGGGCCCGAAGTTCACGGTCGAGACCACCGGCACGGCGGGGGGCGTGTCCGTCGTGATGGTCATCGTCTGACCCGCCGCAACGGTGTTCTGGGTGATCAGATTGGTCGGCTGGAAGGAATTCTGGCCGGCAGGGAAACCGACCGCCCCGGCGCCCGCACCGCCGACGTTGATCGGAATGAGAGCGCTCGCGCTGGTCAGGACCAGCCGATTGCCGGTCACCGCCGCCGTTACCTGTGCGGTGCCACCTGCGATGGCGGCGATGAGATTCGATATCTTGTCGCCGGCCGCCGTCGTGTAAGTGGTGGTGTTGGTACCGTCCGAGACGGTGATCTGCTGGCCGACCGTCACGCCGAGCGAAGCCATCGTCGTGTTGGCGCCGAGCGGCGACAAATCGACGGTCCCGGTTCCCACCGCCGCGGCATCGGGCAGCAAGGTCGCGCCGGTGCCGGTGACCTTTGCCGCCGCCGGCGCCCCCACCAGCGGATTTGCGGTAAATCCGACCGGGTTGAGCAGGTTTGAGCCCGGTACGGTAGGGCTGCTGGAGGCGGTGGTCGGGTTGCTGGCCAGATTGGCCTGGTACTGGATCTGGGAGGTCGCCTGGGCCGGCACGAAATTGGTGTTGAACTGCAAGACCGAGGGGACGCTGCCGACCGGGTTGCCGGTCGTCGGGCTCACCGGAATTCCCATCAGATAGTATCCCGCGCCGTTCACCAGGTAGCCTCCCTGGTTCTCCTGAAAATCGCCGCGGCGGGTATAGTCGCTCACGCCGTCGAAGACCGGCTGGTTGTCGGTGAATGACGACGGCTTCGCCACCACGAACCAACCGTCGCCATTGATGGCCATGTTGGTGCTGGTGGTGGTGGACTGGATGGAGCCCTGCACGCTGTTGGTCGCGGTGGATTCCGCCAGCACGCTGCCGGAGGTCTGCTGCCCGGCGGCCGCCAGCGACACCAGCGCGTCGAAGCTGGTGTCCGTCTCCTTGAAGCCCGTGGTCTGCGAGTTCGAGATATTGCCGGAAATGTTTTGCAGAGCGAAAGATTGCGCCTGCAGGCCCCCGACGGCGGTCGTGAGAGCATCGAATAAACCCATGGCTGGTCTCCAACTGCGTTCCAGGCGGCGCTCGCGTGATGTCGCAAGCCAGCGCCACGACTCGACTCCGGTGGATCGACACCGATGGAGCCGACGTCGCAATCCGCGTGCCAAAGAAATTAGCCAGCCGGATCAAGCGCTTCGTCAATCGCGGGCCGCCATCTGCCGCGGCCCGGCAGGCAAAACCCGCCGCTTGCCGGCAAATTCTGCCGGGGCAAGTCTCTACGTTCCGGGGATCTGCGAGCCGTCGGCCTTGCACCGACGTGAACGGCGCGAATCACTTACGATGCCGGGTCATTCCGTGACCGGGGAACGCCGTCTTCATGTCGAAAAAGTCGCCGTCTGGCGCCAGGAAGTCACAGCCAAATAACTTGTTGGGCGTCTCGCCTCCGAAGGCGTTTGAGCCGATATCGACCTTCAAACAGGCCTTGGCGCTTCACCAAGCCGGCGACCTGATGGGGGCGGAGAAGCTTTATGGGCAAGTCCTTGAAGTCAAACCCGATCACTTTGACAGCCTGCACCTGCTCGGGATCAGTTACCTGCAACAAGGCAACTACGCGGAGGCGGTCCGCAAATTCAACCTGGCCTTGAACATCAACCCGAGCTCGGTCTTTGCCCACAGTAACCGCGGCAACGCCTTGCACGAATTGAAGCTTTTCGATGAAGCGCTGGAGAGCCATGACAAAGCGGTCGAGCTCAAGCCCGACTACGCGGACGCTCACTTCCATCGCGGCAATACGCTCAAGGAGCTGAACCGGCTCGACGCGGCGCTGGCCAGCTACGACATGGCAATCGCGCTCAAGCCCAGCTATCCGGAGGCCCTCAGCAATCGCGGCGTTACCTTGATGGAGCTGAACCGGCTCGATGAGGCCTTGGCGAGCTGTGACAGGGCGATCGCGCTCAGGGCCGATCATGCGGAGGCTTTCAACAATCGCGGCGTCGCGTTGATGGAGCTGAACCGGCTCGATGCGGCCCTGGCGAGCTACGAGCGGGCAATCGCACTAAAGCCGGGCTATGCGGACGCCGTCGACAACCGCGGCACGGTGCTCAGGAAGCTGAACCGGCTCGATGAGGCGCTGGCGAGCCACGACGCGGCGATCGCGCTCCAACCGGACTGTGCGGAGACCTTCTACAACCGCGGCAATGTGCTGAAGGAGCTGAACCGGTTCGAGGCGGCATTGGCGAGCTACGGCAAAGCGATCGCGCTCAAGCCCGACCACGCGGAGGCGCATTGGAACGAGTCCCTGCTGAGGCTCTTGACCGGCGATTTTGAGCGCGGTTGGCCAAAATATGAATGGCGATGGCGGAGCAAGGCGCTGGCGTTGCGAAATCGCAACTTTTTGCAACCGCTTTGGTTGGGCGCAGACGCGCTCCACGGCAAGACCATCCTGCTGCATGGCGAGCAGGGCTTGGGCGACACGATCCAATTCTGCCGCTACGCGCCCCTGGTCGCAGCCCGCGGCGCGCGCGTGATCCTGGAGGTGGATGAGTCGCTCCGCGCGCTGGTGTCGGGCCTTGCCGGGGTTTCGCGGTGCGTTTCCAAAGGCGACAGCCTGCCTGAATTCGATTTGCATTGCCCGCTGCTCAGCCTGCCGCTTGCGTCGGGAACGCGGCTCGAGACGGTTCCGGCGACCACTCCTTATTTGCAGGCTGCGGCGCCCGCCGAGGCGAGCTGGAAGGCAAGGCTTGCGGAAGAACCCCGGCCCAGGATCGGCATGGTCTGGTCCGGAGACCCGCGGCACAAGGAGGATCGCAACCGATCGATCGATCTGCGCACTTTGCTGCCGCTCCTGGATGTCCCGGCGACCTTCATCAGCTTGCAGCGGGATGTCCGTGCCGGCGATGCGCACCTGCTGCGGGAGCGAAACGATATCCTGCATTTCGGTGGAGACCTCAAAACCTTCTCCGACACAGCAGGCCTGCTCTCGCATCTGGACCTCGTCATCACGGTCGATACCAGCGTCGCGCACCTGGCCGGCGCATTGCATCGGCCGGTCTGGATCCTGCTGCCCTTCATTCCGGATTGGCGATGGCTGCTCGACCGCAGCGACAGCCCCTGGTATCCGACGGCACGGCTCTTCAGGCAGGCCGGATCGAAGCAGTGGGAGGGCGTGGTCGAACGTCTTCATGACGCGTTGCATGATTGGATCGCAAGTCGGCCACCCGTGGCCTGAGACCACATCGCGACCGCCAATCTCGCAACTCCCGCCTACGTCCGACTTGCCTTTGTCGGGCGATACCCGCACCTTCCCGCCACTCCCGACCCGCCCAACGAGGACAGTCATGCGTTTCCAAGGCACCAGCGCCTATGTGGCCACCGACGACCTGAAAGTCGCGGTGAATGCCGCGATCGCGCTCGAGCGGCCGCTGCTGGTCAAGGGCGAGCCCGGTACCGGCAAGACCGTGCTGGCGCTCGAGATCGCCAAAAGCCTCGCCGCGCCGCTTTTGGAGTGGCACATCAAATCGACCACCAAGGCGCTGCAGGGTCTCTACGAATACGACGCGGTGTCGCGGCTGCGCGACAGCCAGCTCGGCGACGATCGGGTCGCCGACATCCGCAACTACATCAAGCGCGGCAAGCTGTGGGACGCCTTCGTGGCAGACGAACGCCCGGTGCTGCTGATCGACGAGATCGACAAGGCCGATATCGAGTTTCCCAACGACCTGTTGCAGGAGCTCGATCGCATGGAGTTCTTCGTCTACGAGACCGGCGAAACGATTCGCGCGAGCCGGCGTCCGACCGTGATCATCACCTCGAACAACGAGAAGGAGCTGCCGGACGCGTTCCTGCGCCGCTGCTTTTTCCACTACATCCGCTTTCCCGACCCTGACACCATGCGGGCGATCGTCGAGGTGCATTTCCCCGGCATCAAGCAGCGGCTGGTGACCGAGGCGCTGCATTTGTTCTATGAGGTGCGCGAGGTGCCGGGGCTCAAGAAGAAGCCTTCGACCTCGGAGCTGCTCGATTGGCTCAAGCTCCTGATGGTCGAGGACATCGGACCCGACACATTGCGTGAGCGCGATCCGAAGAAGCTGATCCCGCCGCTGCACGGGGCACTGCTCAAGAACGAGCAGGATGTTCACCTGTTCGAGCGTCTGGCCTTCATGGCGCGCCGCGAAGGCCGCTGAGCGCCCGCCGGCTGCTCGGCGGCGGAGACCGGCGGCACCTCCATCCGGCTCGGCTGCTCAAGCTGCGGGTCGGCCGGAAGCGTGACGGCGGGCAGCTCCATCGCGGCGGCCGGGGGCATTTGCGGAGACACGGCGCGATCGGTGCGTTGTTTCGCTGGCGCAGATGGACGCCGCGCCGGCTCGGCCGCACGTTCGCCAGGCTGACGGCCGCGGGCTTTCTGCGCCTTGATCTCGTCGCGGCGGCGCCGCCACCAATAGCCGGCTTGCGCGGCCACGCGACCGGCCCGGCCGCCCGCCCAGATCAGCTCGAAGGGCAGGAACAGCCGCCACCGATCATCGTTCTCGACAATGGCGCGCGCGATCAGGTTGCCGGCCATCGCGGTGGTGTTCAAGCCGTGGCCGCCGAAACCGCTGGCCAGCCAGATGCCGGGCGAAAGCTCGCCGATCTGCGGCATGCCGTGGATGGTGCGGCCGAGCACGCCGGACCAGCGATGCTCGATCTCGACCGCTCCAAGCTGCGGATAGAGCTTGGCGATGTCGGCCGCCAGCTCGCCGGCGAAGCGGCCGGGATCGGCCTCCCACACGGTGACCCGCCCGGATATCAGCAGGCGGTCGCCGTCGACGATGCGATAATGATTGTCGGCACGCTCGCCGTCGCTGACCGCGCCATGGAAGGTGACCGCATCGGCCAGCCGAGGCCCGATCGGCGCGGTAACCGCCAGATAGGTCCAGATCGGCAGCAGGGTGGCGGCGACCTGCGGCATCAGCGCGCCGATGTGAACATTGCCGGCCAGCACCACATGGGCGGCACGCAACCGGCCGCGCGGGGTCTCGATGCGCTTGCGTACCCCGTCGGGGTCGATCGTCACCGCCGGCGTATGCTCGAAAATATGCGCTCCGGCCGCTTCGGCGGCCGCCGCCAGCCCCAGCGCGTAATTGAGCGCATGCAGATGGAAGGCGCGCGGAAAATGCAGCGCATTGAAATAGCTGTCGCTCTTGAGCACGTCGCGCACCCGGTCGATGGCCCAGCCTTCGACCTCGGCGCCGAAGTCCTGGCCGAGCAGCTGCAGGGTCGTGATGAGGCGATCGGCGTCATCGGTCTTGGACACGTTGAGCCAGCCGTCGATCGGATCGACCCCCGGCATGCCGGTCTCGTGGATGGTGCCACGCACATAGTCGAGGCCGGCCTGGGCCAGCCCCCACAATTCTTGCGCCCGATAAAGCCCCACCCGCTCCACGATGGTGTCGATGTCGGCCGCAAAGCCCGGCAGCACGAAGCCGCAATTCTGCCCTGACGCATTGCCGGCGATCCGCCCTGCCTCCACCACCGCCACCGACCAGCCGCCGCGGGCGATCTCGAGTGCCGTGGTGAGGCCGGCCAGGCCCGCACCGACCACGCAGACATCCACGTCGAGATCGGCCGTCAACGGCGCGCGCGCGGCCGCCGGCACCGCAGTCGCGGTGTACCAGCTCGGCGCGTAATCGGCTCGATCGGACGCGCTCAACGTCGTCTCCCCCGCGGTCCAGGCGACCGCTCCCACCACATTATGCTAGACTGTCGCCCCGGGGAAATCGATGCTGCCACCATGCGACTGATGCTGCTGCGCCATGCCAAAGCCGAAAAGGCCGAATCCGGCATGCGCGATCGCGACCGCCGCCTCAATGCGCGCGGGCGCAACGACGCCGCGCAGATCGCGGCCCACATGGTGGCGCAGGCGCTGGTGCCCGACCGGGTCCTGGTCTCGTCCGCACAGCGCACGCGCGAAACCTGGGAGCGCATGGCCACGGCGTTCGCGCCGGCTCCGCCGGTCGGTTACGAAGACCGACTTTATGAAAGCGGCACCGAAGCCATATTGACCGCGATCAAGGCCACCGATCGATCGGCATCCGCCCTCCTGGTGATCGGCCACAATCCGGGTTTCTACGACACCGCACTGCTCCTGCTCGCGCACCGCGGGGGTAACGCCCATGCGCTCGACGACGGCCTGCCGACCGCCGGCCTGGTGGTGATCGATTTTGCCGAGAATGACTGGCGCAAGCTCGCCGCCCGCAGCGGACGCCTTGCCGCCTTCGTGACCCCGCGCCTGCTCAGGACGGAAAAAGATTAGACGTTGATGGATCGTTGGGCCGGGTTCGCAGGGGCGCGCAAACGTGGCATGATCGGCGATGTGGTTCGCAGCCCGGCTGGGAGAGGACGGCAGCCATGTACAAGCAGATTCTGGTCCCGGTCGATCTCGCCGACCCGGAGCTGGCCAAGCCCGCGATCGCGACCGCGGTGATGATGGTCAATCAGTCGAGCGGCACGGTTCGCCTGATCAACATCATGCCGCTCACGCCGGTGATGCTCGCCGAATACGTGCCGCCGGATTTCGAGGCGCAACAGCGCAAGTCGGCCGAGGAGGCGCTGGCGATCGTCGCCCGCGAGACCGGCATCGATCCGGCCCGGGTATCGTCGGTGGTGCGCCAGGGCGGCGTCTACCAGGAGATTCTCGAGGAGGCCAATGCCATGAAGGCGGACCTCATCGTGATGACCTCGCATCGTCCGCAGCGGCCGGCGGTGCGCACCTATTTCCTGGGCTCCAATGCCGGGCATGTGGTGCGCTACGCCAAGTGCTCGGTGCTGGTGGTGCGGCAGCGGAACGAGTGAGTAGTGAGTAGTGAGTAGAAAGTAGAAAGTAGGAGCTCTTCCTACTCACTACTCACCATTCACTACCCTCACTCCTTCATCACCTCGATCGCCAGCTTCACCACCGCGGGCGGGCTCGCGTAGATCTCGTTGATGAGCGCGGCGGCCTCGATTCCGGAGAGCGGGCGCACCTCCAGGTCCTGGCGCTGCGCCTCGGCCAGGAAATCGGGATCCTTCATGGTCGCATCGAAGGCCGCCCGCAGCGCATTGAGCCGCTCGGGCGGAATTCCCGGCGGCGCCACATAGGGCCGCGCGATCATCTGGCGGGAGAGGATCAGCTTGAGCGCCGCCTGCTGGTCGCCCTCGCGCGCGACCTCCACGATCGAGGGCGTGTCGGGAAGCTCGGCGAGCTTCTGGCTGGCGAGCTGCAGCGCCACTTTGATCGCCTTCGACTGATACATGTCCTTGTTCCAAGCCATCAGGCTCGACCAGGACCAGCCGCAGCGGCCGTCGACCTCCTTGCGGGTGATGGCCAGCACCACGTCGGCGGCGCTGTGATAGCCGGTCACGACCTTCATGGGCAGGCCGAACATCTTGCGCAGCACGATCGGGAACACGTCGCTGTCGGCGCCCGCCCCGGTGCTGCCGATCACATAGGACTTGGTGCGCATGTCCTGCCAGGTGGCGACGCCGCTGTCGGCACGGAACGCGCAGACCCCGACCTCGTTCGAGATGCTGCCCAGCCAGCCGTATTTCGCCGCCACGTATTGCACGCCCTCGGCGCGGCCGAGCAGCGGGTCGAGGAAGGCGCCGCGCGAAAATCCGCCGAACGACGTGCCGTCCTTGGGCGCGATATTGTAGAGATAGTTTGCCGCCTTGATGCTGCCCGCGCCGGGCATGTTCTGCACCACGATCGTCGGATTGCCCGGGATGTGACGGGCCATGTGGCGGGCGAGCGAGCGCGCATAGATATCGTAGCCGCCACCGGGCGCGTAGCCGATCACCAGCTGGACGGTTTTGCCGGAATAGAAATCCGCAACCGGGTCGGCCGCATGGGCCGCCATGCCGGCTGGCGCCAGCCCGCCTGTCGCCGCGACCATGCCCAATGCGCGGAACACAAGACGTTGCCCGAACCTGCTCATCGCAACCCCCTTGGCCTGAACTCACGATCCTGACCAGCCACAGGTCGCAGAGCAACTGTTCGAAGGGTGACTGTTCGTCGCACGAGTGTAGGGCGTCCGCGCCGGCGATGGAAGGCGCGGCCATGCCCAATATGCAAACGGCGTCTGCCCGGAAACCAGGCAGACGCCGGCAAGACTAAAAACCAGCTGCCGCGCTCAGTGCGCCGCGGCCGGCTCGTGCGAGGCCTTCTCGTAGCCGTGCTTCTGCACGTTCATGTTGACGAGCTCGTCGGCCGCGCAGCCGGACTCCAGGAAGTCCCAGCTCTTCATCCATTCGTAGGTGCGCTGCAGCTCATCGGCCGGGATCGGCGCCGGATCGACCAGATAGATCCGGCTCTCGCGCAGGTCGTCGATCGTCAGCTGGGCGATCTGCGGGTCCTTGTTTTTGTAGTAGTCGAGGAAGTAGTGCATGTAGGAGCGCTTGTTGGCATTGATGCGCCGCACCGCCTCGCGCACTCCCCGGTTGAACGCGCTGTAGGTCTCGGCATCGACCCGATCGGACGCGACCTCGGTGCCGTGATGGAACGCCGCCACCACCATGCGGCAGCCCATCTTCTCGGCCAGCGAAATATAGGGCTCGGTCAACGTGGTGGCGTCGATCACGCCGTCCATCAGCAGCTTGAACCGATAGGGCGAGCCGTTCGGCACGCGGCCGAGCTTGATCAGGTCGCGCGGCACGAAACCTTCCAGCATCTGCAGGGTCAGATAGTGGGTGCCGAAGAAGAACGGCACGCCGATCTGCCGATTGGCGAATTGCTGGGGGGTCTGCACCGGCGAATCGCCCCGCACCACCAGCGCCGCATAGGTGACGATGGAGCGGCGGCCGACCTGGCGGCTCTTCACCTTGGTGGCCTCGACACGGGAATAGTTGCCCCATTCGCAGGCATTGTAGAGGTCGGCCTTGCCTTCCTCGAGCAGCTTGCCGTGGCTGGCGAAGCGGGGCGCATCCTTGTGGCTGGTCACGTGCAGCTGCGGGGTCTTGTCGACGCCCTTCTCGCGATCGGCCCATTCGATCGTGAGCCCCTCCTTCGCGAACAGCCCTTCATCATAAGCGACCAGCTCCGCCAACCCTTGGAACGGCGCGGTGGTTTCCAAAACCAGCTTCTTCTGCATGAGAATCTCCCTTCTGTGAGGCATCGGCAGCGCCGAAACCGTCTCGG
>DASYFD010000347.1:0-7894 GCA_036498625.1 Xanthobacteraceae bacterium | reverse complement strand
GGGTGAACATCACGGTCTGGCTCGCCCCATAGTTCCGCGCCACGTCCCAGTAGATCTTGTCGATATTGGCGGCTCCCACATAGGTGTTCACGATCACCGGAAAGAACACCGCGATCGCCACCAGCGCGATCTTGGAGGCGTCCCCGAACCCGAAGGCGAGCAACAGGAGCGGCATCAGCGCCACCTTCGGGATCGGAAACAGCGCCGCGATCAGCGGATCGAAAAAGAGCCGCACCGGACGGAACATGGCCATCAGCAACCCGATCGCGACCGCCGGCACGGCGCCGATCACGTAGCCGGCCCCGATCCGCCAGAGCGTGACGGCGGTGTGCAAGGCAAGCTCGCCGCTGCCGACCATCTGCACGAACCGCACCGCGATGTCGCTCGGCGCCGGGATGAAGCGGCGGTCGCCGAAGCCCGCCATCAGCGCCAGCTGCCAAGCCGCGAGCAGCCCGATCGGCGAGACCAGGTAGAGCAGCCGCTCGATCGATTTGTCGGACATGGGTTTCATTGCTTTCGTACCATGGTGACGGCGTGATGACTCTCGGTTGTCATCGTCCGCCACAGGGTCCGGCCTTCGGCCGGCCCGATGGTAAACTCCAGCGGACGACCCAGTAACCACTGACCTGTCGATAAAAAACGAGCGCTTGCGGCTACTGGGTGCCCCGCCTTCGCGGGGCATGACACCTCGGGGAGTGTGGCCGCAGCGGACTTCATCTCTCCGCCTCCGCGCGGGCGCGGTTGACCTCGTCTTCCAGCACCCGCCAGATGTCGAGCTTGAGCTGGCCGAATTCCGGCGATGCCGACAGCGTCATCAAGTTGCGCGGATGCGGAAACGGCACGTCGATGATCTGCTTGATGCGGCCGGGCTGCGCGGTCATCACCACGGTCCGGTCGCCGAGCGCCAGCGCCTCCTCGATGGAGTGGGTGATATAGATCACGGTCTTGCGGGTCTCCTCCCACAGCCGCACCAGCTCGGCCTGCAGGATGGTCCGGTTCTGGGCGTCGAGCGCCGCGAACGGCTCGTCCATCAGCAGCATGGCGGGATCGGTGACGAAGGCGCGCGCGATGGCGCTGCGCTGGCGCATGCCGCCGGACAACTGATGCGGATAGTGACGCCGGAACCGGGTGAGGCCGACGAGCTTGAGCGCGGCTTCGACCCGCCCGGCCGCTTCCTTGGCCGGCACGCCGCGGGTCATCAGGCCGAAGCCCACATTGGTCTCGACGTTCATCCAGGGGAACAGCCCGCTGTCCTGGAACACCATGGCGTTTTGCACCGCCCAGCCTTCGGCCGCGACCTTGATGGTGCCGCCGGTCTGCTGGTCGAGCCCCGCCAGGATGCGCAGCAAGGTCGACTTGCCGCAGCCGCTCGGCCCCACGATGCACACGAACTCGCCGGGCGCGACCGTAAGATCGATATCGGCGAGCGCCACCACGGCGCCGGCGTCGCGACCGTATTGCTTGCGCAGGCCCACAATCTCGATCGCAGCGCCGCGCCGCTGCACGTCCATGTTTCCCCCGCCGTCATCCTTGCGAGCGGATGATTCTCTGTAGCCCGCATGAAGCGCAGCGCAATGCGGGAGCGGCATTTCCAGATGCGAGTCTTTCCCGGATTGCGCTTCGCTTCATCCGGGCTACGGTCCGCATTCGGCGGGAGCCTAGCACAATTCTCAGCGGCAGCCCGCGAGCTTGCTGGCCGGGTTCGCCAGCGCAAACGGCCCGAGCTTGGCCGACGCGTAGTCGCTGTAGGTGCTGGTGACCAGCCGCGCCGCCGGGAATTCCTTGAGCGACAGGCCCTCGTGCACGAAGAAGCCCTGGATATCGAGCATGCTCTCGATATTGATGCGGCCGTCCGGGCTGCGCGCCGCCCAGGGATATTTGTCGATCATCTCGCGCCGCGGCTCGACCCCGGTGCGGATCGCGATGTCGATGACCTCGTTGCGGTTGGGGCCGCCGTGATAGGCTTGGCAATAGTCGCGCGCGCCCCGCATGGCGGCGAGAAAGAAGTTTTTCGCGAGCTCCGGGTTCTTGGCGGTCCAGTCGGTGTTGGCGAAGCTGACCGCGATGGTCATCGGGCCGGGGGTGATGAACTCGTCCGGATCCGCGAAGGCAAACCCCAGGCCCTGATCCACCACCTGCGAGGCGAACGGGGGGATCATGAAGGCGGCGTCGACCGCCTTGTTGGCAAAGGCCACGTTCATCTGGGTGAAGGGGATGAACCGGATATCGGCATCCCGGTAGGCGAGACCTGCTTTTGCGAAAATCTTGCCGATTTCGTAATTGGTGATGGCGCCGCGCGAATTGCTGGCGAGCGGGCGGCCCTTGAGCTGGGTGATGTCCTTGATCTTGTCCTTGAGGTCGGCGCGCACGATGAGCTTGTGATTGAGCGGCGAGCTCACCCGGTCGATTGCGATGGTGACCGGCAGGTTCTTCTCGATGGCGTTGAAATAAGCCGCCGAGATGCCGCCCTCGACCACCTGCAGCCGGTTCTGCGCCACCACCGCGAGCGCATCGATGGAGGAATCCAGGTCCTCGATCACGACCTTGATGCCATACTCCTTGAAGTAGCCCTTCTCGATGGCGATCATGGTGGCGGTCGACGACAGCGCGCGCACCATCCCGATCCGCACGGTCTGCTCCTGCGCGCATGCGTCGCGGGCGCCGCAAGCAAGCGCGAGCGGAACGAGGAGGGATAGGGCGATTTCATTGGAGCGGATCATGCGCTAGTGTCCTCTGGCTCCATTGCGGTCATCGCCCGCGCAGGCGGGCGACCCAGTAACCACCGAACTCGAATTGGGCACGGCATAGGTTCCACGAATTGCACAGGGGTTACTGGGTTCCCTGCATGCGCGGGGAATGACACCCTGGAATGGGATTGTACCGTCGCGATCGTGACACTAGGCTGTTCCAACGAACACCACTGTAGAGAAAATCATGCATCGAACAATCCTCGCCGGGTTGGCAATATTGTCGCTGGGCCTCGCGACCGCCCAGGCGCAGACTTATCCGAACCGGCCCGTCACCCTGGTGGTGGCGTTCACGCCGGCCGGCCCGAGCGATGTGCTCGCCCGCGTGGTGGGGCGCAAGCTCGAGGAACTGCTCAAGCAGCCGTTCATCATCGTCAACCGGCCGGGCGCGGGCGGCAATATCGGGGCCGAGGCGGTGGCGAACGCGACCCCCGACGGCTACACGCTGCTGATGGGCAACAACAGCATCCTGGCCACCAATGCCAGCCTCTACAAGAAATTGCCCTACGATCCGGAGAAGGATTTCAAGCCCATCAGCCTGGTGGGCAATCAGGCCAATATCCTGGTGGTGAACCCCAAGCTGCCGGTCCATTCCATGGCCGAGCTGATCGCGCTCGCCAAGGCGAAGCCGGGCGAGCTCAACTATGCATCGTCCGGCATCGGCACCGCAGCGCATCTGGCGGGCGCCCTGTTCCGCGCACAGGCCAACATCGACATTGTCCATGTGGCCTACAAGGGCGCCGCCCCGGCCCTGCAGGACGTGATCTCCGGGCAGGTGCAGATGATGTTTGCGACCGCGGCCTCGGTGGTCGGCTTCATCAACGCAGGCGTGGTGCGGCCGCTGGCGGTGACCACGCTCCAGCGCAGCGCGCTGTTGCCGGATCTGCCGACCGTCGCCGAGCAGGGCTTGCCGGGATTTGAAGCCACCACCTGGCACGGCCTGGTGGCACCGGCCGCCACCCCACCGGCCGTGATCGACATTCTGCATGACACGACCGTGCGGGCGCTGCGCGACCCGGCGCTGGCCAAGACATTGACCGAATTGGGGGTCGATATCTCCAGCAGCACGCCGGACGAGTTCGCCAAATACATCACGGCCGAGATTCCCAAATGGACCGCCGTGGTGAAGGCCTCGGGCGCGACCCTCGATTAAGATGGCCACCGCCGATCTCTCGCATGCGCCACTGTGCATGGCCGCGGATGCACAGCCGCGGGCGCCCGCCACGGCGTTGGTGCCCGGTGCCTGCGATTGTCACGCCCACATTTGCGGACCCGCCGCCGCCTATCCATACAGCCCTGAGCGCATCTACACGCCGCCTGACGCTACCATCGAATCCTACCGGCATCTGCTGGCGGTGCTGGGCGTGGAGCGCGCGGTCTTGATCCAGCCCAGCGTCTATGGCACCGACAACCGCGCCATGCTGGCGGCCCTGCAGGCGGCCGGCCCGGGCTTTCGCGGGGTGGCGGTGGTCGAGCCGACCATCGCGGCCCGCGATGTCGAGACGCTGCATCAGGCCGGCATTCGCGGCGTGCGGCTCAACCTGGTGGACCGCCGCGAAGGGCGCAATGTGGTGCCGGTCGAGCTGGTGCGCGCGCTCGCGGAGCGCATCGCGCCGTTCGGCTGGCACATCGAGTTCCTGGTCAATCTCGACGAGGCCCCGGGCTTCGCCGATGCGATCGCGGGTCTGCCGGT
The DNA here is from genome assembly GCA_036498625.1 of Xanthobacteraceae bacterium. Lineage (GTDB taxonomy): Bacteria > Pseudomonadota > Alphaproteobacteria > Rhizobiales > Xanthobacteraceae > VAZQ01. The sequence continues at coordinate 3,454 of DASYFD010000347.1, read as the reverse complement.
CCCGATCGTGCTCGGGCATCTGGGCTATCCGCGCGCCGGCGCGCGCGACTGGATCAAGTCGCCCGCCTTCGCGGGCCTGCTCGCCCTCATGGCGGGCGGCCGCTGCTGGGTCAAGCTGACCGGACCCTATCGGATATCGGGCGCCGCCGATCTGCCTTATGAGGACGTGGACGCGGCGGCGGCAGAGCTCGCGCGCTCGGCGCCCGGGCGCCTGATCTGGGGCAGCGACTGGCCGCATGTGATGATGAAGAAGCCGATGCCCAACGACGGCGCGCTGTGCGACCTCCTGGCACGCTGGATTCCGGATGCCCAGACCCGCACCCGCGTCCTGGTGGAGAACCCGATGGCGCTCTACGGTTTTGGCGCAGATGAAAGGATCGCAAGGTGAGTTCGATCAACAACGGGGCGCTCGCCCGCAATGTGCGCCGGCTCGGCCATCTCGATCTCGCGGGCGCCGGCCAGGTGACGGTGGCGGGCGGCTTCGCCTATGTGGGCCACATCCCCAACCGCGCCAACCTGGGCACCACCATCCTGGACGTGTCCGATCCCGCCAATCCGCGCACGGTCGCCACCATCACGCTCGCCGACACCACCTCGCACAGCCACAAGGCGCGGGTGGCCGGCGATATCATGATCGTCAATCATGAGCGCAATCCGACCGCCATCGGGCGGCGCGCCGACGAGCTGCCGCGGGTGCGGGCGCAGCTCGCCGACGCGCTCGGGCGCGCGCCCACGCGCGCCGAGCTGGCGCAGAAGCTGAGCGTGACCGAGGACGCCATCGGGGAGATCGAAGCGGAAGCCAAGCGCGGCTACCACAACGGCGGATTCAAGATTTACGACATCTCGAAGCCGGCGGCGCCTAGGGAGATCGTCCACCACCGCACCGGCGGCATCGGGGTGCACCGCTTCGACATGGACGAGAGCTACGCCTACATCTCGACCGAGATGGAGGGGTTCGTCGGCAACATCCTGGTGATCTACGACATCCGCGATCCGCAACGCCCGGCCGAGGTCTCACGCTGGTGGATGCCCGGCCAGCACATCGCGGGCGGCGAGAAGCCCACTTGGCCGGGCCGCCAGCACCGGCTGCATCATGCGCTGCGCTACGGCGACGAGATGTGGGCGAGCTGCTGGCATGGCGGCTTTGCGATCGTGGATGTGTCCGATCTCAGCAAGCCGAAGACGACCGGCACCTACAACTATCATCCGCTGTTTCCGGAGCCGACCCACACGGTGCGGCCGGTGCCGGTCCGGCTCGACGGCAGGCGCATCGCGCTGTCCATCGACGAGGAGGACCAGGCCCAGAGCGCGAGCGAGGAAGCAGCGCGGCGCGGGCGCGCCCATGCCTGCATTCTCACATTCGACGTAACCGCGCCCGGCGCCATCAAGCCGCTGGCGCAGTTCCAGGTGAGCGACCTCGACTCGCCGTTCAGCCGCACGCCCGGCGCGCGCTTCGGCGCCCATCAATTTGCCGAGCGCACCGAAGGCACGCTCGTCTACGCCACTTGGTTCAGCGGCGGCCTGCGAATCATCGACGTGGCGGACCCGCTCGTGCCGAAAGAAGTCGGCTGGTTCATTCCCGAGCCCGCCGGCGGCCGCCCGGCGCCCCAAAGCAACGACGTGACGCTCGACGACCGCGGCCTCATCTACCTGGTCGACCGCAATGTCGGCTTCGACATTTTGGAGCACACGGCGGGGTGAGTGGAGGCTGCGGTCTTGGTACTTTTCCCGGACGCGGTGCAGCGCGAAGCGGTGCACCGCAGAGCCGGGATCGTTCCAGTCTCCGAATGTGGAACCACCTCGGATCAGCGGCGCTTCACTCCACTGCACCGCGTCCGGGGGAAGTACAATCCTCGTCCTACTTCTTCTTCGACACTACGCCGCTGGCGGCGAAGATCGTCTGTGCTTCCGGGGTTTCCAGATAGGTGAGGAACGCGCGTGCGGGGGCCGGGCTCGGCGCTGCCGCGACCAGGGCGGAGGAATACATGGTGTAGTTCTGCACCTCCTCGGGGATCGGGCCGACCAGCTTCACGCCGCCCTGGTCCTGGTTGTGCAGCACGTCGGTATAGCCGCCGAAGCCGAATTCCTTGCCGTGGCCGCTCTTGACCCGGGCGGCGACCGCTTCGCCATCGTCGACCTGGACGATCTTGGATTGCACCTGCTCGAACACGCCGATCTTCTTGAGCAGTGATTCGATGTAGATGCCGCTGGAAGCGCGATTGTAGATGATCGCATCGGCCTCCAGGACCGAACGCTTGAACGCGGCGAGGCTCGAGACATCGGGCGAGGGCGCATCAGGCCTAGCCAGCACCGCCGACCCGACGCCGCCGATCTCCTTTTGGGTGTCGGCGGCGATCTTGCCGGCGAGCTCCTTCAAGGTGGGATTGGGGGCCAGGATCACGTCGGCAGCCGCGCCGTTCTCGGTCAGGATCTTGCGCAGCTCCGGCGCGGTCGCATAGCGGATTTGGACCTGGTTGCCGGAGTGCTCCTTGAACTTGCCGGCGATCGTGACCAGGCCCCGCTGCATGGCGCCGGCACTGAGCACCTTGAGCTCGTCCGCCATGCATGGGCTGTTCGCCAGCAGCACGGCGGCCGCCATACCGAGTAGCAGCGTTTTCATGATGTCCTCCGCGCCGGCCTCTCAACGCCGGATCGGCTTACTTTACCCGCCGGCCCCCGGGGGCGCCACATGGATGCCCATCGCGGCCAGGATTTGGGGCCAGAACGCGATGGCGAAGCCGGCCAGGATTACGATGAGGGCGCCGAGCAGGGTCTTGGGACCGGGGCGGCTGGGCGGATATTCATCGCCGTGGCGATCGAGATCGGTCATTGAAGCATCTCGCAGAATGAACGCCGTCCCCGATGCCCTCTTAGCATCGCCGAAACGGTGCCCGATCTGCGATTTTCGACACCCTCCCATACGCGCCAGGGGCGCGTCCGCCGGCCCTCACATCAGCCAGGCTGCATCCGGATTTTCCGGCGGGACGATCACCGCCTCGATCTGGATGCTGACATCCTCGCGCACGTCCACGATCTGGCTGGGTGCCTCGTAACCGACCTTCCAGACCGTGAGGTCATAGGAGCCCTTGGGCATCGCGACCTCGGCCCTGCCGGATGGATCGGTGGCGGCCCGGTAGGCGCCGAGCCGCACCTGGGCGTCCTCGATCGGGGTTTTGCTGTCCTTCTCCAGAACCTCGACCGTCAGCCTGTGCTCGGGTGGCCGCACGATCGCCACGCTGAATTTCGATGATGCGCCGTCGTGCGGGGTTTCGACGTCGGCCGCGGCAAAATTCACCGTGCACCAGAACATCCCTTCCTGCGCCGGCGCCGGCATTTCCACATCGGTCCAATACAACGCGCTCGTCCCCGGCCAGGGCGTTTCCTGCAAATAGCCGTGCGCGATCACGGTGCCGGCCTGATCGCTGATCAGGATTTTCTTTCCCTGAAGCGCGCA
>DASYFD010000346.1:0-13732 GCA_036498625.1 Xanthobacteraceae bacterium | reverse complement strand
GAGCACACCGCGAAGGTCTGCCAGGCCTTCGGCATGAGGACGCTCGGAATCTCGCGAACCCCACGCAAGCTCGAAGGCTTCGACGCGATCTACCCGCGCGAGCAACTGCTGGAGGCCGCAGCGCAAGCGGATTTCCTGCTGGCGCTGGTTCCTTACACCAAGGAGAACCACAAGATCGTCAATGCGGCGGTGTTCGACGCCATGAAGCCGACCGCCTACCTCATCAATATCGCGCGCGGCGGCGTGGTGGACGAAGCCGCCCTGATGCAGGCGCTGCGGGACGGCAAGATCGCCGGCGCCGGGCTCGACGTCTTCGAGGAGGCCCCGCTGCCGCCCGCGCACCCGCTGTGGGACATGGACAATGTCTTCATCACCCCGTTCATCGGCGGCCGCAGCGATCGCTATGAAGAGAGCATCATGTCGATCATCAAGCCGAACCTGCAGGCCTTCCTGGCCGGTCGCGAGGATGAGATGATCAATCGCGTGACACTTTGATGGCAGCCCTCCGGGCGCCCACCGGAGCCTGATCACGGTCCGGCCGGCGCTTGCTTTTGGCCGGTCGAGCCGGCATGCTATCGCGGCTGGAGGGTGCCGTCGCGATGTATCAATTCGTTCATTGATGCGGACGGGGCACCTGAATGGGGCGGCGTCACCATCATAGCGGGTTGCGCGCCAATGATCGCTCATCGAGCGGCCTTATGGCGCGTCACCGTCGGGTGACTGGTTTCAAAGTGACGGGTACAAGTCACGGGATCAAATCACTGGGGCTGGACAGCGCGAAATCAGCGACAACCGATGGCCCATGGTGCAGTGCCGGGCCGCACTAGGGAGAGGACACCTATCATGACGAGACATATGCGAGGAATGACCATGGCGGCCGCGTTCGCGACCGTCGTCATCGGCGGCAATGCGTTTGCGGCCGGAGTGAAGCTTTTGACCACCATCGACATTCCGGGCGAGGAGCTCAAGCTCTTCGATATCGGCGTCGTCGATTCCGCGGCCAGCCGCTATTACATCGCCGACCGCTCCAACAAGGCGGTCGACATCTTCGATACCAAGACCAACAAATACGTCGGGCGCGTCGAAGGCTTTGTCGGCGTCGTCATGAAGGACGGCAAGCCGGTCGGCAACATGTCGGGGCCGAACGGCGTCGCGCTGGATGCCAAGAACAAGGAGCTTTGGGTGGGTGACGGCGACAGCACCCTGAAGGTCATCGACCTCAAATCCAATCCGCCGAAGGTCTCGCAGACCATCGCGACCGGTGGCACCAAGCGCGCCGACGAGCTGGCGATCGACACCAAGGACGGCATCGTGCTCGCCTTCAACAATGCCGACAAGCCGACCTTCGGCCTGTTCGTCTCGACCAAGCCCGGCCACAAGATCCTCGGCAAGGTCGAGATTCCGGAAGCGACCGACGGCGTCGAGCAATCGGTGTTCGTGCCGCAGACCGGCCTGTTCTATTCCTCGGTGCCGGAATGGAAGGAGGACAACAAGCAGGGCGGCGTCGCCGTGATCGATCCCAAGACCATGAAGATGCTGCGGCTGGTCAACGTTCCGGGCTGCCAGCCGACCGGCCTGATGCAGGGTCCGGGCACCCATATGCTGGTCGGCTGCGCCGCCGGACAGGACGGCACCAAGATGGATCCGGCCACCGTGATCTGGGACTGGAAGGCCGAGAAGGTCGTCAATGTGGTCAAGGAAGTCGGCGGCATGGACGAGGTCTGGTACGACTCCGGCTCCAACCATTATTACACCGCCTCGCGCGGCCAGCCGGGCGGACCGGTGCTCGGCGTCATCGATGCCAAGACCAACAAGTGGATCGAGAACGTACCGACCGCTCCGGGCGCCCATTCGGTCGCCGCGGATTCCAAGACCAAGCACGCATTCGTGCCGCTCACCGCGAATCCGAGCTGCCCGAAGAGCTGCATCGGAGTCTACGGGGAGAAATAGCCGCGCCGCGAGCCAGGACTGCACTGTTGACCCCCGGGTGGCAGCCACCCGGGGGTTCGTCGTTGCGGACCGGCACTTGAGGAACGGTCGGAACGGTGTCACGTAGGGCAGAGACAGAGACAGAGAGGGTTCCGCGAGCAGCAAATGGCCCAGCTTATTCTTGCCATACACACGGGCATTCACGATGCCGCTGCCGCGGTTTTTGAAGATTACTCCCTGCGTGCGGCGGTGTCGCTCGAGCGCCTGACGCGTCACAAAAATGACGGGCGGGATCCTGAAGCCTGCATCGACGAGGTCCTCGGGATCGTGGGCGCCGCCCGCCGCGACGTCGACGCCATCGCCTGGAGCCGATGCGAGTTTCCGACGCGATATTACAAGACCATCCGCGGTGTTCGCTGGCTGCGCGAGCAGTATCGCAAGCGCGTCGAGAACAACACGCGGCGATACATGCTGGCGGAGCTGCGGCGTTACCATACGCCGTTCGCCGACGACGTTTTCGATGTCGCGAGGTTCAAGAGCGAAAGCGGTTTTCGCGATGACGCGGTCGCATATTTCTATAACCACCATGAGGCGCACGCGCTGGCGGCACTGTTCTATACCGCATGGAACGAGGCGCTGCTGGTGACGGCCGACGCCGGCGGCGATTCCGTACATTACAGCCATCGCCATTTCGCCGGCGGCACCCTGACGACGAGTTACGGCGGAGACGAATGCCTGTTGCTGCCGCAGCCGATCGACAGCCTGGGCTGGGCCTACGCACATGCGACCGCGGCGCTCGGATTCATTCCGTTTCGGCATGAAGGAAAGCTCACCGGTCTCGCTGCATTCGGCAAGCCGACCCTGTACGAACCGATCGCGGCGCGCTTTTCCGTCAACGCGGCGGGTCGCGTGCAATCCGATTTCGGCGATTACCGCGAGATGAGCGCGTTCATCGCAGACCTTTTCCGCAATGCACGGCGCGAGGACGCCGCGGCCTCGATCCAGGCGGTGCTCGAGGAGACGATGCTGCTGTCGATCAAGCGCCTGCTGGCGCAGCATCCCAGCCGCAACCTCGGGCTCGCCGGCGGGGTCTTCGCCAACGTCAAGCTCAACCGGCGGCTGGCGGAGGAATTGCCGGTCGACGAGGTCTTCATTTTTCCGGCGATGGGCGACGAAGGACTACCGGCGGGCGGAGCGCTTTGCCATCTATTGCAGCGCGACGGCCTGCCGCGCTGGCTGGCGCAGCGGCACCGGCTACGCGACGTATATCTCGGTCGCGACTATACGGACGCGATCAACGCCATGCTGGAACAGCTGCCGGGCGTGCGCCGCACCGCCGAGCCGCCGGCCGAGGGCGCCGCAAGACGGCTCGAGGCCGGCGAGATCGGGGCGATCTATACGGGTCGCATGGAATATGGGCCGCGCGCGCTCGGGGCCCGCTCGATCCTCGCCAATCCATCGCGACGGGACACCCACGATCTGCTGAACCAGCGGCTCTCACGCTCGGAGTTCATGCCGTTCGCCCCGGTGATCATCGCCGAAAAGGCGGCCCAGGTGTTCGATGTGAATGCGGTGAATGCCTATGCGTGCCGGTTCATGACCATGACCTGCAATGTCAGGGCCGAGTGGCGCGAGCGGATCGCGGCGGTCGTCCATGTCGACGGCTCGGCGCGCCCGCAGATCATCGAGCGCGATGCCAACCCGCTCTATTACGACATCCTGGTCGCCTTCGAGCGCCTGAGCGGGCTGCCGGTGCTGGTGAACACGAGCTTCAACGTTCACGAGGAGCCGATCGTCAACACGCCGGCTGAATGCCGGCAGGCATTGACCGACGGACGGATCGATTTCGTGGTCACCACGCGGGGCGTTTACGAACGCGTGAAGGCCTAGAGAAAAGGTCCGGTGTCATCGCCGGGCCTGTCCCGGCGATCCCGATAAATTGCGCGCGATGCAAAATCGAGATGCCCGGAACAAGTCCGGCCATGACAACTTTCCCTCATTAATCGTACACCGTGTCCAGATAGTGCTCGGAATCCACCACCGCCTCGATCACGGTCGGACCATCGGCAGCGAGCGCCTTGTGCACCGCCGCCTCCAGCGCGTCGGGCGACCTCACCCCGAGCGCCGGCACGCCGAAATAATGCGCGGGCGGGGTGTCGTATTCCTCGGCCTGCAGCTCGGTGCCGTAGAGCGGGTATTGGCGGCGGATCTGCTTGACCTTGATGAGGGCGAGCCATTTATCGTCGAGCACCACCACCGGCAGCGCGAGCCGGAGCCGCTTGGCGACCGCGAGCTCGCCGCAGGTCATCTGGAAGCATCCGTCGCCCAGGAGGCAGATCACCGGCGCATGCGGCCGCGCCAGCTTGGCCGCTATCGCTCCCGGCAGCCCGAAGCCCATGGACGACCAGCCATTGGTGATCTGGAAGGTTTTCGCCGCATGCGCGGTCCATTGCGAAGCGATCTGATGGGTGTGGGCCCCCACATCGAAGCTGAGCACGCCGTCGTGCGGCAGCGCGCGGCGGACCGCATCGATGGCGGCATGCGCCGTGAACGACGCGCTCTGCGGGCGCAGCGCAGCCTGGAAGGCGCGGCGATGCTCGGCCAGCGCTTCCTCCCGCCACGAATTGGCAGCGGCCGGGTGCGCGATCAGGCGCGTCAACGAGACGTCGAGATCGCCGATCGCCTGATGCACAAGCCGAACCGAAGGCGCCACATCGGGCGGCTCGATATCGATCTGCAGGAGCGGGGTGTCGCCGATCCAGGCTTCAAACTCGACTTCGACCGTGTCGTAACCCAGTCCCACGATCAGATCGGCGGAGCGCAGCATGCGGCGTTGGATCTGCCGACAGCTGCGCTCGATGCAGCCGATCGACAGCGGGTGATCCTCGTCGATCATGCCTTTGGCCATAGTGGTCGAGGCAAACGGCAGATGGTGGCGCTCGATGAAGTTTCGCAACAGCTGCGGGTCGCGCAGGCGCATCGCCGACGAGCCGAGCACCGCGATCGGCCGCTTGGCGGCCCCGATCAGCTCAGCCGCGCGCGCAATGGCGGCATCCGACGCGGCCGCAAGCGGCGCCGGCTTCGCCAAAACTGGCACCGGCTCGTTGGTGGGCGCGAGCGCCACGTCCTCGGCAAGGTCGAGATGCACCGGCCCTTTCGGCTCGCTCAAGGCTAGCCGGATCGCTTCGACCAAGGTCTCGCCAACGCGTCCTTTGCGCAGCGGCAGGGTGGCCTTGGTGATCGGGCCGAACAAGGCGTGGTGGTCGATCCACATCTGGATGCGCCGGCCGAGCTGATCTGTATTGAGATTGCAGGTGATCGCGATCAGGGGCGAGCGATCGAGATAAGCGCAGCCGACCCCGGTCGCCAGATTGGTGGCGCCCGGGCCCAGGGTCGCGATGCACAGGCCCGGCACTCCACCCATGCGGCCGGTCACATCGGCCGCGAACCCGGCCGAGCCCTCATGCGCGGTGAGCACGAACTCGATGCCGCCCGCGCGCATCGCCTCCATCAGAGGCAGCACGTTGCCGCTCGGAATGCCGAAGCCGCGGTCGATGCCGGCCGCCTTCAAGGTCGCGACGATCAGATCGGCGTTGTTCATGAATCCAGCTATTCCGCCGCGATCGCCTTGGCGCGTGCGACCAGGTCCGCGGGGGTCGCATAAAGCTCGCCGACGTGCTGCACGACCTCCGCGGCCGCCATCGGGGTGACCAGCAGCCGCACCTGCTCGGCTTCGGCCAGGAAGGCCGGGTCGACCACCATGGCGTTGAAGGCCGTCCGCAGCGCCGCCACGCGCGCGGCCGGCACCGCGCCCGAAACCATGAACAAGCGGCCGAGCCGCTCGGGCGCGGTGAGAAAATCGTAGACCTTGCGCTCATTGGCATCGCGCACCAGGTCGCCGCCGAATGGTACCGCCGAATCCATGCCGCGGACCAAGGTCGGCGACAGCCTGATCATGACGTTGATCTTGCGATCGCGCAGCCAGTCGTCGGGCACCGAGGTCCAGCCCCCGCAATCGCCGTCGATCTCCCCCTTCTCGACCGCCAGGCGCTTCTCGGCGCTGCCCGCATAGCCCGATACCTGCTTGAGCTTCACCCCGAACAGGTTGCGCAGCATGGCGGTGTCGACATTGCCGGCATTGCCCTGGGCGGTCGCGCCGAACACGACCTGGCTGCGGCCGATCATGTCGTGCCAATCCCGGATGCCGCTGGCGCTGCGCAGATAGCACACCCGCACGTCCTCGCTCACATTGCCGAGCCAGGCATAATTGCGAAAATCGACCCGCACCCGCTCGGGCGCGGTGATCGCCTCGCTCAGCAAGGCGGAGCTGAAATGCGCCATCACGGTGCCGTCTTCGGGGCTTGCGTTGAGTGCCATCACGGAGCGCAGCGAGCCGGCACCCGGCATGTTCTGGATCAGGATCGATGGCGTGCCCGCAATGTGGCGCCCCAGATGGCGCTGCACGAGCCGCGCATAGGCGTCGGCCCCGCCGCCCGGCGGCAGGCCGACGATGAGCTTGATGGTCTTGCCGGCATAGAAGGCCTGCGCGGACTGCGTCTCCTGCGCGGTCGCCGGCAGCCCGAGCGCAAGCAGCGCAACGGCCGCGATTGCAGCTGCCGGAAGCCGCCCGCAATCGTGAGACAGCGGCATGGCGGCCTTCATTCAAGCCTTGAGGGGATCGACATACAGCGAGGGGTCCATCTGCGAGGGAACGCCGCCATCCTTCAGGATTTGCTCATATTCCTTGCGGATGAACGGATCTTCGTCCCAGTACGGAATGGCGGTGCCGCCGTCGCGAATATCGATGGCGCCTTCGTCGATCGCCTTTTCGCCCGGCCGCCCCGGCTTGTGGGCCCGGTGATTGTTGGGACCGTACCAGCCGATCAGGCGCAGCTGCTCCTTGCTGGTGCCGAAATGGGCGTGGAACCAATCGCCCCCGAAGGGCGCTGCCGTCACCATGCCGACCGGCTCGTAGTCCTGGCGCAGCACCTGATCGGCCTTGCCGTCCTTCCAGGGCGTGAGCCCCAGCGACCGCGGCCACGTATAGGTGTAGCCGGTACCGTTGATGCAGACCAGCACCGCCGCCGAGGCGTGGGCATGGGCCTTGGAATATTGCCCGGTCAGATACTCGCCGATGAACTGATAGAACACGTTGCCCGCCATGTTCGGCTCCATCCGCCGGTAACCTTGCGAGCGGCGGTTGTCGAGATAGAGCTCGGCGTGGAAAATGTCGGGGATCACGTTGGTGGTGCGCATCGCCAGGCCGCGCAGCGGATCGGGCGCGACATCGTCCTTCGGCTTGAAATAGTTCTCGCTGCCGTCATAGCGCCCGGTAAACTCGACCGGGCAATTGAAGATCCAGTCGGTATCGCGGAACAGGTTGATCACATTGGGGGCGGTGGTGGCCACCAGGATCAAGGCCGGGCTCGAGGCCGCGTTGACGATGCGGTGCCAGGTGTTCATCGGCACCGAGAACATGGAGCCTCGCTGCCACTCGAAGCTGCGCGGCTTGGTCTGGCTGTCGGTCCAGATCTCGGTGGTGCCGCGGCCCTCCACCACGAGGAAAATCTCCTCGTACATGTGGCGCTCCGGGTTGAGCGCCCCGGCGCCCGGGACCTCGACCACATAGGAGCCCCACAACCCTTCGGTGCCGAACAGCTGGATGAACGTTCCGCGTCCGCCCATGCGCTTCCAGGGCGTGAGCGGTAGATCCTGCACCCGCCGCACCCCGATGCCGCGAAATACCGGGATTCCCTGCGCCTCCATGAAGTCGTCGTAGGCCGTGTTCGGCCGGTTCCAAGCCCCATAGCCTGCGTTTTTCGTGCCCTCCGGCTCATGCCAGTGGGAGGAGCTGGTTACTTCATGCATTTTCTTCTCCAACGCTTGTCGTCGAGCATCCTAGGTTCACGTCCATGTCCGGACAAGAGGCGCTCAATAGCCGAGCGCAAAAGCCTCCCGCCGATAGTCCGCCCCGCCGGCGAGCGTCCCCGTATCCAGGAGCTCGATCGCCTTGGCGGAGCCGTAGAAGTAGGCATCCTCGGCGCGCTCGGCCTTGTGGCCCATACGGGCGAGCTCGGCCACAATCGATGGCGAGAACTCGCCGTCGAGCAGCACATCGCCGGTCTTGGTATTGCACCAGCGCGGCGCCTCCACGGCCGCCGCGACATCGCGGCCCTCATCGACCAGGTAGCTCAGCACCTGCACGTTGGTGAGCGTCTGGCTCAAGCCACCCGGCGTGGCGAGCGCAAAACGCAGACGGCCGCCGCGCCGCACCAGCACCGGGCAAAGCGTGTGAGCGGGTCGCCGCCCGGGCCCGACGCTGTTGGGGTTGCCCGGCTTGTGGGTGAAGCCCTGCATCCGATTGTTGAACAGGATGCCGGTGCCGGGATCGAGCATCGTGCTGCCGAAGACGTTGAACACGCTCTGCACCAGGCTGATGGCATTGCCATGCTGGTCGGCGAGCAGCAGGCACGAGGTGCCCCCCCGGTCCGCGATCCTGGGCCCCCCTGCCCCGCCGAGCACGGCCGTCCGCATGGCGGTCGTCGCCTGCGGCCCCAGCAACCGGTCGATCGCATCCGGAATGGCGCCCGGGTCGGCGATCGAGGGCACGCCCTCGAAGGCCGCATGCATGGCGCTGATCTGGTAGCCGAGCCGGCGCGCGACCGACCGGGTCAGGCTCTCGCTGTCGAGGGCGGCGAGCCCGTTGAGCTGCATCAACAGGAGAATGCCGTAGGAATTGGGCGGCATGACCTCGACCCGATGGCCGCGGTAGTCGGTCGCGATCGGCTCGACCCAAAGCGGCGCATAGGTGGCGAGATCGGCAGCCCGGATCAAACCGCCGCGCTCTTCTTGATGCTGCGCGATGCGCCGCGCGAGATCGCCCAGATAGAATTCATCGGCGCCCTCCTTGGCGATGGCGGCCAGCGAAGCGGCGAGCGCGGGCTGCCGCAGCACCTCGCCGATCCGGATTGGCCGCCCCTGCGGCAGATAGAGCGCCGCGCTGCCCGGATCCGCCGCCAAGGCGTCACGGTTCTCGGGCAAGCGCTCGGCGAGCACCTTCGACACCACATGTCCCTGTGCAAGCTCGATTGCGCGATCAAACAAATCTTTCCACGGCAGGCGGCCGAAGCGCCGATGCATGACGTCCCAGGCGCCCACCAATCCCGGCACCACCGGGGCGAGCGGCCCGCGCGTCTTCATGCCGTCCGGAAAACGCTCGGGCGTCGCCAGCGCGGGCGCCACACCCGATGCATTGAGCCCGAAGCTGCGGCCGCTCGCGGCCTCGTGATACAGAAGAAAGCAATCGCCGCCGATCGAGGTCGCCTGCCCGACCACGACGGCCAGCGCCGCGGAGGCTCCCACCATCGCGTCGACCAGGTTTCCGCCGCGCTCGAGGATGCGGATGCCGGCAAGCGTGGCGGCCGCATGACCCGACACCACCATGACCTCGCGGCCGAACACCGGCGCGCGCGATGAGCGACATTGCGGGCCGGCCGGCATCGTTACCTCGTCACTCGTGAATTCCGGCGCTGACGATCACGTCGTGCCATTTGGCGATGTCGGCCCGCATGCGATCGCCGAGCGCTTGCGGCGGACCGGGCTCCGGCTCGACCCCTTGCTCGGTCAGGGCTGCCCTGACGCCGGCATCGGCAAGCGCGGCAGTGACCTCGCGGTTGACCTTGGCGATGATGGCGGGGGGCGTGCGGGCCGGCATGACATAGCCCTGCCAGAGCGAGGATTCATAGCCCGGCAGACCGGATTCGGCGATGGTCGGAACATCCGGCAGCGTGGCGTTGCGGACCGCGCCGGTGATGCCGATGGCGCGCAGCCGGCCGTCGCGAATGTTGCCGATGGACGGCGGGATGGTGCCGAACTGCATATCCACGCGCCCCTCCATCAGGTCGAGCGCGGCCTGCGCGGTTCCCCGATACGGCACATGGACCATCTCGATCCGGCCCATCTTCTCGAACAGGGCGCCCGAGAGGTGCGCCAGCGTGGCAGGCCCGGCGGAGGCATAGGTCAAGGTGCGCGGCTTGGCTTTGGCTAGCCCGAGGAGCTCAGCCACGGTCTTCGCCGGCAGGCCCGGATAAATGGAAAGCACGAAGGGCGAGTTGCCCAGCATCGAGACCGGCGCGAAATCCCTGATCGGATCGTAGGCGAGCCGGCCGCTCAGGCTCGGCGCCACCGCGTGGGTGCTGGCATTGGCGAGCCCCATCGTATAGCCGTCCGGCTCCGCCCGCGCGACCGCCTCGCTGCCCAGATTGCCGCTGGCGCCGACCCGGTTCTCGACGAACACCTGCTGCTTGAGCCGCTCGCCGAGCTTCTGGGCGACGATGCGCGCCACGATGTCGGAGCTGCTGCCGGCCGTGAACGGAACGATCAGGCGGATCGGCCGCGCCGGCCAATCCGCCTGGGCCAAGGCGGGGCCGGCGGCCGCGAATGCGAGCAACATACCCAACGCGGCGCGCTTCATTCCATGGCCCTCAAGCCGACACAGTAGCCTAATCAGGAATGCAAGAGTCTCGCCAGTGCCCTTTCCGCACATTCCCGCGGGAGGGTGAGTGAAGAATCGCTCTCCCGCTCATTCCAGCGGACCCGGGAATCCAGACGTTGCCAGATTACACGGACTTTCATTGGGCAAAGGCTGGGTCCCCGGGTCCGCGGGGACGAGCGGGCTTTGCGCTGAGAAGTTCTTTCGCCCTCACGCAATCTGCTCTGCTTCGCGCAGGCTCTCGATCAACGAGCTGCGCAGCAGGAAAGCGCGGGCGAGCTTGGGATCCTCGGCGGTGCGGCGCAATTCCTCGTTGTTGCGTTTGCGGATGGCCGGGTCCTGCTCCGCCAAGAGCCGCTTGTTGCGCATGGTCTGCGCCTGCGTGTGCTTGACGGCTACATGCCGGCGCTGCCGCTCGTAGCGGTCGAGCGCGCTGTCGTCCTTCTCGCCGCGCATGATGGGGATGAGCTTGCCGGCGAGATTGAACGCATCGTGGACGCCGCTGTTCATGCCCATAGCGCCGATCGGGCTGTTCACATGCGCGGAATCGCCCGCCAGGATCGCGCGCCCGGCGCGAAACCTCTTCGCCACCCGCTGGTGCACCGTATAGAGATTGCTGCCGCAGACCTCGTAATCGCCCGGTTTCGGCAGGAACGCCTGCAGGCGCGCCTGCAGGGCTTGCGGCGCCTGGATGGCATCCGGATCGTCCTCGGGCAGGGTCGGGAAATGCACGCGCCAGCGATCAGGCGGCCCTTTCCAATGAAACAGGTTCGACCACTCGACCGGATCGGAAATGTAATTGCGCTCCGCATAGCCGTGCTGGCGGAAATCGTAGGCGACCTCGATGTTGAGGGTGCGGTCCGCATAAGTGAAGCCTTCGAACTCGATATCGAGGTCGCGCCGGATGATGCTGCGGGCGCCCTCCCCGCTGACGATATAGCGCCCCTCGATCGCTTCATCCTCGCCCGCCGCATTGGTGACATGGGCGGTCACCCGGTCGGCAGTCTGCTCGAATGAGTTGAAGGTGGTTTCCAGGCGCACCTCGATATCCGGGTGCACCTTCGCCATTTTCAGCGCCTCCTCGACGATCTTGATGCGCTCGCACTGCAGCACGTAGGGAAAGCGCGTGTCGTCCTTGAGATGAGCATGATCAAACGCGGCCACCAGCTCGGGGCCGGAGCGATCCCAATAGTGAAAGATCGGCGCGACGATCCCGCGCGGCTCGATCTTTTGATAAAGGCCGATACGATCGAACATCTCGAGCGTGGCCGGATGATTGGTGCCGGCGCGCGGAATCTGATCGAGGAAGTTGTCGTCCCCGAGCGCCTCGATCAGGCAAGTCCGGATGCCTTCCTGGGCCAGCGCCAGCGCCAGGCACAGCCCGACCGGCCCGGCGCCGACCACGATGACGCGATCAGATTGCTGCACCGATTCAGGCCTTCGCGGCGTCCTTGGCGTGGGTACCGTGGGAGCCGGCTGCAGCCGGGGCATCCTTGGCCACCACCTCCTTGGCGGCGCCGATCCAGCCCGTGTGGGTGAGGTCGAACACGATGCCGAGCGGGTCCTTGTACTTGGCCTCGTAATAGGAATTCGGCGAGGTCGGCCGGCCGGCCAGGTAGGTGCCGCCGGCGTCGAACACCTTCTTCTCGGATTCGGCCAGATCGTCCACCCACATGCCGAAATGATAGAGCCCGATCGGCTCGTCGTCGGTTTCCCGCTTGAGCAGGGCCACGTTCATCACCCCGTCCGACATATAGATGCCGCGGCGGCCGCTGCCGGCGCGCTTCATGTCGAAGGCCTGCTCGAAGAACTGCGCGGCGGTCTCCGGGTCCGGAACGATGATCGCGATGTGACGAAGGCGTGTTGCCATGAACGAAGCTCCTGGTGATGGATTTTCTTGGCGTCGGAAACGACCATAACAGCCTGCCACGGCCGTTCAAGCCGCGCGCCCGTCGGCGACGCTCCCGCCGGGCGTGGCCGCCGCAAAATGCTTGGCCGGCATGCGCTCCGCGAATGTCGTTTGCCGGCGCGGCGTGCCATAAGGCTGCGGTGGCGGGACCAATGCGGGTCAGCCTGCAGGAGACTGGCGTGACCGCAGCCACCACCAGCGAGCTTCCGGCCCCGGAGGCATCGAAACGCCAGGAGCATATTCCGCTCGGCATTCTCTACATGGTGGGCGCCACCATCGTGTTCTCGGCGTCGAGCGCCTGCTCGAAATGGCTGGTGACCACCTATCCGGCCGGCGAGGTGCTGTTCACCCGCTCGGTGGTCTCGCTCATCGCCTGCGCGGCGTTCATCCTGCCCACCACCGGGCTGGTGGTGTTCCGCACCGACCGCCTGCGCCATCACGTGGCGCGGTCGTTCTCGCAATTCGTCTCGCAGTCGTGCCTCATCATCGCCTTCAGCCTGATGCCGCTCGCCGGCGCCATCGCGATCAACTTCTCGGCGCCCCTGTTCGCCGCCCTGGTCTCGATCGTGCTGCTCAAGGAGAAGGTCGGGCTGGCGCGCTGGAGCGCGCTTCTGGTGGGCTTCGTCGGGGTGCTGATCGTCACCAATCCGGGCGCCGAGGCGTTCCAGCTCGGCGCGCTGTTCGCGCTCACCAACGCGATCCTGTACGGCACCGTGACGGCGGCGGTGCGCGGCATGACGGCGACCGAGTCGGCCCCGACCTTGACGCTCTATCAGATCGTCCTGCTCACCGGCTTCTTCGCCGTGGTGGCCCCGTTCGGCTTCATCATGCCGACTTGGGAGCATTGGGGCCTGATCGTGTTCAACGGCCTGTCCAATGCGGTCGGGCAATACTGGTGGACGAAATCCTTGCACCTCGGCCCGGCATCGGCGGTAGCGCCGTTCTTCTACCTGTCACTGGTTTGGGCGGTGCTGATCGGGTTCGTCGTGTGGGGCGACATTCCGACCATCGGGCTCCTGATCGGCTCCGCCATCGTGGTGGCGTCGGGCCTGTTCCTGCTCTGGCGCGAGGCACGGCGGGCTTAGGTTCCGATTTCGTCATGGCCGGGCTTGTCCCGGCCATCTCGCTCAGGCTGGCACAGAAGTGCTTCCCTCATCGGGATGGCCGGGACAAGCCCGGCCATGACAATGAAGTCAGGTTCCGCGATGACAAATAGGAAGCCTCACGCCACCTTGCGCTCTTGCGCCAGGCCGTCGAGATGGGCCAGCACCTCCTCGATATGCATGACATCCGCGTATTTGTGATGCAGGTCGAACAGGTTGATCTTGTGGTTGATCATCGCCCGGTCATAGGTGCATTCCTCCACCAGCGTGTTGTGGAAGCCGTAGGAATAGGCATCGACG
>DASYFD010000345.1:0-6282 GCA_036498625.1 Xanthobacteraceae bacterium | reverse complement strand
CACCCGTTCCGCACCACGTTCGAGGAGACGGCGGGATCGTAGGATGGGTTGTGTTATGAAGAAGACGTCTCATCCGCTCGTCCTCGCGAAAGCGGGGACCCAGTCTTCTCGCAAAAATGAGCTGAGTTCCCGGTTGCGAACGAGTGAGTGAGGCACGCGTACTCTCCCGGCACGCCGTGGATGCAGCTCATCCAGTCATTTTGCGAAGAAACAACTGGATTCCCGCTTGCGCGGGAATGAGCGGAGATCGGAATTCCTGGGCCCGACGACGGCGTAGACGCCATTTGAGCCTCAACCATCCTACAATCAAATCGTCTGATTGTATGCCCCGACCTCCGGGTGGGTGCGCAGCACTGCATCAATCTCCCTGAACATGTCGTGCATGCGCGCGTCGGACACCGGGCTTTCCACCACCACCACCAGCTCCGGCTTGTTGGAGGACGCGCGCACCAGGCCCCAGGTGCCGTCCTCGACCGTCACCCGCACGCCGTTGACGGTCACCAGGTCACGGATCGGCTGCCCGGCGACATGCTGGTGCGCGGCCTGCGCGTTCTGGAAGTGCTTCACCACCGCGTCGACCACGCCGTATTTGGTCTCGTCGGCGCAATGCGGCGACATGGTCGGCGAGCCCCAGGTCTTGGGCAGCGCGTTCTTGAGATCCGACATGCTCTTGCCGGGGTTGCGGTCGAGCATGTCGCAGATCGCGAGCGCCGAGATGAGGCCGTCGTCATAGCCGCGGCCGACCGGCTTGTTGAAGAAGAAGTGGCCGGATTTCTCGAAGCCGGCGAGCGCGCCGAGCTCGTGGGTGCGGCGCTTCATGTAGGAATGCCCGGTCTTCCAGTAGTCGGTGCGGGCGCCATTCTTCTGCAAGACCGGATCCGTCATGAACAGGCCGGTTGATTTCACGTCGGCCACGAATACCGCGCCTGGATGCTGCGCCGAGAACTCGCGCGCCAGCATGACCCCGACCTTGTCGGCGAAGATTTCCTCGCCGCTGTCGTCGACCACGCCGCAGCGGTCGCCGTCGCCATCGAAGGCGAGGCCCACATCCGCCTTGCTGTGCCGAACCTCCTCGGCCAGCGCATGCAGCATCTTGAGATCCTCGGTATTGGGGTTGTAGCGCGGAAAGGTGTAATCGAGCTCGCAGTCGAGCGGCACCACCTCGCAGCCGATCGCGGCCAGCACCTTGGGCGAGAACGCGCCGGCGGTGCCGTTGCCGCAGGCGCACACCACCTTGAGGCGGCGCTTGAGCTTTCCCCGGTTGGTGAGGTCGGCGATGTAGCGGGCCGGAAAATTGTCGACGAATTCGTAGGAGCCGCCGCCGCTCGGGCGGAAGCGCGCATTGAGCACGATGTCCTTGAGCGCCGTCATCTCGTCGGGCCCGAAGGTGAGCGGACGGTTGGCGCCCATCTTCACGCCGGTCCAGCCGTTGTCGTTGTGGGAAGCCGTCACCATGGCGACGCAGGGCACGTCGAGCTCGAACTGCGCGAAATAGGCCATCGGGGTGACGGCGAGCCCGATGTCGTGCACCCGGCAGCCCGCCGCCATCAGGCCGGAGACCAGCGCGAGCTTCACGGAGGCCGAATAGGAACGATAATCGTGGGCGGTCACGATCTCGGGCCTGGCGCCGAGCTCGTACAGCAGCGTGCCGAGCCCCAGCCCGAGCGCCTGCACCCCCATCAGGTTGATCTCGTCGCCCAGAAGCCAGCGGGCATCGTATTCGCGAAAGCCGGTGGCCTTCACCAACGGCTCGGATTCATACGCATAAGTGTTGGGGACGAGCGCGGGCCTCGGTTTGGGGAACATCATGTCTCTCGATGCGTGCGACCGGCTCGAGGACATATCCCATGCTTGCGGCCGGGGAAAGCGCTACTGCTCGAGGACCAGCCGGCCGTTGCTGAATTCGAAGCGCCGCAGCCGCGACAGGAACGACAGGCCGAGCAGGTTCTCGCTCAGCGCCTCGTCCGGCGAGACCAGCGCCGCCACGTTGCGCACGCTGAGGCCGTTGATCTCCACCAAGCCGAGCTGCACCGGGGCCGCCCGCGTCGAGCCGTTGGCGGTCTTGACCTCGACGGTGAAATCGCGCGCCGATGGGTGGATGCCGAGGACCGCGGCATCGCGCGCCCGCAGCGCCACCACCGTGGCGCCGGTGTCGAGCATGAAGGCCATGCGACGTCCGTCGACCCTGGCGTCGACCACGAAATGCCCGCGCGCGTCGCGCGGAATGACGACGCTGCTGCCATAGGAATCCTGCCGGGCCGCAACCGGCGGCACGCTCGCCGCGGCGGCGACCGCGGGCGGCGGCTCGGTCGTATGGACCGCCCGGTCGGCAATTCGCGCCGCCATGACCCCTCCCCCAACCAGCAGTCCGGCAAAGATGACGACCTCACGCATGATCCGACGCCCATCGTTGAGTGCGGGCGAAGTCAGATCACAAGATGCCCAAAGAACGCACTAATGGGCCGCCGCCGGCCGACGCTTTCCCGCCGGCTGGTGTGGGCATCATCAACACGAAGACTAAAATTGTCCGGATGCGTGATCGGCAGCGCCCGCTCGAGGCCGCAGCAGCAAACGCACGGCGCGTTTCCCTACGCGGCTCCAAGCCGATAGGTGGTCGAGCAGAAATCCTCCAGGATCTCAGCGAGCCGGCGCGTTGCCGGGTTCGCGTCCGCGGCCGCGACCAGCGCAATTTCCGTGCTGCTCATCGATGGGAATCCGTCCGCGGGCTCGATCACGAGATGATCCGCCAGGATCGCGACCTCGGACAGGATGCTGACGCCGAGGCCGACGGAAATCGCGGCCTGGATGCCGGCCAGGTTGGGGCTGGTATAGGCGATGTGCCAGGCGCGGCCGGAAGCCTCGATGGCGTGGATCATGCGATCGCGATAGAGGCAGCCCTGCTCGGATGCCGCAAGCGGCAACGGATCGCGAAGGAAATCGATCGGATGCCGTCGGCTGGTGACCCAATGCAACCGCTCGGGCCACGCCGCTATTCCGCCCGTCTCGCCGGCGTCGCGCTTGAACAATGCGAGATCGAGCTCTCCGCGCTCGAGCGCGCGGCGCAATTGCACGCTCAGGCCACAGCGCACGTCGAGGCGAAGGCCCGGGCGTGAGCGGGCAAAATCCGACAAGAGCTCGGTGAGCCGATAGGCGGCGAAATCCTCCGGAAAGCCGAGCCGCACCACACCGTCGCCCGCGGGCTTTGCGACCACATCGCGCGCCTCCTGGGCGAGCGCCAGAATCCGTCGCGCATAGGAGAGCAGCCGCTCGCCTTCCTCGGTTGGCGTGGCCTGCTTTCCGTTCCGGTGCAGCAGCGGATGGCCCAAGGTCTCTTCCAGCCGCCTGATCTGCTGGCTGACCGTCGACTGCGTGCGGTGGACGCGCTCGCCGGCGCGCGTGAAGCCGCCCGTATCCACCACCGAAACGAAGCTGCGGAGAAGATCGAGGTCGAACATGTCGGCGCACCAGATTCGTGCCATTCGATAATCCACTCATCCTCATATTATCATTTAATTTCCAAATGGAAAGAGAGGCGCCTATCTGGGCCGGAGAGAAAGGAAATCCCCATGAACTCCGCCCATATTGCGATTCCATCCTCCGTATCCCGTATCCCGTTACCGTTTTTGGTGGCGGCGTTCTGCGTGCTCTGGAGCTCGGCCTTCGCGGTCGCCAAGCTCGCGATCGCGGATTGTCCGCCGCTCATCCTGCTCGCGACGCGGTTTCTTGTTGCCGGCATGCTCATGCTCGGCGCCGCCGCCATCCATCGCGTGCCGTGGAATCTCGGGCGCCGCGATCTTCTGGTGTTCGCCGCGCTCGGGATCGCCAACCAGGCGGTCTATCTGGGCTTCGGCTATGTGGGCATGCGCACAGTCTCGTCCGGCTTGGCGGCGCTGGTCATAAGCGCCAACCCGGTGCTCACCGCGGTGCTGGCGGCGGCGTTCCTCGGCGAACGGATGAGCTGGCGCAAGGTGGCGGGCCTTCTGCTCGGCATCGGTGGCGTTGCCTTTGTGGTGGAAAGCCGTCTCGCCGGCGGCGCGGAGCACTTCGGCGGAATCGTCTTCACCATCGCGGCGCTGGTCTCGCTGGTCGGCGGCACCATCCTGTTCAAGCGCCTGGCGCCCCACGGCGGGCTCTGGATCGGGAACGGCGTGCAAAGCCTGTCCGCCGGTCTCGCGCTGTCTCCGTTCGCTTTCGGCGTCGAAAGCGTGGGCGATATCGTGCCGAGCTGGCGACTGCTCGCGGCGTTTATCTATCTGGTCGTGCTCGTCTCCGCATTCGCCTATCTGCTCTGGTTCCACCTGCTGACCGTGTCGAGCGCAACCGCGGCGAGCTCCTATCATTTCATGATGCCGCCGCTCGGCATGCTGTTCGGGTGGCTCCTGCTCGACGAGCATGTGGCGTTCACCGATCTGCTCGGCGTCGTGCCGGTTGCCATCGGCATCTACCTGGTCACGCATGCGGCGTCATCGGCAAGAAGGTGATGCCGCTTGCGCCTGCACGCGAGCGAGTCCCCGCCGGCGACTGGCGTTCAATCAATTGAACCTGACGCCGCACTAACCCCATGGCAATCGGGTGTCGCGGCCGCGCCGGACGGCGCTTGCGACGGCAAGTTCACCCGAGGTAGCCTGCAGCGGAGTTATCCGGGCGATCCGGACTGTGATTTTGGTAACCTGCGCCTCGTTTCCCGGCGGCGGGTGTGAAAGGAAGATTCATGCGCAATCGAAACTCGCGTGGTGCGATCAAGCTGGCGGCGGTGGGTTTCGCCATGGCCATGACCAACGTGTGGGCGCTCGATGACGCAAAGTATGCCGACATCCGCGGAGCGTGGACGCGGCCCGGTGCCGCGCAGTGGGATCCGACCAAACCCGGGGGCCTGCGGCAACAGGCTCCGCTGACGCCGGAGTATCAGGCGGTGTTCGAGGCCAATCTGGCGGACACGGCCGCCGGCGGACAGGGCTACAATCCGCAGGTCATATGCCTGCCGTCAGGCATGCCGCGGGTGATGATCGCCTACGAGCCGCTCGAGATCCTGGTTACGCCAGAGGTCACCTATATCCGCTTCGATCAATTGGGCGAGAACCGCCGCATCTACACCGACGGCCGCGGCTGGCCCGATCAGATCAAGCCGAGCTTCGAGGGCTACTCGATCGGCAAATGGGTGGACCAGGATGCCGACGGCCGTTACCGCACCCTCGAGGTGGAAACCCGCGGCCTCAAGGGTCCGCGCACCCTCGACGCCAGCGGGCTGCCGTTGCACCCCGACAACGGGACCATCATCAAGGAGCGCATTTTCCTCGATCAGACCAATCGCAACCGGCTGCATGATCAGATCACCACCATCGACCACGCCTACGCGCGGCCCTGGACGGTGACGCGGGATTACAATCGCGAAGCCGACCCGCGCTGGGTCGAAACCAATTGCGAGGCCGAGAACCATTATCTGATGCTCGGCAAGGAAACCTATTTCATCAGCGTCGACGGCTACCTGATGCCGACCAAGAAGAACCAGACGGTGCCCGAACTCCGGAATTTCGATCCCGCGCCCAAGTGAGCCCCTCTCCTATTGCCCGCGCGGCTTGGCGCGGCGGGTGGGCGGGGCCTGGAGCGGATCGTCGGGCCCGTGATGGCGCGGGTAGCGCCCCTTCATCTCGGCTTTGACCGCCGCATAGCTGCCGCGCCAGAAGCCCGGCAGATCCCTGGTGACCTGGACCGGCCGATGCGCGGGCGACAGTAGCTCGACCACCAGCGGCGCGCGCCCGGCCGCGACGGTCGGATGCCGATCGAGCCCGAACAGCTCCTGCACCCGGATCGAGAGCTTCGGGCCCGCCTCGGCATCGTAGTCGATCGGTACCGACGAGCCCGAGGGGGCGGCGAAATGGGTCGGCGCCTCGACCTCGAGCCTTCGGCGCAGGCCCCAGGGCAACAGCGCCGAGAGCGCGTCCGCGAGTTCCTGGCCGCTGACATCGGCGAGCGCGCGCTTGCCGGCCATCAGGCCGGCGAGCCAGTCGCCGGCGCCGGAGAGCGCGGCGTCGGACAGATCGGGCCATTCGTCGCCTTCCGCCCGCCGCAGGAACATCACGCGGTCGCGCCATTGGCGCAGCGCCTTGCTCCACGGCAGCCGCTCAATCCCCAGCCGAGCAATACCCCGCGCCAGTAGCCGCGCGCTCTCCTCGTCCGGCACGACCGGCATGGCCTGCTCCACCAGCAACAGTGCGCCCAGGCGGCGCGAGCGCCGCGCCCGCAGGCTCGCGTTCGTGGCATCGAAAACGATTTCCTGGCGGG
>DASYFD010000344.1:0-14063 GCA_036498625.1 Xanthobacteraceae bacterium | reverse complement strand
TGGAAGCGCAGCGAGAGCCGGTGCATGTGCTCGAACACCATATAGGCGAGCCGGCGCACCGCATTCATGGCCACCTTGGCGAACAACCCGTCGCGCGCCTGGGTCAGCACCGCCATCAGGATGCGGGTCGCCCCGTAGGCGACGGTCATCAGCACCGGCGCCGCGATCGCCCAGGCGAACCAGGACGACGGCCCGACCGGCGCGGTGCCCTGCCCGGTCAGCGCATCGGTCGCCCATTTGAAGGTGAACGGCACCGCCATGGTGGCGATCTTGGCCACCAGCAGCAGCCCCATCGTCACCCAGACCCGCAGTTTGAGGTCGCGGCGATCCGACGGCCAGATATAAGGCCACAGCACGACCACCGTACGCAGCAGGCTGGCGGCGCCGTCAGCGGATACATCCCGCTTCATCGAAGCGGTGGATCGGGGGTGGAAATCGCTCATTCGGTCGTCAATGGGCCCGGCCTTGGGACGGGCCGCGCGAAGGGGGACCGTCGAGTGGGACTCATATAGAGCATTTTCGCGCGCCAGCCAGCCGCGAATGCGGAAGCCGGCAATGCAGGGGCCGCTGTTGCAGTGCAAACCGGGTCGGGTGCTTGATTGTCCGGCCCGCCCGCGCCACATGCAAGGACATGAGTGGAATCAAATCGATTTGCGTCTATTGCGGCTCCGGTCCGGGCACGAACCCGGCGTTCATGGAGGCGGCGCGCCGGTTCGGCCGCATCCTGGCGGAGAACCGCGTCAGGCTGGTCTACGGCGGCGGCTCGGCCGGCCTGATGGGAGCCTGCGCCGAGGCGGTGCTCGATCATGGCGGGCTCGTGACCGGCATCATCCCGGAATTCCTGACCGACCGCGAGCACATGCTGATGCGCGCGCAGGAGCGCATCGTCACCCGCGATCTGCACGAGCGCAAACGGCTCATGTTCGAGAAGGCCGATGCCTTCGTGGCGCTGCCGGGCGGCATCGGCACCCTGGAGGAGCTGGTCGAGCAGCTCACGTGGGCGCAGCTCGGCCGCCATCGCAAGCCGATCCTGATCGCCGACATCGATCATTTCTGGGATCCGCTCTGCAAGCTGCTCGACCACATGGAGAAGCTGCAATTCATCCGTGCCGGCCTCAACATCAACCTGCTGGTGGCCGAGCGCATCGAGGATGTGCTGCCGAAGCTGCAGGCCGCCGCCCGCGCGCTGCCGGAGCCGGACGCGGAGATGCAGGCGGCTGCGGTCGAGCGGATGTGAGGCGGCCAGCACTGAAGCCTGTGCACATCTTTGTCGTCCGGGCCGAAGAGCAGGGACGACGGCACCCTGGAACTCACGCGGTCGCGCCCGACTTCACCAGCTTGTAGATGATCGAATCCATCAGCGCCTGGAACGAGGCGTCAATGATGTTGGGCGAGACCCCGACGGTGGTCCAGCGCTCGCCGCTCTCGTCCTGGCTCTCGATCAGCACGCGCGTCACCGCTTCGGTGCCGCCGTTGAGGATGCGCACCCGGTAGTCGGTGAGCTCAAGCCCGTCGATGTAGCTTTGATACTTGCCGATATCCTTGCGCAGCGCGACGTCGAGGGCGTTGACCGGGCCGTTGCCCTCGCCGGCGGAGATCAGGTCCTTGCCGTCGACCCGCACCTTGACCACCGCCATGCTGACCGTTACGCGCTCGCCCCTGGCATTGATGCGCTGCTCGACATTCACGTCGAACTGGGTGACCTCGAAATAGCTCGGCACCTTGCCGAGCATGCGGCGCGCCAGCAGCTCGAAGGAGGCGTCCGCCGCCTCATAGGCATAGCCGATCGCCTCGCGCTGCTTGACCTCCTCGAGCAGCGCTGCGATGCGGGCATCGTCCTTGTCGACCTTGATGCCGATGCGGTCGAGCTCGAACAGCACGTTGGATTTGCCGGACTGATCGGACACCAGGAGCTTGCGCCGATTGCCGACCGCGTCGGGGGCGACATGCTCGTAGGTGGCCGGCTCCTTGAGGATCGCGGAGGCATGGATGCCGGCCTTGGTGGCAAACGCGCTCGCGCCCACATAGGGAGCGTGGCGGTTGGGGGCGCGGTTGAGCATCTCGTCGAGCACGCGCGACACATGGGCGAGGCTCGCGAGCTGCTGATCGGAGACCCCGATGTCGAATTGCGCGGCGAATTCGGGCTTGAGCTTGAGGGTCGGGATGATGGAGACCAGGTTGGCATTGCCGCAGCGCTCGCCGAGCCCATTGAGGGTGCCCTGGATCTGGCGCGCGCCGGCGCGCACCGCCGCAAACGAGTTTGCAACCGCCTGCTCGGTGTCGTTGTGGGCATGGATGCCGACATGGTCGCCGGGCACCAGCTTGACCACCGCGGCCACGATCGCCTCCACCTCGTGCGGCAGCGTTCCGCCATTGGTGTCGCACAGCACCACCCAGCGCGCTCCCTCCGCATAGGCGGCCTGCGCG
Organism: Xanthobacteraceae bacterium; assembly: GCA_036498625.1. Taxonomy (GTDB): domain Bacteria; phylum Pseudomonadota; class Alphaproteobacteria; order Rhizobiales; family Xanthobacteraceae; genus VAZQ01. Next base: position 11,636 of record DASYFD010000344.1, on the reverse strand, counting down.
CAGGCGAGCGCATATTGCGGATTGGCTTTGTAGCCATCGAAGAAATGCTCGCAGTCGAGCAGCACCTCGCGTCCGGCCGCCTTGGCGGCGCGGATGCTGTCACGGATCGAGGCCAGATTTTCCTCCAGCGTGCACTCGAGCGCGACCCGCACGTGATAGTCCCAGGATTTCGCGACGAAGCAGATGGCGTCGGCCTTGGCGTCGATGAGCCCATTGAGGCCTGGATCGTTGGACGCCGAGCGGCCGGGACGCCGCGTCATGCCGAAGGCGGTGAACTTGGTCTTGAGATGCCGGTCCTGCCCGAACAGCTCGGTGTCGATCGGATTGGCGCCCGGATAGCCGCCCTCCACGTAGTCGATGCCGAGCCCGTCGAGCATGCCCGCGATGACGACCTTGTCGTGCAGCGTGAAGTCAACGCCGTTGGTCTGCGCGCCGTCGCGCAGCGTCGTGTCGAACAAATAAAGCCGCTCGTGGGATTTGTCGGACATGGGAGGACTCACGACACCCGGTACGCGACGTAGAGCGCCAGCAGCACCGCCGCCACGATCACCGCATATTTGAGCGTGATGTAGTAGAGCCAGTGGCGCGGAAACGGCGTATCGGGCTTGCTCATGGCTTGCTTCCTTTCGGCGTCAGCGGCTTTTCCATGGTCGTGGTGGCGAGCCATTCGTCGCCGAGCAGCACGGTGTTGCGTTGCTGGGGAACGTACCCGCGATGCTCGAAGAAGCCGCGCGCGGTGTCGCTCGCATCGGCGGTCAGCTTCGGCGTGCCGCGCGAGGCCGCCAGCCGCTCGACCGCATCGCACAGCATGGCGCCGATCCCCTGCCCGGCCACCGCCGGATGCACGTAGAGGAGATCGAGGCGCTCAGCGCCCTTGAGCGCCACGAAGCCCACCACCGAGCCGCCGAGCGTGGCGACAAGCGTAAGCTCCTTTGCCAGCCGGGCCCCGAAGGCCGCCTCGTCGTCAGCGCCCGCCGCCCAGACGCCGCGCTGCGCCTCGCTGTAATCCTCCGTGGTCAGCTCCTCGATGCTGGCGCGAAAGATCTCGGCGAGCAGCGGCGCATCGGCGGGCAGATAAGGCCGCAGCGCCAGCTTGGGATTGGCCTCGGCGCTCACCGGGCGATCTCCCAGGTGGTGCCGTCCTTGGAGTCCTTGAGCACCACGCCCATGGCGGCGAGCTCATCGCGAATACGATCGGACTCCTTGAAGTTTCTTTCCTTGCGGGCAACGTTGCGCGCAGCGATCAAGTCGTCGACCCTGCCCTCGTCCAAATCGCCCCGCTTCTCCCGACGCATCGCGTTGAGATCGACCGTCGCCAGATCAAGACCCAGAAACCTGCAGCTTGCGCCGAGCAGCGCGGCTTCCTTGCGCTCGAACAGACTGTTGAGCTCGGTGATGACTTGCGGCGTATTCAGATCATCGCAAAGGGCCTCGAGAATCGCACCCGAGGGCGGAATGCCGGGATCATCAAGACTATGTGCCCGGAACAGGCTCAGACGCTCGGCCGCCTCCTCGAGTCGCTTCAGGGTCCAATCGATGGGCTGCCGATAATGCGTACCCAGCATCGCGAAGCGCAGCACGGCACCCGGCCATCGCCAACCCTTCCAGCCGCTCAATAGCTCGCGGATGGTGACGAAATTGCCCTCCGACTTCGACATCTTGGCGCCTTCGACCTGGAGGAAGCCGTTGTGCATCCAGTAATTCGCCATCACGGGCGTATGGAACGCGCAGCGCGATTGCGCGATCTCGTTCTCGTGGTGGGGAAACAACAGATCGATGCCGCCGCCGTGGATATCGAAAGTCTCGCCCAGGTGCTTCCACGACATCGCCGAGCATTCGATGTGCCAGCCGGGGCGGCCGGACGTCTCGATTCCCGACGGCGAGCGCCAGGCCGGCTCGCCCGGCTTGGAGGGCTTCCACAGCACGAAGTCCATGGCGTCGCGCTTGTAGGGCGCCACATCGACGCGGGCGCCCGCGATCATCTCGTCGAGCGGGCGCTTGGACAGCCGGCCGTAATCGGCCATCGAGGGCACGCTGAACAGCACGTGCTCCGCCGCCACATAGGCATTGCCGGCGGCGACCAGCCGCTCGATCAGCGCCCGCATCTCGTCGATATGCTCGGTCGCGCGCGGCTCGACGCTCGGGCGCAGGCAGCCGATCGCATCGACGTCGGCATGGAATTGCTGCTCGGTCTTTTCCGTGACGGTGCGGATCGCCTCGTTGAGCGGCAGGTTCGGGTATTCCTCGGCCGCCCGTGCGTTGATCTTGTCGTCCACGTCGGTGATGTTGCGGGCATAGGTGACGTGACCGGCGCCGTAGAGATGCCGCAGCAGGCGGAACAGCACGTCGAACACGATGACCGGCCGCGCATTGCCGATATGGGCAAAGTCGTAGACCGTCGGCCCGCACACATACATGCGCACGCGGGCGGGATCGAGCGGCTGGAACAGCCGCTTCTCGCGGGTGAGCGTATCGTAGAGCCGAAGGTCCATTGGCGTTTTCGTCCATGGTGGTCGGCGCGGGCCCGGGCGACCCGGAAAGGGTCGACGGCAGGCACGCGCCTAGCCCCGCTGGCCGGGCGTCCAATGATCTCGATCGCGAGAAAAGACGGCCACAGCCAGCGAGAATCGCTAGCGAATAATCTCCCGGCAAATGCCGCAGATATCGTAAAGGCCGTTCATGGGCCGCAGAATGGGCATCCGCGGGCGCAACGTCAAGAGGCGGGATCGCCGGATTTCGGAACGCTGCCAGGTGCGGAAAAGGCCGCCTCGTGAGAAACCGATCATCCTGCACGCGCTGTTGCATGCCTTGTCATTTCGAGACGCCGGCGGACGGCCCCACGAGTGAAGCTCAAGGTGCGGAAGTGTTTCCACCTACTTGCTGACCAATGAGTTTCCCCCCGCTCAGCGGGTCGGGCGCCATCGCCGCAAGCAACATAATTAAGCGCGCCTTAACGCCTCGCGACGTATTCTCGCCACCGTCTCGATGCCAAACACGACCTTGGCGCAAAACGCGAGCGATCCGATGCGATACATTCTTGCCGGCCTTGCCTTCGCGGCCGCCCTCTGCGTCGGCGCCGCCGCTCAGGCCGAAAAGCGCATCTTCATCATCGCCAACAACGCCGACGGCTATGGGGTCGACCGCTGCCTGGCGAGCGGAGCGACCTGCGGGGTGGCGGTCGCCAATGCCTATTGCAAGTCGCGCGATTTCGCTCAGGCCCAATCGTTCCACAAGATCGATCGCGAAGAGATCACGGGAGCGGTGCGCGCGAGCGGCGAGGCCTGCCGGGGCGGTTCCTGCGATGAATTCGTCGCCATCGAGTGCGCCCGCTGATTTTTCGGCCGGCAGCTTGACCTGACCCGGTTTCCCGCGCCATCGCGGCCCCGTTTGGCCGCGAATTCCGCTGCACATCGGCCGATATTACCGCGGAAGACTCCTCGCCCATCGCCGTTGCGCAGGCCGCGATCTTCGGCCATGTTGCCGCTTGAGCGGCCGCACCCGTGCAAGGCGGCCAAGCGCCGGGGCCCGACACCATGATGAACTCCGGTCCGGTCCATGATGGTGCTGCGAAGATTGCGGCCGCCGGCGATAACGCCCTGCTCCGGCTCGAAGATTTTCTGCCGCACAAGCTAAACGTGCTTTCGAGCCTGGTCTCGCAAGCTCTGTCGCGGGTTTATGGCCAGCGCTACGGTATTGGCATACCCGAATGGCGGGTGCTGGTGACGCTCGGCCAATACGGGGTCATGACCGGCAAAGCCGTGGGCGCCCATACCCACATGCACAAGACCAAGGTCTCGCGCGCTGTGGCCCAGCTCGAGCAGCGCAAGTTCGTCACCAGGCGCGTCAATCGGGCCGACCTGCGCGAGGCCTTTCTGTCGTTGACGCCTACGGGACGCGCCATCTACGAGGAGGCCGCCCCGATCGCGCTCGATTTCACCAACCGGCTCTCGGAAGTCGTTGCGCCCTCCGATCGCGCCGCCTTCGACCGCGCCATGCGGCAACTGACCGAGCGCTCGGCCAAGCTGGTGATCGAGATCGAAGGCGGCAAGACCTGACCCTGGGCCCCAACGTTCGACCCGTCCGCAGCAGCAGCGAGGAGCCGTGACACTCTATTCATATTTTCGCTCGTCCGCCGCGTACCGGGTACGGATCGCGTTCAACTTGAAAGGTCTGGGCTACGACACGGTCGCGATCCACCTGCAGAAGGAAGGCGGCCTCAACCGCAAGCCGGCCTACCGGGCGATTAATCCGCAGATGCGCGTGCCGGCGCTGCGGCTCGACTCCGGCGAGCTCCTCACCCAGTCGCTCGCCATCATCGAATATCTCGACGAGGTGCACCCGCAGCCGCCGCTCTTGCCGCGCGACAGCGTCGAGCGCGCGCAGGTGCGCGCGCTGGCGCAGCTGGTGGCCTGCGACATTCATCCGCTCAACAACATAGCGCCCTTGCGCTACCTCAAGAACGAGCTCGGCCAGGACCAATCCAAGATCGACGCCTGGTACGGCCATTGGGTTCGCGAGGGGTTCGACGCAATCGAAGCGATGCTGCGGCCCGGGCCCTACACCTATGGGGCCGAGGTGACGCTCGCCGACATCTGCCTGGTGCCGCAGGTGGCCAATGCGCGGCGCTTGAAGGTGCCGCTCGAACCCTATCCCAAGATCGTGGCCGTCGACGCGGCCTGCGCCAAGCTCTCCGCCTTCGAGCAAGCCCGGCCCGAGAACCAGCCGGATGCGGAATGAACGATCAGCGCTCCCCGCCGTGCCGGCTCTCTTGAATCCCTCCCCTGCGGACGAAGCCCGCGTGGTCATCCCGCCCATCGCTCGCGTGGTGCTGTGGATGATCGGCACCCTGCTGTCGTTCTCGGCCATGGCGGTGTCGATCCGGGAATTGTCCACGACCCTTGGCATCATGGAGATCCTGTCGGCGCGGGCCGCCATCGGGTTGCTGATCGTCGGCGCGCTGCTGGCGATCCGCCCCGCGCTGCGGCGCGACCTCAACCGCCGCCGCCTGCGCCTGCATGTGCTGCGCAACGGCATCCATTTCGGCGCGCAATATTTGTGGGCGACCAGTCTCCTGCTGCTGCCCTTGAGCACGGTGTTCGCGCTCGAATTCACCATGCCGGCATGGACTATGCTGCTGGCCGGCCTGTTCCTCGCCGAGCGCATGACCAAAAGCCGCATCGGCGCGGTGGTGCTCGGCGTCTTGGGCGTCTGCGTGATTCTGCGCCCCGGCATCGAGACGTTTCATCCGGCCGCCTTGCTCGTGCTCGCGGCAGCGCTCGGCTACTCGGTCCAGAACATCGCCACCAAGAAGCTGACCACGACCGAGAGCACCTTTGCGATCGTGTTTTGGATGAATGTCATCCAGCTGCCGCTCGGGCTCATCGGCACCGACCCTCTGTTCGCCGCCAGGCTCGGCCTGCACCAGCTGCCGGCGCTGGCCGGTCTCGGCATCGCCGGCGTGTCGGCGCATTACTGCCTGTCCAATGCATTCCGCGCCGGCGATGCCAGCCTGGTGGTCCCACTCGACTTCCTGCGCATCCCGTTGATTGCGGTCGTGGGCTGGTGGCTCTATGGGGAGCCGCTCGACATCTTTGTCTTCGCGGGCGCCGGCCTCATCGTCCTCGGCCTGTTGTGGAACCTGCGCAGCGAGGCGCAAAACGCAGCCATCGAGGCTGGCTCCGCGTGAAATTGGCGGTTATCCTCGCGCTATCGGCGAGCGGGCGTTCACACTTTGGTCACCATTCCGGAGCTTCATCGCGCATGCGAGCTTCGGTCAGCCTCAACTCCATGATTGGGCCAATGATTTCGAGACCACTGCGCAATCTGGGCCTCGCGACCTTTGTTGCGTCGGCCGCCTTGGCGGGCGTGGTGACGTCGGCGGTGGCGCAGGGCTATCCGCCTTCCCAATCGCGCAATCCGGTTTGTCCTCAGCTCGAAGGCCAGCTGTCGGCGTTCGATCGCGGGATCACCGATTCGTCGCAGTCCGACCAGGCCAAGCGGCTGGACGACGCCGCCCGCAAGCAGCAGTCCGATCTCGACCGTCTCACCGCCCAGGCCCGGCGGTCCGGCTGCGAGGGCAACGGCTTCTTCTCCCTGTTCTCCAGCCAGCCCGCCCAGTGCGCCCCGCTCAATGCCCAAATCCAGCAGGTGCGCGGCAATCTTGACCGCACCTTGAACGATCTCCAGCGCGCCCAGAGCAACACCGGCGCCGACCGTGAAGGCCAGCGCCGCCAGATCATCGGCGCGCTCGCACAGAACGACTGCGGCCCGCAATATCGCCAGCAGGCGAGCCAGGGCGGCGGCTTCTTCGATCGGCTGTTCGGGCCCGGCACCATCCTGAGCCCGGAACCGGTCGCTCCAGCCGCAGCATCCGGCACCTACAAGACGCTGTGCGTGCGCACCTGCGACGGATTCTATTTCCCGGTCTCCTATTCGGCCCTGCCGAACAGATTCGCCGAGGACGCGCAGACCTGCCAGCGCCTGTGCCCGGCCGCCGAGGTCGAGCTCTACAGTCACCGCGCCTCCGGCGAGGACGTCAATCAGGCGGTATCGGCGAGCGGCCGCCTCTACACCCAGATGGCCAACGCATTCGCCTACCGCAAGCAGTTCAATCCGAGCTGCAGCTGCAAGGCCGCCGGCCAGACCTGGGCCGAGGCCCTCAAGCAGCTCGACGACCAGACGGTGGAACGCGGCGATATCGTGGTCACCGAGGAGAAGGCCAAGCAGCTGTCGCAGCCGCAAGTCGACGCGCAGGGCAAGCCGATCAAGCCGGCGCCGGGAGCAAAGCCGGGCACCCCGCAACCGCAGCCGGTCGCGGCCACGCCCGCGTCAGCCAATGTGCCCGCTCCCGCCGCCGACACGACCGCGGACACCGACCCGAGCAAGCGCCGCGTCCGCGCAGTCGGCCCGACCTTCCTGCCGGCGCATTAAAGTATCATTGCAGAATACGCCTCCTTCGCGATCGTCGATGCTCCACGGAGTCGTCCCTGCGAAAGACGGGACGACAGAGTGTGGGCACCGATTCCACTTCTGTCGCTCATGCGTAAGATGGAATGGACCGCCCCTACAAATCGAACGCCTCGCTGTTCGGCGCCGGGCCGCCGGCCAGGAGCGTAAGGTCCGGCTGCGGCAGCGGGGTGCCGGGGTCGCGGAAGCGGTTGGTGATCGGATAGCGCCGGTCGCGGCCGAAATTCCGCAGCGTCACCTTGACGCCGGGCGCCGCCTGGCGGCGCTTGTATTCGGCGAGATTGAGCAGCCGCTCCACCCGCACCACCGTCGCGCGCTCGAAGCCCGATTCGACGATCTGCGCGATCGGCTCCTCGCGCTCGACCAGCCGCTCCAGGATGCCGTCGAGCACCTCATAGGGCGGCAGCGAATCCTGATCGGTCTGGTTCTCGCGCAGCTCCGCTGTCGGCGCGCGCGTGAGCACATTGTCCGGGATCACCTGCCCGCTTGGCCCGAGCGCGCCGTGCGGGCGCCAGTTGTTGCGCAGGCGCGCGAGGCGGTAGACTTCGGTCTTGTAGAGATCCTTGATCGGGTTGAACCCGCCGTTCATGTCGCCGTAGAGCGTGGCATAGCCGACCGACATTTCCGACTTGTTGCCGGTGGTCACCACCATCAGGCCGAGCTTGTTGGAGATCGCCATCAGGATGGCGCCGCGTGCCCGTGACTGGATGTTCTCCTCGGTGACGTCGCGCGGCCGGTCCGCGAACAGGGGCGCCAGCGCCTGCTCCAGCCCCGAGACCGCGCTTTCGATGGGAACCAGGTCGTAGGACACGCCGAGCGCGTGTGCGATGAAGGCCGCATCGTCGCGCGATTCCTGCGAGGTGAAGCGATAGGGCAGCATCACACAGCGCACGCGCCCGGGCCCGAGCGCATCGACCGCCATGGCGGCACACAGCGCGGAATCGACGCCGCCGGAAAGGCCAAGCACCACGCCTTTGAAGCCGTTCTTGTCCACATAGTCGCGCAGTCCCAGCACGCAGGCGGAGTAATCTTCCTGCTCGCTCTCCTCCGGCTTGGCCATGGGGCCGTCGAGACAGCGCCAGCCGTTGCCGGTGCGCTGCCAGCGCACGGTCGTCACGCTCTCGCGGAAGGCGGGCAGCCGGAATGCCAGCGAGCAGTCCGCGTGCAGGCCGAACGAGGCGCCGTCGAAGACCAGCTCGTCCTGCCCGCCGACCTCGTTGACATAGATGACCGGCAGGTCGCTCTCGGTGACCCGCGCCACCGCGATATTGAGGCGCGTGGTCTCCTTTGCGCGCCAATAGGGCGAGCCGTTCGGCACGATCAGCAATTCGGCGCCGGTCTCGGCCAGCGTCTCGACCACATCGGTGCCCCAGATGTCCTCGCAGACCGGCAGCCCCAGCCGCACGCCGCGGAAATTGACCGGTCCCGGCATGGGGCCGGCCGCGAACACCCGTTTCTCGTCGAACACGCCGTAATTCGGCAGATCGACCTTGAAGCGCAGGGCCGCGATCGTGCCGCGATCGAGCAGGCAGTAGGCGTTGTAGAGCTTGCCGTTCTCCACCCAGGGGGTGCCGATCAGCATGGCCGGGCCGCCGTCGGCGGTCTCGCGCGCCAGCTCCTCGATCTTGCTGCGGCAGGCCGCCTGCAGGGCCGGCTTGAGCACCAGATCCTCGGGCGGATAGCCCGACAGGAACAGCTCGGGCAATGCGATGAGGTCGGCGCCCGCCTGCGCCGCCGTGGCGCGCGCCGCCCGCGCCTTGTCGGCATTGCCGGCAATGTCGCCGACGGTCGGATCAAGCTGCGCGACCGCGATCGCCAGCCGGTCGCTCGGACGTTCATTCATGGTCGAGGTGTAGCGCGTCGGGAAGCCGAACCGCAATCGGCAAGAGGCGCGGGAGCGCCCGCCGCTACAGCCAGCCGATTCGCTCGGCCAGCGCCAGCAGCCACACGGCGCCGGCAACCAGCAGCGTGAGGCCGACGGCGGCCGAGCCCATGTCCTTGACCCGCCCGATCTGGGGATCGATCGCCGGATTGACCCGATCGGAGAGCTTCTCGATCGCCGTGTTGAGGAGCTCCACCACGAACAGCAGCATCAGCACGCCGATGAGCGCGAGCCTTTTCCACGGGTCCTGCGCAATGAAGAAGGCGAGCGGCACCGCCGGTACGAACACCGCCACCTCCTGGCGGAAGGCGGCTTCGCTGCTGAACGCAAAGCGCAGGCCGTTCCAGCTGTTGATGACGGCGCGCAGCAATCTGTCCATGGGGTCAAACTACGCTTCGGTCTGTCAGTTGCGGCTGATGACCGGATAAGGGCCGAACCGGAGGCCGGTCTGGATGAATACGCCGTAACTGTCGGACTTCCAATCGACCGGTTGGGGGAAAGTCTGAAAGCCGTTCACGTGGCCTTCGAAATGGGCATGCCCATTGGCCTGCATATGCCAGTAGCGGCCGCCAATGCCGACATTGAGCTGGTCGGTCACCTGGTAGGACAGGACGCCTTCGAGCTGATAGCCCCAGCCGGTGCCGTCCTCGGGCACCGGACCATTGAAATCGCCCGGAAAGGTGCTGATGCGCAGCCAATGCGTGTCGGCGCCGTCGAGCAGCGCCACGGGCAGCCATGCGGCATCGACACTCAGCCTGAGCCGATTGGTGACGTCGACCTCGCCGTTGAACCCGACCCGCAGCGAGTTCCAGGTATTCTCCTGCGTGATCACCTTGAAGGTCTCGGGAATCGGCAATGTCCCGCAGATGAGCGGATTGGTGGCGATCTGGCCGCAGCCGTCCGCGCTCACGGCCTCGTGCAAATAGTTGTAGCCGACAAACGCGCCGATCCGGAAATCCGGCCCCCGGAAGATGTTGTAGCCCACGTCGACGCTGGCATAGAGCGGAAAGCTGTCGTCGAGCGTGCTCAAGGTGGCGGAATAGGGCGTGATGCCGGGCGGGAAATCCTCGTCCTTGAGGGATCCTTGGCGAAAGCCGCCGCCTCCGATCAGGCCCTTGATGAACCAGCCGGTGTTGACGTCGAGCCGCGCATAGCCCTCGAGGGAAAAGATCGAGAGGTTGTCGTAGGTCAAGCGCGAGGCCAGGGAGCCGTCGAGGCCATAGAGGCTCTTGCCGGTCTTGGCTTTTCCGTACCAGAAGCGAAGCCCGACGTCGCCCGTATAGGCGGAAGGCGGCCCAGGCCGTGAAAGACCCAGTCACCGGCGCTCGCCGGGACCGCGCCGAACAGGCTTGCCGTCACCGCCAGCCACGCGAGAACCGCCAGGTTTGATTTCACAGCCACGTCCCCCACCCGATGCGGGGGCAGTGTCGGCTCCAATGCTTTTCCCAATCCTTACAATTTTAGGGATCGCGGAACGCATCCGATCCTATTGTTAATGCTGCAATAAGCGGGGTTCGTTTACCTTCACGAAGTGTGAAGCAAACGCCCCGCGCAAATCTGAAACCGAACCTCAGAGACCCGAGACCGCCGGCAATGGCCGCGCCTTGGCGGTGCGTTCCTGCTTGAGCAGGTCGGCCAGCAGGAAAGCCAGGTCAAGCGACTGCTCGGCATTGAGCCGCGGATCGCAGACCGTGTGGTAGCGGTCGTTGAGATCCTCGTCCGAGATGGCGCGCGCCCCGCCGGTGCATTCGGTGACGTTCTGGCCGGTCATCTCCAGATGCACACCGCCCGCATGGGTGCCCTCGGCGGCGTGCACCTGGAAGAAGGTGCGCACCTCCTTGAGGATCTGGTCGAACGGCCGGGTTTTGTAGCCCGACGCCGACGTGATGGTGTTGCCGTGCATGGGATCGCAGGACCACAGCACCACGCGGCCTTCGCGCTCGACCGCCCGCACCATGGGGGGCAACAGATCGCCCGCCTTGTCGGCGCCGAGGCGGCAGATCAGGGTGAGACGGCCGGGCTCGTTCTCCGGATTGAGAATGTCGATGATCCGCAACATCTCGTCGACCTTGCTCGAGGGACCGCATTTGAGCCCGAGCGGATTCTTGATGCCGCGGCAGAATTCCACATGGGCATGGTCGGCCTGGCGGGTGCGGTCGCCGATCCACAGCATGTGGCCGGACGTGCAGTACCAGTCGCCGCTGGTCGAATCCACGCGCGTCATCGCCTGCTCGAAGCCGAGCAGCAGGGCCTCGTGGCTGGTGTAGAATTCGGTCGAGCGCAGCTCCGGGTGACTTTCCAGATCGAGCCCGCAGGCCTGCATGAATCCGAGCGCCTCGGAAATCTGGTCGGCGAGCTGCACGTAGCGGCGGGATTGCGGGCTGTCCTTGACGAAGCCCAGCACCCATTGCCGCACATTGCCGAGGTTGGCGTAGCCGCCCTGGGCGAAGGCACGCAGCAGGTTCAGCGTGGCGGCCGATTGCCGATAGGCATCGAGCTGGCGGCGCGGATCGGGAATGCGCGACTCGGGCGTGAACTCGGTCCCGTTGATGATGTCGCCGCGATAGACCGGCAGCTCCACGCCGCCACGCTTCTCGGTCGGCGAGCTGCGCGGCTTGGCGAACTGGCCGGCGACGCGGCCGATCTTGACCACCGGCGAGGCGGCCGCATAGGTGAGCACCACCGCCATCTGCAGGAACAGGCGGAAGAAGTCGCGGATGTTGTTGGCGCCGTGCTCGGCGAAGCTCTCGGCGCAGTCGCCGCCCTGCAGCAGGAAAGCATGCCCGGC
>DASYFD010000343.1:0-6370 GCA_036498625.1 Xanthobacteraceae bacterium | reverse complement strand
CGCTTGATCCTTTTTTTCACCCTAATTTAATCCTTTGCTCTCGCGAATCTCAAGCGAGCAGAGGTCATCCATGCGAGCGGACTACGCTACCTCCGATTTGATCAGCAGGGTGAATGCAGACTGGATCAATGCGGTGCTTGTTAATCGCGAATTCGATCGAGCAGACGCCGGCGAAGGGGCGGCCGGCGATCTCACGCCGCAACCCGGTTCCGAGATGCAAATCATCCCCGTATGGCCGAAGCCTGCGCGGCCTGCGACCAAGTCGCGCCAAGTCCAGGGGCCCGTCATCACCCTTGACCCGATTGCGCCGCATTCTCGACATCGCTCGACCGCGCGCAGGATCGCAGAGCGGATGGCTCTGGCCGTCACCGCTTTGGGGGTCGTCTGGGCAGGAGTCCGGATGGCACCCGAGCCTCGAGACGTAAAGGATGCGGTGTCGGTATCTGCGACGTACGGATCGCCCGAGCAGGTGGCGCCGATCAGCACCGGCGAGCTGCAGCCTGGCTGGCTCTTGCCGGAGATCCTTTACGGTCCCGCAATGGCGTCTTCGCCCATTTCGGCGCCGAGGTCGGCGCGATAAAGAGCGCTCGTCATGGCTGGCTTGTCCCGGCCATCTCGATGAGCGAGGGCACTGTCAGTCCAGCGGCTCGACCTTCACGGCGTGTCGCCAACCCTCCGGGCTTGGTGTAGATATCGGCCGACCTCGTTGGCAGAGTGCGGCCCCCGTATGACCACCGGAAAGGTGACCCTTTCGATCGACCTCGAGCTTGCCTGGGGGGTCTGGGACGCCATCACGGCCGACGATCTGCGCTTGGCCGAGACGGCGGAGCGCCCGATCTGCGCGGCGCTGGTCGAATTGTTCGATCGCTATCAGGTGCCGGCGAGCTGGCTCATGGTGGCGGCGCTGCTGGACGAGGCCAGCGCGCGCTCGCATCCCGGGGTAGCCGCGTGCTGGTATGCGCCCGACGTGATCGAGCGCATCGTGCGGTCCAAGGTCCGCCATGAGATCGGCAGCCACGGCGGACGGCACATCTACTTCGATCAGATTTCTGGCGCTGAGGCGCAGGACGATCTGGCTTTTGCCAAGGGCGTGCATCGTGCTCACGGCTTGGGATTCGAATCCTTCGTCTATCCGCGCGGCGCGGTCGGGCACCTCGATATTCTGGCCCGCAACGGACTTCGCGTGGTGCGCAGCCGCGACGTCGGCCTGTTGCGGACCGCCAATCCGGGCGGACGCCTCGGGGCCCGGGCGGCGAACTTCATCGACCAGTTCCTGCCGGTGCCGCCGCGCCCTTCGTGGCCGCAGCCCCTGGGCCCGCTCATCGATATCCCGGGATGCATGCAGGTGCTGGGACGAAACGGGCCGCGCCGCTTCGTGCTGCCGCAGGTCACCCGCGCGAAGCTCTGGCTCGGGCTCGAGCGCGCCAAGCGTACAGGCGGCACCTTTCATCTCTGGTTCCACCCTTCCAACTTCTACCATCGGGGCGAGGAGCAATTGGCCACGCTCGGCTGGTTCCTGGCGCGCGCCGCCGACGAAGCCGACCGCGGTCGCATCGAATTCCGCACCATGGGCTCCTATGCGGCCGACTCGGGTGCCGGCAGCGTAGCGGCGCGGGCCGCCATATGACCGAGCTGTCGGTCCAACCGCGCGCGGACGGCTATGATTTCGTTCCGGCACGCTCGGTCGAGGCGGGGCGCCTGATCGCGTTTGCGGCCGCGGTCTGGCCGGATCGTCCACACGATCAGCTGGTGGCGCGCTGGTGGCGGCGGGCGGAACCCGGCTGCGCGGTCGCCGCCATCCACACGGCGAGCGGCGTCATGGCGGGCTTCTGCTCGGCGCGCCCTTCGGACTGGGTGATCGACGGCAAGAGCGTCCCGACCATCGCCATCTGCGACTGGTATGTCGATCCGGCCCATGCCGGCAAGGGCATCGGCAAATGCCTGGCGCAGCATTTCGAGATGGCCGGCCAGTTCGTGTACACGTTTTCGATCTCGGACGCGGCCATCGCCAATTTCAAGAAGCTCGGCTGGGCGGGACCGCGCCGCGCCGCCTTGATGGTGCTGCCGTTGCCGGCGGTCGTCAGGCTCGGCGCCGCGCTGTTCGGCCGCGGCAGCACGGTCGAGTTCGAGGATGCGATCGTCAGCCCGGAGAGCCCGGCAATGGCCGCGCTCGGGCCGGAGCTCGATCGCATCGAGGCGAGCCGGTTGTCGGATGGCAGCGCCCGCATGCAGCGCGGGGCGGCCGAATGGCGATGGCGCCTGTCGGTTTGCGGCCCGCGCAGCTATCATTTTTGTCTCGCGCGCCGTGCCGGCGAGCCGGTCGGCTACGGGGTGGTGCGCCGGCTGATGCCCGGGAGCAGCCGACAGCTCGGCCGCATTCCCGGCGCCATGCTCACCGATCTGGTCGCGGTGCACGACGAGCCGGCCGTGCTGCAGGCGCTTGCCACCCGGGCGGCCGCGGTCGCCGCAAAGCTCGGCGCCGCGATCGTGCTGGCGGTCACCAACCAGCCGAGCCTGCAGGACGCGCTCGGAAAGGCCGGATTCCTGTCTCCGACAACGCCGCTGCTCGGCAGCGCCCTCTCGCACCGGTCACCGCTTTATATGTGGGTGCCGAACGGGCCGGGCACGCACATCACGCCGGAAAAGATGGCCCTCACCTTCGCGGATTCGGACGTCGATTTGTTGTTGTAGAGACCAATCCGTGACCCAACTGTCATGGCCGGGCTTGACTCGCGAAGACGGGCGTTGGCGCGGCCGTGCCTCCCTTGCCGAGACAAGCCCGGCAATGACAATGGCGCGGCTCACCGCTTCGGCTTGGCGGCGAATTCCGAGCCGCGCACGCACATGCGGCCGCGCGGGTCCTGCCAGAGCTTCTCGGTCGCGTGCAGGTGGCCGAGCGCCTGCGCCACGGTGCGGAAATCGTAGGATGAGAAACGCTCCGCGATATCGGTGTAGTAGAGCGGCTCCTTGGCGATGACGTCCAATATCCGTTGCGCCAGCGCCGCAACCGCCGCCGCGTCGCCCGCCTCCCCGCCGGCGTCCGACTTGCCCTTCACGTAGTCGTCGATCTTGGCGCGATCCGCATACGCATAGGTGATGCGCTCGTAATGCTCCTTCGGGATGCCTTCCGGGATGGTGGCGTCGATACCGACCTTGGCGCCGGTCGGCACCACGCCGAAGCCCTGCGGCAGGCTCGGGTCGAGCGGCTTCGCCCGCGCATTGCTCACGATCATGGTGTCGCGGTCGCCCTGCACCCTGGTGGCGATCGCCCATTCCACGTCCATGGGATCGAACACGTCGATGTCGTCGTCGACCACCACGACGTGCTTCAGATCCATCACCGATAGCGCGGCCAAGAGCGCATTCTTGGCCTCGCCGGGATTTTTCTTGATCGAGATCACGGCGTGCCAGAACGCGCAGCCGCCGAGCGTGACATTGATGTCCTTGACGATGACGCCGGCGGTCTTGAGCGCCTGGCGAATCGCCGCATAACGGGTCGGCGCCGCCAGCCAGGTGTTCTCCCATGGCATGTGCAGATTGTAGTAGATCGCGTCCTTGCGCATGGAGATCGCCTTGACGCGCACCAGCGGGTTCCAGTGCAGGCCGCCCATCAGCCGCGTGAACTCGCCGAAGCGGCCCTCCGGCCAGGTCCAGCCGGTCGGCAGGATTTCCGCCTCCAGCACGATCTCGGCATCGGCGATGTAGGGCAGATCGATGGTCTGGCAGGGCGCGAGCTCGACCGGCGCGCCGCGCAAGCCCCCCGCGATCGCCATCTCGTCCATGCCCAGGGGCGCGCGGTAGCCGGAGCCGGTGATCTCGATCGGATGGGTTCCGATGCTGATCGAGATCGGCAACGGACGGCCCTGGCTGTAGGCTCGCTGCGCGAACATGCGCATATTGTTCGGGGTGACGATGTCGATGCCGGTGAGGTTCTTTTCCTTCACGATGAAGCGATAGATGCCGCTGTTGATGCCGAACTCGGGATCGCGGGTGATGACCACGCCGGCCGTGATCATGGGCCCGCCGTCGTAGATCGACGACATCGGGATCGGCAGCTTGTAGAGGTCCACGTCGTCGTCCAGCAGCACCACCTCGCGGGTGGGCGAGGTCTTGAGGTATTTGGGCGGGATCGGACGATCAATCGCCTGCTGCAGCTTGTCCTCGATCTCCCGATAGGTCTCGCAGCCGAGCGCCATGATGGCGCGCTCGCGCGAGCGGATGATGCCGGACACCACCGGCATGTCGTAGCCGATGACCTTATGGAAGAAGAGCGCGGTCTTGGCCTGGTCCACCAGGGTGGCGATATGGCGGATATCCACGGGCTGATGCAGGTCGACGAGATCTCCGGTCTGCCGCAGGCGGTCGAGGAACTGACGGAAATTCTCCTGCATCCATGATCTCCGAAAAGGCGCTAGCCGCAGTTGTTGGGGGACGTGCCATAAGCTACTGAGATCGGGCCACAACAGCAATCCGCATACGAGGCCACACCGTGAACGACGACGAGACTTCCGACCGGACCATGTCCGCAAGGACCAAGTCCGGCAGGACCATGCGGGCGCTGGTTCTGCGCCGGCACGGCAGCCGCGACGATCTCGAGCTGGTCGAGGATTATCCGGCGCCGCAACCGGTGGACAGCCATGTGGTGATCCGGGTACGGGCCTCCTCGTTCAACTATCACGACGTGTTCACGGTGGTCGGGATGCCGGGCATCAAGGTGCCGCTGCCGGTGATCATCGGCCTCGACATGGCGGGCGATATCGCCGAGGTCGGCCAAGGCGTCACCGGCTGGAAGCCGGGCGACCGGGTGCTGGTCAATCCGGTCAACCGGAAGAAGGGCCTGATGGGCGAGATGCTGAACGGCGGCATGGCGGAATATTGCCTGGTCGCAGCCGACCAGCTGGTCGCCATGCCGGACGGCGTCACCTTCGAGGAGGCGGCCTCGCTTCCGGTCGCCTACGGCACCGCGCACCGGATGCTGATCACCCACGCAACGGTGAAAGCCGGCGAGCGCGTGCTCGTGCTGGGCGCGAGCGGAGGCGTGGGTACCGGCTGCGTCATGCTGGCGAAGCTGCTCGGCGCCCATGTCATCGCCTGCACCAGCGGAGCCGAGAAGGCGCGGGCACTGCGCGCGCTCGGGGCCGACG
Organism: Xanthobacteraceae bacterium; assembly: GCA_036498625.1. Classification (GTDB taxonomy): domain Bacteria; phylum Pseudomonadota; class Alphaproteobacteria; order Rhizobiales; family Xanthobacteraceae; genus VAZQ01. The sequence goes on along the minus strand of DASYFD010000343.1, from coordinate 1,226 downwards.
AGGTTATCAATTACCGCGAGGTCGATTTCTCCAAATGGGCGATCGAGAAATACGGCAAGCCGCAACGCCGCAGCTACGAGGGCGGGGTCGACGTCGTGATCAATTTCACCGGCGGCGACACCTGGGTGCCGTCGCTGCGCTGCCTCAAGCGCGGCGGCAAGCTGCTGGTCTGCGGCGCGACCGCCGGCCACGATCCCAAGGAGGACCTGCGCTACGTGTGGAGCTTCGAGCTCAAGATCATCGGCTCCAACAGCTTCTATGACGACGACCTTTCGGGCCTCATGCGGCTGATTGCGGAGCGCAGGATCAAGCCGGTGATCGACAAGGTGTTGCCGCTCGACCAAGCCAAGGAGGGCCTGCGGCTGATCCAGGACCGCGAGGTGATCGGCAAGGTGGTGGTCACGCCGTGAGCAAACCGCAGGAGCAAGGCCGATGACCGAGGAGATCACCGTCGCGCGCGTGCAGGAATTGATCAGCCGGGCGCCCTATCATCAATGGCTCGGCCTCAAGGTCGTGGCCGTGCATGAGGACGGCATCGAGCTCACCGCCACCTGGCGCGAGGAATGGGTGGTCAATGTGGAGCGGCGCTACACCCATGGCGGCGTGCTGGCGGCCTTGATCGATCTCGCCGCCGATTGGGCGATGGTGCGGCGGACCGGCCGCGGCGTCCCGACCATCGATATGCGCATCGACTATCACGCGGCCGCCATGCCGGGCGATCTGACGGCGCGCGGCAAGGTGATCCGCTTCGGTGGCCAGTTCTCGACCGCGGAGGCGCAGGTGCTCGATGCCGGCGGCAAGCTCCTGGCGAGCGGCCGCGGCACCTATTTCACGGCACCGCCGAAAGCCTGATCGGGCGCGATGGCGAATTTCCAAAATCTCGGCGACCTGATCCTACGCGACCGCGACCTCACCAAGATCGCCATCATCGATCTCGGCGGCGAGGCCGGGCCGCGCGAGATCAGCTATGCGGGGCTCGACGCCATGGCGAACGGGGTCGCCCGCGCACTCCTGGCGCGTGGCCTCGCCCGCGGAGAGCGGATCTCCATCCTGTCCGCCAATCGGGCGGAATATCTTGCCGCCTACTTCGGGATCATGCGGGCCGGGCTGGTGGCGGTGCCGATCAACTTCAAGTTTCCGCGCCAGACCATCCATTTCATCATCGCCGACGCGGGCGCGAAATTCGTCTTCTGCGACCGGGCGCGGCGCGCCGACTGTCCGCCCGG
>DASYFD010000342.1:0-26336 GCA_036498625.1 Xanthobacteraceae bacterium | reverse complement strand
CGCTCGCGATCGTGGCCTTCGTGATCCTGGGGCTGCGCGGCCTGACCGTCGACCGGCTGTCGAGATTTCAAACCGTGGTACTGCTGAGCGGCGTCACCCTCGCGGTTGCGGTGATCGTCAAGGACCAGCTGAAATTCGCGTTCGGCCGCCCCTGGCCGGAAACCTGGATGCGCAACAATACCTCCTTCATTCGCGACGGCCTGTACGGTTTCTATCCGTTCCACGGCGGCGGCGGCTACGCATCGTTTCCCTCCGGGCACACCACCATGATCTGCACCGTGATGACGGTCTTGTGGATCTGCTATCCGCGGTTCCGCCCGCTCTATGCGCTCTGCATGGCGGCTGTGGCGATCGGCCTGGTCGGCGCGAATTTCCATTTTCTCAGTGACGTGATCGCGGGCGCCTTCCTCGGCATCTCGGCCGGCTGGCTCGGCGTCTCCCTATGGGAGATGGGCGAGCGGCAGGTGCGGCCGCAGGCGAGCAGCGATACGACCGATGACCCCTGTAGGATGGGTTGAGCGCTAGCGAAACTCATCGGCGGCGCCAGCTGGATTCGCACAGCCCGCGCAGACGGGTACAACGCCCTTGTGAGCTCAACCCCTCCTCCGGAACCAACCCGATGTTCGCCTATGTGGGTTCATTCACCAGCGCCCGGCGCAAGGCGCGCGGCGACGGCATTCATGTTTATCGGGTCGATGCGGCGACCGGCATGTGGACGCATGTCCAGCACGTCGGCGACCTGGAGAATCCCTCCTATCTCGTGCTCAGCCCCGGCGAGCGTTTCCTCTATGCGGTCCACGGCGACGCGACTATGCCACCGCTTTCGCGCTCGATCGCGCGACCGGCTTTGCGAGCGTGCTCAATCGCGGCTCGACCGGCGGGAGCAACGGGGTGCGCCACGCGGTCGATCCGACCGCCAGGTTCCTGGTGGTGGCCAATTACGCGAGCGGCAGCGTCGCGGTGCTCCCCATCCGATCGGACGGAGCGCTCGCGGATGTGCATCAGCTGGTGACCTTGCCGGGCGAGCCGGGGCCGCACCCGAGCGAGCAGGCGAGCTCGCATCCCCATGACGTGGTGTTTGATCCCTCCGGCCGCTTCGTGCTGGTTGCAGACAAAGGGCTCGATCGCGTCTTCGTCTTCGGCTTCGATCAGGTGAACGGCCGGCTCTCCGCGCCGCGCTCGGTCAAGACGCCTCCCGGCGCCGGTCCCCGGCATCTCGCCTTTCATCCAACGCTTCCGATCGTGTGGGTCCTCAATGAGCTCGACAGCACGATCGCGACCTATCGTTGGGATGCCGAGCATGGCGTGCTGGCGCCCGTTCAGGTCATGACCACGCTTCCGGCCGGCTTTGCCGGAGCCAGCACGACCGCCGAGATCGCCGTCACGCCGGACGGCCGCCATGTGTATTGCTCCAACCGCGGCCACGACAGCGTAGCGATCTACGCCGCTGCAGGTAACGGATCGCTGACCGCGATCGGCTGGCAGCCCACGCAGGGCCGCGGCCCGCGCTTCATCGGCCTCGACCCGGCCGGGCGCTTTCTCCATGCCGCCAACGAGCAGGGCGATACGGTGGTTACGTTTCGCATCGACGCCGGCTCGGGCAAGCTCGCGCCTAACGGCCAAACGATCGCGATCGGGAGCCCGGTCGCCATCGTGATCGCGGGAACGCCGTGACGGCGCGCGCCCCGCAATCAATACCTGGTGATGAACGGATCGAACTTGAAGCTCAGGCCGCCCGCAATCGAGTTGCTGGTGGTGGTCGAGGTGGTGGATCGTTGCGCCAGCGCAAAACCGACATTGTTGGACAGATAGCTGGTGTAGCGGTATTCGGCGAACACTTCCCAATTGTGCCAGAATCCGTATGCCAGCCCCGCCCCCGCGGTCCAACCACTCAGGTTTTCGGGAACCGATTCGGCTACCCCTGGATTCGCCTTGCCGGTCTTTCCGATGAGCTGGTTTCTGATGGTTGTGGCGTCGGTCCAGGCCCAGCCGCCGATGCCGTAAAGCAGGACGTTGGCAATCGCGTAGCCTAGTCGCGCCCGCAAGGCTCCGATCGCGACGGTCTTGCTTTCCTCCGAGTGCTGATTGGTGCCGGCTGCATTGGAGAATCTCGTGGTGTGGTCGTCGCCGGTCGATATATCAAACTGAACGCCGACCACGAGGCGCCATGGCATCGAATAGTCAAAGCCGAACTGCCCGCCGCCCCGAAAGTTGGATCGCGAAATGCTGCCGGAGTTGTCGACCGCTCCGGTGGCAGTATTGACCGTGGTACTGTCGGTGTTGGACCGATCGTAGCTGACATTCCCGCCGACATAGAAGCCGGTCCAATCGTACGCCCTGGCCGTCGCCGCTGGGGAATAGACCGGCGCGGTTGCGGTTGCGGGAATTGGCGTCATGTCCGCCGCCATCGCCGGACCCGCCGCAATTATCGCGTTTGCAACGATGACGAACGCAACTCTCATCTTGAACGCCCCCAACCCACCACCAACTCATCCCACCATCGTACCAAATCTAGCACCGGACGCCCGGCACCGGTGTGACATTTAGGTCACAGGATGGATGGAATTGACTGGCTCATAGGAGGGCGGCGGCGCTCGGCGAAAGCCCAATGCCGGTCATTGGTTGATGATATCGACCACGCGCATATTGGTCGGATCGACCAGCACGACCTGATTGTCGATCACGGTGTATTGCACGGTCTTGGCCGCCGGCGCCTGCGCCAGTGCGCTGTCGGGCAGGATCCGCAGGGCGATCGAGGCCGGGAGCTGAACCCCGAGCGCCACCGGCGCATTCGGCGGCATCTTGGCGTTGGGCCGCGACTGGTCCTGCCGTACCGCATTGCGGATCGCGGTTCGCTCCGCGGGCGTGAGCGACAGCGGAGCCGTCGGATCGGCCACTCCCAGGCTGCCCGAGGGGGGCGGGGTCTGGGCCACCGCCAAGGGGACGCCCAACAGGGCCAAGGGGGCGAGCCACAGCAGCGCTGCGATCCATGACCTGAAGCGGGAACTCCCGTGCGAAATCGTCATGGCTCACCTCGACTCGTTGCGGCTCGGAACCCCAACGTTTCGTAGTGAGCGACGTTCCCGCCGGGGAATCGAAATGCGGGCGAAGGCCGCGCATACCCCCGTGCGCGGGACCCCACCCCGGCCCTCCCGATTTCGGGGGGAGGGAGCACGCCACGCAGCTGCTGGCGCGCCGAGTACCTCGTACCGTTACTTCTGCGATTGCTTGAAATATTTCAGGTCCGGCGGCGACTGGTCCTTCTTGGCCGGCATCAGGAACCCGTCCCCGCTCAGGAAGTAATTCTCCTTGCCGATGAAGACCTGGTGATTGCCCTCGACGCAGGAGGTGCGGGCCCAGCTCGGATGCGGATCGGGATCGCGCTTGAAGGTCTTGTCGACGCTCCAGGGGCGCGTCAAAGCGTGGTCGAACACGGTGATCTCGTCATGCAAAAGGTTCGCATCGGCCTTGTCGAGATGAAACCGCTCCTTGAAGGTCGACAGATTGTCGAAGTGCAGCGGCAGTCCGCTCGCATCATAGGCGCGCGGCCCGCGGAACGGGCCGCGGGTCTCGACCTCGAGCACGTCGTAGCGGCCGTCGCCGTCCTCATCGATCCACTTGCCGATCGAGTAACCCTCGTAGGTCGCCTCGATCTCCTGCGGCCAGTCGCGTCCGTCAGTGTAGATCCGACGCATCTCGCCGCCCAGGAGCAGATAGGTGGTTTCCGGCGTGATGACGTATTCCTGCCGCGGCGAGGCCATCATGCGCGGCATCCCGCCCGGCAGGCAGCGGGCGGTCGGGTAATTGCCAAGCCCGCCCCTGGCCTGGTCGGCCATGCTCTCTTCCAGCACCTTCTGGTACTCCGGCGTCAGCGGGGCCTGCTGCGCCGGTCCCCAGGCCTTGGTGGGATCGAACTTTATCATCTGGCCTCCGAAGCGCGGATTGATGGCCTCCCACTGGCCCTTCCAATTGGGGTATTTCGCGTCGTCGGCCGCGCGCGCACCGCCCAGGATCATCGTCAACGCGGACAGCGCGAACGCCCATTTCAAGCCTTGATTGAACATGGAGCCCTCCCTTCGATTGTTTTGATTGATCGCGATCGAGGCGACACGCACCCGCCGGTATCGAGACGGCCGGGAAGCCGTCCGTCGATCCTCGAAGGCGCGTCCCGCCGGCACGGCCGGCATCTCTGCGACTGCTTGAAATACTTGCTCATCCCCCGATCCTCAGGACCACGGCGAATGCGTGCGGCCCAAGCATAACATATCGTGGCACCGCAGGTTAGAGCCTCGGGAGGGATCAAAGCATCACGAGACCGAGTTGTGCGGCCCGCGTGACCGCTTCGGTCCTGCTGTCGGCGTCGAGCTTCGACAGAATGGCGGCGACGTGAAATTTCGCAGTGTGGAAGGAGATGTTCAGCCGGCGCGCGATCGCCTTGTTGGAGGCGCCGTCCGCCATCGCGGCCAGCACCTCGAGCTCACGGGGCGTCAGCCGCAGCTCGGACGCATCGTTCCCGGGGGCCAATGCATCCGCCGGTGGGGCGCCTTCGAGCAGGCTAGCCACGAGCGCGCGCGGCACGACCGCAAGACCGTTGGTGACGGCCTTGATGGCGGCCATGATCTCGTCGCGACCGGCCGCGCGCGGCAGAACGGCGCCGGCCCCGGCCGCGAGCGCGTCGATGCCCGCCTCCGGATCGCTCCCCTCGAGCAGGACCACGAAGGCGGTCCGGCCATCCGCCGTTCGCCAGCCCGACAAGTCATCGGGAGGCGGCGCATCCGCCAGCACCGCGTCGACGTAGCTCCGTTGGATCAGGCGCTGGAGGGCCGACGGATCGTCGGCAAGCCCCACGATGGTGATGGCCGGGTCTTGGCGCAGCAGCCGCTCGAGGCCGCCGCGCCAGACCGGATCGATGGAAAAAATCGCGATGGCGACCATGACCTCAGCTATGCGTGGCGGCAATCTGCAGCAAGCCTTACGCCACGGCACGCTCTCCGATCACGATCTTGAGGGCCGTCGGGGCGCCGCCGCGCAACAGCCCGAGCTCGACCGTTTGGCCGACGCTGTCCGGGCTGAGCAGCCGCATGACCTCGCGCACGCGATCGACCGGTTTGGCGTTCCAGGCCGTGACCACGTCGCCCACCATGAGTCCAGCGCGCGTGGCCGGTCCGTCGGGGTCGAGGCTCACCACCAGGATGCCGCGTCCGCTGCCGGAGGACGCGTCCTCGGCTGCACGACCAAGCCGCACCGGCTGCAGGCCGGCGCCGAGATAGCCCCGGAACACATGCCCCTTGGCGAGCAGCTGATCGACGACGCGATCGATGGTGGAGGTCGGAATGGCAAGCACGCGGCGGCGCGGCCCGAGCACCGCCATGCCGACCACGCGTCCTTGCGTATCGACCAGTGCGCCGCCTTCGGCGGCCGGGCTGAGCCCCATGTCCAGCCGGATGAGGCTGTCGATGGCGCCGCCGCGGCGGCTGTGCCAGGCGCCGCCCGCGATAGCGACGATGCCGAGGCTGGCGATCGGCGCGCCCTCATGATTTCCGATCGCCAGAACCACATGTCCGGCGCGCAGCGACGCCGCATCCGCCGTCTGCGCGGCCGCCAATCCGTCCGGCTGGAAGCGCAGGACGGCGACGTCGGTGGTCGGGTCGCGGCCCGCGAGCGAAGCCGCAACCGTGCGTCCGCCCGCGAGGGTGATCTCGATGTTCTCGTCCCGCTCCAGGACCTCCTCGGCGGTGACGATCACGCCGGGGCGCCAATGGATGCCGCTCGCGGCGCGCCGGCCGCCGGCGTGAACCGCCACGATGCTGCCGACGCTGCGCTCCACGAGCGCCGCGGCGTGATCGGAAAAAGCGACGAGCGGATTGGTGGCTTCGGTCATGTTTGAGCTCTCCAAATCAACGATGCGTGAGCCCGATATGGCATCGCCCTGCCGGCGCGCCTACTGGCCGGATGGCCGGGGCGAAGGCGCATTGGAGGAATTCCAGGCCTCGTCAAAAAAAAATTTCAGGGCGCTGTCGAACCTGCGTCCATTCGTTCGTCCTTGGGGTAGGCCTCGAGCCGCAACAGCATCCGGCCGGGGAAACACGAAAGGGGGGATCCGATGCCCGCCGCATCCGACGCCACGCTGTCTGCACACTTCGAATGTGATCTGGATCCACTCCCCGCCACGCGGCGCGCCGGATCGGCGCCGACGCCGCCCGGCCCTGCGTTCGACATGGCGGACGAAACCCTCATGCAACGGGTTGCGCAAGGCGACCGGCAAGCGCTTCGGATTCTGTTCGGCCGCCATCAGCTCAGGGTCTACCGCTTTGCGCTCCGCCTGGTCGACAACGCCGCGACTGCCGAAGATATCGTAAGCGAGGTTTTCCTCGAGCTTTGGCGCCATGCGGCGAGCTTCGAGGGCCGGGCGCGATTGTCCACCTGGTTGCTGGCGATCGCCCGCAACAAGGCGGCCTCGATCATGCGCGGCCGCATCGATGCGCCGCTCGAGGACACCTTTGCGCAAGCGATTCCGGATGGCGCCGGCACGGCCGAAGACAATCTGGATGCGAGCCAGCGGAGCGCGGTGATGCGCCAATGCCTGGCGCGGCTGTCCCCGGCCCATCGCGAGATCATCGATCTGGTCTACTATCACGAGAAATCGGTCGAGGAGACCGCAACCATCATGGGCATTCCCGCCGCCACGGTCAAAACCCGGATGTTTTACGCCCGCAGGCAGCTGGCCGCGCATCTGCGCGCCGCCGGCGTCGTGACCGTGGGTTCCTGAAACGCCGGCGTGCCCTCACGATTGCCCCTCCCCCTTCGGGCCAAACTGAGGTAATCTCTTCCGCAATCACTACTGCTTTGGGGGAGCCCGATGAACCTTCACAGACACGCGCTGCTGGCGTTCTGCATCATGCTGCCGTGCGCCCCGCAGGGCGCCTTGGCGCAGGCAAACCAATGGGACAAGCCGGTTGACCTCAAGCCGATGGTCCCGCCGATCGTTCCGTTGCCGCCCAATTCGCGACTCCACTTCGGAACGGTCGGCGGATATCAGGCGCCCAACACCACCGCGCCGCTGCAAAACCCTAACCTGTCCACGAACGACCCGGCCCCCGGCATCAGGCTGACGATCCCGGCGCGCTGACGGATCGGCTGCCGACACTCGGATCCCGCTGGTGTCATGCCCCGCGAAGGCGGGGCACCTGGTAACCCCTGTGCGACCGCCAGATTCCCACACTAACTAAACTGGAGGTTCGGTGGTTACTGGGTGCCCCGCCTACGCGGGGCATGACACTCGGGGAGAGATTGAACTGTCAGAGCCAGCGCACCAGCCGGGCAGTCAGGCATCGACCAAATAAGTCTCAAAAGCCACCAAGGGAGAACCACGCCATGGAACGTTTCATCGCCGATCTGGTCAAGAGCTTCGAGAGCGGCAAGGTCGACCGCCGCGAATTCTGCAAGACCGTCGCCCTCGCCGCCACCGTCTACGCGGCGGGCGACGCCGCGCAGGCGCAGGCCACGCGCGGCTTCAAGGTTCTCGGCGTCAATCATCTCTCCTACACCTGCCCGGACTACACCCGGGCGCGCGATTTCCAGATCAACGTGTTTGGCCTGGAGAACGCGCCCGGCCACGACACCGGCAAGCGGGCCAACCTGATGTTCGGCCCGGAGCCCGGCAAGGGCGGCTCGTTCGTGGTGGCACGCAACGCCGGCACCACCCCTGCCAACCGGCCGCCGGCACAGGCCTATATCGATCATTACTGCTACACGCTCTCCAACTGGGACGAAGCGCGCGTTCGCGCGGCCATCAAGGCCAAGGGCCAGGAAATATCGGGCGGACGCGACGGCAGCCTGCATGTGCTCGATCCGTTCAACTACGACATCCAGTTCGCAAACATCGTCGAGGAGAACGCATTCCGGCGCTGACGCGGCTCAACGCAAGTCACCGCTGCCGAAAACGCTTTCACGCCATTTAGGAGAATCGCCATGGAAGGTTTCGCCGCCCAGAAGCTCAACGAGTTCGAGACCGGCAAGATCAGCCGCCGCGGCCTGATCGAATCGCTGACGCTCGCCGCCACCACGCTATATGCGGCCGACGCCGCCAAGGCGCAGGCCGATCAAACCCTGAAGGCGCGGCTGATCAATCACATTTCCTATACCTGCCCCGACTTCAAGCAGGCCGCCGACTGGTACTCGATGGTCTTCAACCTGGAGCAGGTCGGCGCCACCAAGCGGGACGTTGCGCTGCCGTTCGGCAAGAAGGGCGAGCAGCCCTACGGCGTCACCGCCAAGGACGTGCCGCTGACCCATCTCATAATCCGCACGCCCGATCCCAACGCGGCGCCACCCGCCGGCGGCGCCCGGCCGAAGCCGACCGCCCAGGCGGTGATCGACCACTTTGCGCTGACGGTCGCGGATTTCAACCGCGACCGCGCCAAGGCCGAGCTGTTGGCGCTCGGGGTGAAGAATGTGCGCGACGGCGGGCCGCGCAGCCTGCACATGGACGACGTGAACGGCTACGACGTGCAGATCTGCGGGCTGGAGAACAACGCGCTGACGGATGGGTGAGGCTGGCGGTTCACCAAGGATGGATTCCACGGCCGCGCGAAGTCGTCCTCGTTAGGGACGCGCCGCTTTTCACTTCTTCTCCCCTGGGGGAGCGGTCGGTGAAAGGTTGTGCGGCGGATAGGCCAACGTTTTCAACGTTGCTTTCGCTGCCAAGCCAGGCTCGGCGTGTCTGGGCTGCATATAGGTAACACATTTGGAGGGCTCCAAGAGCAGGGCGGTCGTCCCGGCTGCTCGAAGCGTCAAACGACCTGCTGGTAAGCCTCGATGATCTCGCCGCCGGTGGCGAACCAGACGCGATCATGGCGCTTCATCTCGGTGATTGCGCGCTGCAGGTATTTGATCCGCAGCGGCTGGCCCGAGATCATAGGATGTAAAGGAATCCCCATCACCCTTGGCTGCTTCTCGCTGTCCGCGTATAGCGTCTCGAACTGGTCGATCACCGATCGATAGTACTGCTCGCCCGTGTAACCCTTCCGCATATAGAGCGGGATGTCGTTGATCTCCATACAATAGGGTATCGAAAAAAGCTTTCCGCTTTTCACCTTCATCGGGTAGGGCTGATCGTCATTGTTCCAGTCGCCGCAATAGACGACACCCTCTTCGGCCAAAATGTCGAGCGTGTTATAGGTCTCGGCCAGTCCAGAGCCCAGCCATCCCTGCGGTCTGCGTCCGGTGGATTGTTCGATCGTCTTCAAAATCGTGCGGATGGTCTCCTTTTCTTTTTCCAGGGTCAGTCCTGCGAGCGATTCGCTGTTGGTTGTTCCATGACCCATGAATTCCCATCCACGCTTTTTCATTTCGTCAATTGCCTTGGGGTAATGTTCGCAGACCAAAGAATTCAAAGCGATGGTCGCCTTGATGCCTGCCGCATCGAGGACGTCGGCAATGCGCCACAGGCCGACCCGCAGGCCGTACTCACGCCAGGCGTAGTTGACCACATCAGGCACGATCTTCCGGAGATTGGGCGAAACGGACTGTCCCTCCGGCGAATCATAGTCCCAGACCTCCACATTGGGCGCGATCCAAATCGCGAGCGTCTTGTTGCCTGGCCATACGAAGGCCTTTCGCTCATCGATGACCGTATCTTCATATCGGCTGGATCTGCGCAACGGCTGGCCTCCTGTCTGAACATGGCAACAATGGGCGTCCACCCGGACATGCGGAGGCCGGCGGCCCCCCGCCGCAAGGATACCCACATCGACCCCGCCCTCAAATAGCGCCGTGACTACCGCGGGACCGAGGCGTCAATAATCGGCGGGACATTGGAATAACCTTTCTTCGCACGTGCAGCAGGCAGTATAAAAGCATTCGCCAACTGCCACCGCACTACCTGGAGGCCGTATGAATCGCCGGACCTTCTTGCGCTTTTCCGCGAGCGTCGCCGCGCTCCCGGCGGCACGGCGACCCGCTCAGGCGCAAGCCTATCCGTCGCATGCGATAACGCTGGTGGTGCCGACGGCCGCGGGCGGCGCCATGGATTCGGTCACCCGGATCATTGCCGAGCGCATGCGGGTGCTGCTCGGCCGGGCGGTAGTCGTCGAAAACATCAGCGGCGCTAACGGCAACATCGGCGTTGGCCGGGTGGCCCGTGCGGCGCCCGACGGCTATACACTGATCGTCGGAAATTGGAACAGCCAGGTCGCGAACGGGGCCTTGTATACGCTTCAGTACGATGTCTTGAAAGATTTCGAGCCTATCTCGCTGATCGCGAGCTTCCCGCAATTGATCATCGCGCGCCCTTCGATGCCGGCCGACGATCTCGCCGGGCTCATCGCCTGGTTGAAGGCCAACCCGGGCAAGGCGTCGCTGGGAATTCCCGGGGTCGGCAGCATAGCGCATGTCAGCGGCGTTTTTTTTCAGAGCACCACCGGTGTCCACTTTCAATTCGTTCCCTATCGCGGCACTCCCGCGGCCATGGAAGATTTGGCGGCCGGACGAATCGATATGATGTTCGATGCACCGGCCCCATCCCTGCCTCAGGTGAGCGCCGGGCGGATCAAAGCCTACGCGGTAATGGCAGGGAACCGCTTGGCAGCAGCGCCTGAAATCCCGACCGTGGACGAGGCCGGATTGCCGGGATTCTACTTTTCGCTGTGGTTCGGGCTATGGGCTCCCAAAGGCACGCCCCAGGACGTCATCGCCCGGCTCAATGACGCCGTCGTGAGCACGGTGACCGAGCCATCGATGCGCCAGAAAATCGCTGAGCGCGGCATGGAAATTCCGCCTCGGGCGCAGCAGACGCCCGAGGCGCTGGGCGCCTTTCATCGTGCCGAGATCGAAAAGTGGTGGCCCATCATCAAGGCTGCAGGCATCAAAGGCGATTGACGAGGCCGTTGCCCGATGCATTGACCGAGGCTAGATTTGTGGGCGGCCGAAATGTCGCGAACAACTCGGAGAACGGCAAGTTGACCGGCCGCACACGTCGGGGGTCCAAGGGGAGCCTGTCTCCCATGCGATCTGTGAAGACGCAACCTTCGAGCCTGAAGGCGAGCTTCGCGCTCGGGATGTGTCTCGTCGCAGTGATCAATACGGCTGCGGCGGATGACTCGGTCGCCGCGTTTTATCGCGGTCGCACGGTTCAGGCGATCGTAGGCTACACTCCCGGCTCCACATTCGAGTTCTATTTGCGCGCTTTTGCTCCTCACTTCAGTCGCCACGTGCCGGGAAATCCAACAATCATTATTCAGCATATGCCTGGCGCGGGATCGCTGAAAGCCGCCGCCTACCTCGCGAACGTGGCTCCCAAGGATGGATCTGTCTTCGGTATAATTAATCCCGTCAACACCATCGAGCCGCTGCTTGACCCGGCGAATGCCAAATTCGATCCGCTGACCTTCAAGTGGCTCGGAAGCCTCAACGCGGAGATATCAACCTGCGCTTTCTGGAGCCGGGACCTCAAGACCCTTGCGGAACTCCGGCATCGCGAGATCGTGGTCGGATCCACAGGCCCCTCCTCGGGTTCGACCATCGATGCGCGAATACTTGGACCCCTCACCGGAATAACTTTCAAGATCGTAACGAGCTACCCTGGGCTCGCCGAAGTGCGTCTTGCTGCCGAGCGAGGTGAAGTTGACGGCCACTGCGGCTTACAGGTCTCGGCCATCAAATCCCTCTTATGGGATGACTTCAGGGCCGGCCGATTTTCGGTGCCGATCCAAATGGGTCTGCGCAAGCATCCTGATCTCCCCGACGTTCCCAACGCCTATGATTTCGCGGCATCAGAGGAAGACCGTGCGCTCTTTCGCTTGAACTTCGGACCCTGGTCTTTTGGCCGTCCGCTGTTGGCGCCGCCCGGCACTCCTGAGGATCGGGTTCAGGCACTCCGGTCGGCCTTTATGGACACGGTCGCAGATCCGCAGTTCGTGGCCGATGCACAGAGAATGAACATGGAGATCCAGCCAACCGCCCCGGAGGTCATCGTGCGACTCTTGGCTGAAATCTTCCGAACGCCCTCGCCTGTGGTTGAGCGTGCGCGCATGTTGCTCGGCGTGCAAAATCGATAGTCCGCGGTTGGCCGAACCGAACCCACGGTCCAGCCATCTTCAAGCGGCTTGCTCTGTTTGGCATGGGCACATTACCCCGTGGGTTTACAGCATCTTGGCACCCGTCTACCGTCTCCAACACCGAAAGAGGCACCCATGGAGGCAACGGCGCAATGACCGAAAAGGTAGTGATTGACGAATTTGAGGACCACTGCTGGAAGGACATTGTCACGCCAGAAGTGCTCGAGACCTATGCATTTTATCGCCGCAAGACGTTTGTCGGTCCCGCTCCGGCGCTTTTGGCAATTGACCTCTACGAGGTGGTCTATGCGGGAGGCGCGCAACCACCCCATAAACTCGCGCGGAGCCACCCGAATTCATGTGGAGAATATGCTCATGCGGCCGTCGGACCGACGCAACGCCTGTTCGCTGCGGCGCGCGCCGTCGGATTGCCAATTTTCTATTCGACCGGCGATACGCGGGCGGCAAGTCGACCGGGCTTCGTCGCCGCGACCAAGCGCAATCGTCCGCCGTTAAATCCGGCGGACTACACCATTCGGCCGGAATTCAAGCCGGAGCCCGAAGATGTGGTGATCACCAAGCAGCGCGCCAGCGTTTTCTTCGGGACGCCACTGATGGCACACCTGACCCAACTGGGAATTCGCACGCTGATCATCTGCGGGGAGAGCACGTCCGGCTGCGTGCGGGCATCCGCGGTTGACGCCTATTCCAACGGCTTGCATGTGGTGCTGGTCGAGGAGTGCTGCTTCGACCGCAGCCTTCTTTCCCACAAAGTAAATCTGTTCGACATGCATCATAAATATGCTGACGTCTTGCATCTTGAGAAAGTAATCGCACACCTCGAGACGATGGCGAAGTAGCGGCTAAGGACAGGCGAGTTGAGGTCCTTCCCCGGCGTTTCGCTGACACCGTTCGCACCGATATGCGGGAGGTAGCGCTCGCTGCATCAGGTCCCGGGCGACGGCGGGGCGCAAACTGTTGATTTCTATACCCTGAAGACCCTTGCCGACCTGCGTGTGTAATACGTCAAAGCCAATACTGCACCATGATCCCCCGAAGAAAACTCGATGTTATTTCACCACGAGGGTGTCTCATCACCATCCGCGCGACTCCCTGCCGAGGACTCGCTACGCGCGGTGCAGTAGTCTACCGCATCCTGATGTCAAGATGATCGCCGGCGCTCCTCCTGCGGAATACATTTTCGTAAGCGGTTGCGGGCGCTGCTGTTGCGGCGGCAACGCCGCGCCGGAGGGAGCCCCCTCCCCCCTCTCCCCTTTGGGGCGAGGGAGTGAGAGGCCGTGCGTTCCTGACCTACCCCACCTCGATCACGATCTTGCCGAAATGCTCATTCGCGCGCATCACCGCCAGCGCCTGCGCGATCTCGTCCAGCGGAAACGTCCGGTCGATCGGCAGCGACAGCTTGCCGGCCTCGACCGCCTCCCACAGATCGGCGCGCATCAGGCGGACGATCTCGCGCACCTCCGGCGGGGTGCGGGTGCGGAACGTCACCCCGATATAGTCGATGCGCTTGAGCGCATGCAGGTCGAAGTTGAAGGCGCCGGTCATGCCCCCGAGCCGGCCCACATTGACGATGCGGCCCAGCAGTGCGGCGGCTTCGAGATGCTGGTTGACGACGTTCCCCGATACCAGATCGACGATCAGATCGGCACCCTTGCCCCCGGTCGCCTCCTTGACCGCCGCCGGCCAGCTCGGGTCGCTCGAATCGAGCGCGAGATCGCAGCCGAACTCCTTGAGGCGGGCCCGACGCCCGGCATTGGTCGAGGTGCCCATCACCGGCGAGGCCCCCATCAGCTTGCCGATCTGCAGGCCCATGAGGCCGACGCCCGCGCTCGCGCCCGAGATCAGAAGGGCCTCGCCGGCCTTGAGGCGCCCGGCGGTCACCACCGCGTTGTGCATGGTCTGCAGCGCGACCGGCAGGCAGGCGGCCTGCGCAAAGGTCATGTTGTTGGCCGGGATGCGATTGACCCGGCCCCAGTCGGTCACGGCATATTCCGCATAGCCGCCGGGCGCCGAGCCCATGACCCGGTCGCCTGGCTTGAGCCCCAAGACCTCGCCGCCGACCGCCTCGACCTCGCCGGCACATTCCAGGCCCAGCCGCGCCCCGACGCCGCCGACGCGGCCGTGCTGAATGCCCGAGGCGATCATGAGATCGGCGCGGTTGAGGCTCGATGCCCGCACCCGGATGAGGACCTCGTTGGGCGCCGGCACGGGCTTGGGCAGCTCGCGCAGCTCGACGCCCGACTCGCCCAGAACGGCAGCTTTCATGGCGGTTTCTCCTGTGTGCCTGAATTATACGCCGCACCCCGGAATACATTGCAATGGTGCAACGCGCGTCCCATGCTGGCACGCGGGCGCGGCCCGATCGTCGATCGCGTCACGGCCCGGTCACGAATATCCGCCATCCGAGAGGCCAAGCCGATCGCATGGCGGCCAAGATGGGTAGCAGATGTTTCCAATCCCCAAGAGCGTGTTCCTGACCCGCGGCGTGGGCGTCCACCGCCACCGGCTTTCCGCCTTCGAATATGCGCTGCGCGACGCGGATATCGAGCAGCAGAACCTGGTCAGCGTCTCCTCCATCCTGCCGGCCAATTGCGCCCTCATCGACGCCAAGACCGGTATCGCGATGCTCAGTCCGGGCGAGATCACCTTCTGCGTGATGGCGCGGGCCGAGACCAACGAAGCCGGGCGTCACATCGCAGCCGGGATCGGGCTCGCACGACCGAAGGATCCGGCCCACTACGGCTATATCTCGGAGCACCATTGCTTCGGCATGACCGAAGCCGAGACCGCCGACTATGTCGAGGACCTCGCCGCCACCATGCTGGCCTCGACGCTCGGCATCGAGTTCAACTCCGATGCCGCCTGGGACGAGCGCAAGCGCGTCTACCAGATGAGCGACCTGATCGTGGATAGCCTTTCGATCACGGCGGCGACCGAAGGCGTGCGCGGCGGCGATTGGACCTGCGCGGTCGCGGCCGCGGTGTTCCTGTTCGCGCTTCCGGGCGCGGGTAGATCATGACGGTCCCGGCCACCTACGCGGTGCCGCCGGGCTTCCTCGGCGTGACGCGGCACGACCGCGGCGCGCCGATCTGCGTCGCCGGAATTCCGCTCGACCTCGGCACCACCAACCGCAGCGGCGCCCGCTTCGGCCCCTCGGCCATCCGCCACGCCAGCCGCATGCTGACCGATGGAGCGCATCCGCAGCACTGGGTCGATCCCGCCACCCTGCCGCTCTCCGACATCGGCGACCTCGACATCGCGCTCGGCGATCTCCTCGCCAGCCTGACGCTGATCGAGGCGCAGGCGGCCGCGATCGAGCATCTGATCGCGCTCGGCGGCGACCACGGGGTTACGCTGCCGCTGTTGCGCGCAGTGGCGAAACGGCGCGGCCCGCCGGCGCTCATTCACTTCGATGCCCATGTGGACACCTGGCCCGACAATTTCGGGCAGGCCTATGCCCATGGCTGCGTGTTCCATCATGCCATCACGGAGGGCTTGATCGATCCACGCCGGATGATTCAGATCGGCATCCGCTCGCCGGTATCGCGCGAGGTGCATGACTGGACGCTGGCCCAGGGCGTGACCATGGTCACGGCGCCACAGGTGCACGAAACCGGTCCTGCCGCCGTCGCGGCCCGCATCCGCGCGGTGGTCGGGGACGCGCCGGTTTATCTGAGCTTCGATATCGACGTCCTCGATCCTGCCTTTGCGCCTGGAACCGGGACGCCGGAGATCGGCGGGCTGGCGAGCTGGCAGGCGCAGGCGATCCTGCGCGGGCTGCAAGGCTTGCGCTTCGTAGGCATGGACGTGGTCGAGGTCGCGCCGGCCTACGACGTCGCCGAGATCACGGCGCTGGCGGGCGCCACCATGGCGTGGGAATATCTCTGCCTGCTGGGCGGCGGCTTGTAGATATCGATTCATGACGATCAGGACAATCATAACCGGGGCAACCGGCATGGTCGGGGAAGGTGTCCTGCTCGAGTGCCTTGACCACCCCGACATAGCGCAGGTCCTGGTCATCAATCGCAAGCCGGCCGGCGTGTCGCACCCGAAGTTGCGCGAGATCATTCATTCCGATTTTTTCAATCTGGCGCCCATCGAGCAGCAATTGATCGGATTCGACACCTGCTTTTTCTGCCTGGGCGTTTCGTCGGTCGGCATGAACAAGGATGAATATGCGCATCTTACCCACGATCTCACGCTGAGCGTGGCGCAACTGTTGGCGAGATTGAATCCGCAGATGAGCTTTTGCTACGTGACGGGCGCAGGCACCGACAGCAGCGAGCAGGGGCGACTCGCCTGGGCGCGCGTCAAAGGCGCGACTGAAAATGCCCTGATACGGCTGTTTCGGCACGCCTATATGTTCCGCCCGGCCTTCATGAGAGCGACCCCGGGCCAGAAGAATTTGAAGATCTCCTACAAGCTTCTTGCCTGGATCTATCCCATCGGAAGGGCAGTCTACCCGGCAGGTTTTTGCACTTTGCAGGAGGTCGGGCGCGCCATGATCAACGCGGCCGTCAAAGGCTATCCCACGAAAATTCTGGAAGTGGAGGACATCGTCAAGCTGGCACAGTCTTGACATGCTGGCCGGCGGCGCGCGGCACACAGGGGTGCCCCTGCGCGGGGATCAATTCCTCACCCGCTGGCGGCGAGTCTCCTTTCCGGGAGATCTCGGCCGCGTGACCGGCCGATTCTGCTCCAGACCCCCGCCGCTTTGCGGAATGTCACGAGCAGCAGGGATCTTTCGCGGCTTGCAAGCGCCGCCGCATTCGGCGCAACCCGCCCGGAAGTCTCCAGGATCCCGGCCCTCCGAACGGTCACCGGCTCGGGCGTGGCGGATGCAGGTTCGCGTCTCGCCATCGGGCTGGTCCGCTCCTCGAGGCGCCGCTCGAGCTCGTGCGCGCGCCGGGCGAGAATCTCGGTTTCGATCGATTTTACCACGAAGTGGCGCTTGAGGTCCCCCAACCGTGCGGCGAGCGCCTCTGCCTTGCTTCGCTCTTCGGTCAACTGGCGATCCGCCGCGGCACTCATCGCCGTCTCTGCGTCGATGCGCCGTTGCAAATCGCCGATCTTCTGCTCGTGGCGCGCCACGTGACCCTTGAGCACCTCCTGCCGCGAGCGCTGCAAGGCGAACTCGATGCGCCGGCAACTCGCCATCGTCGCGCTTGCACGAAGGTCGGCGGCGACCTTCACAAGAAACGCCGAGGCGTCGGCGGCGATGCCCTGTGCCGCCTGCAGCGACTCGGTCCCGGCTGCGAGCTCGCGCTTGGCGCCCGCGAGCTGATCGGCCGCCGCCTTCCTCCTGGCCTCGGCCGCAAGCGCGGCGGCTGACGTCCTGCCGAGCTCCAGCCGCAGGCGGACGATGGCGTCGCCCTTCTTGGCGAGCGTGGCAAGCTGGCCGGTGACCTCGGCCGACAGGCGCCTCACGCTCACTTCGAGCCGGAGCGTCGAGCGCGCGAACTCGGCGCGAAGCCTGTTCCTGACGGCATTGATTTCCGCCGTCGAGATCGGTGTCATGGCCTCGAGGCGGCGCTGCGTCAGGCGAACCGCGCGTGCATGCGCCACGGGAATGAAGCCGATGAAGAGCAAGCCCCCGACCAAAAAGCCAGCCCCCGCATAGATGACCAACTCGATCATGAACGACGCTGCTACTGAACTTGCGTGGCTGATGGTCCGCAATAGGCAATTCAACTTAGATTGGCCACTTGTGTCAAGTTGATGACAAGTGGGCATTCCGGGCGTTTTTTTCTGCGCGGAGCGTCCAACCATTCAGAAGACGAAACGCCTCGTCTTTATTGCGGGAGTGCTATCCGACGCAACTGGCTTGACGGCATGTCTGCCCGCCGCACCCAGCCGCACTGCGCATTGCTGCGCATGCTCTATGCTCTACCCCCCTACCGCAACGCGCTGCTTCGGGGCCCCGTGGGTTTTCGGGATCTTGTCGGCATAGACCTCGACGAAATGGTCGGTGGCGCCGGTAACGGTGGGGGTCAGGGCTTCGTCGGTGTAGTCCATTTTCGCGGGATCGGCTTCGACACGCGCCTGGATCGCCCGGTAGCGGCGCACCAGCCGTAGCCACTGGGTCAGCGTGCGCACGAAGTCGTAAATCCGCCAGGGATAGAAGATGAGCGGATTGAGAATTGGCATCCCGTGACGGCGCGACGTGCGGATCTTGCGGCGCACAAAGCCGAACTGCAGCGGATGCACGCCCTCGACCCGCGCGGCGCCCGAAAATACCGTCACGCCGTCGAATATCTTGGTCTTGTTGATGCCGGTGACGGCGGCGCGACGCATGATGGTCTCCACATGCGCGTCGGAATAATAACGGTCCCACGCATCCGCATAGACCCGCTCCCAGGTCTCCTTCGACATGATCGGATGGCCGGTGCAGGCGTGCTCGAGATCGTAATTGTTCATGTCGGGGTCCATCGGCACCCCGCGCAGATGGAGCTTCTTGTGGTCTTCCGAGCCCGGCAGCGGCGTGAGGAAGAAGAACTCGAGCAGATCGATCGGCAGCTCCTGCTTGATGATCTCAATGTCGCGGGCGATCGATTCCGGCGTGTCGGTCGGAAAGCCCAGGATGTAGCCCGCATAGGTCAGCACCTTGGCCCGCTTCCAGGCCTGCAGCATCTCCCGGTATTCCCAGATCTTGTTCTGCCGCTTCTTGGTCCCCATCAGGGATTCAGGATTGATGTTCTCCAGCCCGATGAAGACCGCCGTGCAGCCCGCCCGCGCCGACTTCTCGATGAAGCCCGGGATACGGTGGCAGAGCGTATCGACCTGCAGGAACAGCCTGATGCGGAACCCGTCCTTTTCGCGCAGCTCGATCAGGCGGTCGAGGATCGCCTCCCAATTGCTGTTGCGCGCGAAGTTGTCGTCGGTGACGAAGAACCGGGTGATGTCCTGCGCCGCATTGGCGCGCACGATCGCCTCGACGTCGTCGGCGGTGCGGTAGCGCGACTTCCGGCCCTGCACGTTGATGATGGTGCAGAAGCTGCATTGGAACGGGCAGCCGCGGCCCGCATCGAAGCTGGCATAATGTCCGGCCACGCGGGTGACCGCCCAGCGCGGCAGGATCGGCAGCGTGGCGGCCGCCATTTCCGGCATGTCGGAAAGATAGTTGTAGACCGGCTTGGCGGTACGGGCCGCGATGTCGTGCAACAGCGCCCGGACGCGGCCCTCGCCCTCGCCCGCGAACAAGGTGATGCCCAGGCGGCCGGCTTCCTGAAGGTCGGGCGGCAGTTCCGGCAGCATGGACAGGCAGCCGCTCACATGGAACCCGCCGATCACCACCGGCAGCGAGGCGGCGCGGAACTGGCGGCCGAGATCGAGCGCGCGCGGAAACTGGTTGGACTGCACCCCGACCAGCCCGACGAAGCCGGCGCTGGCGGCGCGCAGGCGCCGGATCGCGCCCTTGACGTCGATGACGGTGTTGCACTCGTCGTACACCTCGATCTCGATGTCGACCTCGGGTCCGAGCGCCCGCTCTTGCGCGCATTCGGACAACAGGCCGTAGACACTGGCGAGGCTGTTGGACGGGATGGTGGAGCGATGCCATTGGATGACATAGCCGTCGGCGTCATAGTGCGACGGCTTGATCAGGATGACGAGGAACCGGCGTGCGGCCGCAGACGCCGCCGGCGGCCGGCGCCCGGCCGCGCTCGCCGCCGAAACCGACAATTCCCTGCGAAGGGTCTTCAGAATATTCAATTCACTCACCCCCCTGGCGCCCGGCCCCAAATCCGGCCCTTTGCGCACGATCACGGCCTGACCCTGGCATCTTACCCAATGGCCGCCCGGGAGGCCATGGATTTGACGGGACGGACAGGAAGGGATTTTGAAGTCAGCGGTGGTCGGTTGGCGGCGTCACGGCCGAGCGTGTGACGGCACGCCCCCTCCGGCGGCATCAGTGCAGCAACCGCCCGCCATTGCGTCCCCCGACCACCCGAAGGTCGATCTGGCCGATCATCTGGGAGCGGCGCAACTCGGCGGCTCGGGTGGCGGCCATGGCCTGCTCCAGCGTGCTGGTGTTCGAGCCGAATACCACGATGCCGCCCAGCACCACCCCGAACGCAGCGATCAAGAGCGCCGGATCGAGATTGATGGCCCCGATCAGCGCGGCCACGATCAGCACGGCGGCGAGCCCCATGGCGCCCTTGGCGATCACGATGAGCTTGCGGCTGCTCTCGATGATCTCAGCATTTCGCTCGATCTCGGCTTCGAGACGCACGATCTCGTCGCGCAGGTCGCCATCATCGTCGTCCATGGTCATCGGTCCTGCAGTCCTGTAGCGGATGGAGCGTTTGCGAAATCCGGGACGTCGATCCCGCATTTCATGCGGGCTACTCCTTGAAGTCTGGTGAGTTCTCGGTCTGCTGCAAGTCCGAGGCAAGGAATTCCTGGATCGGGATGTTGATGAACGCCGCCCAGAGCGCGGGCTCGGCCGGATCGAGATTGAAATGCTGATGCTCGACGCCTTCCGGTTTCATCGGCAGCAACACCAGGTCACCCTTCTCCCAGTCCTTGCGCTCGCCGTCGACCACCGAATAGCCCTTGCCTTCGAGCACGTAGATGACGAGCCCGCCCTGGTGGCGATGCTTGCCTGACCGGGTCCGGATGTCGTGGATGAAAACCCGCCAGTGCTGCAGCGGCGTGTCCTTGAAGGTGACCGGATCGAGATAATATTTCAGCTTGCCCTGGCGGGTCTGATACCACTCCCGATCCTCGGCGCGAATGACGACCGGGCCGGTGAGGTTGCGCTCGGCCAGGTCCTTGCGCTGGCGGATGATGCGTTCATAGGGATTGTCGCCGAGCGGCGGTCGCTCGCGCTCGCGGGTCCGTTCGGCTTCAGCCATTGGTCGCGACTCCTTGCTTGTTGCTTGCCCCCTCCCTGGCCCTCCCCGCAAGCGGGACAGGGGACCGGGGGCTCAACCGCGGTATTCGGGAGCGTCCTCGAGCTGCTCGAAACCGCAGCCGCGATCGACCGTGGCACAATCGAGCCAGTTCGGCTCGGCCGCCACGAAGCGCGCGGTCTTCCGGGCATCGGTATTGAAATGCTGCACGATGATGCCGTCGGCGCGCAGCGGCAAGTTGACGACATCGCCGGCCTTCCAGGAGTGCTTCACCCCGTCGATCAGGGTGTGACCCTGCCCTTCCAGGATCAGCATGACCTGCCCGCCCTGGAACTTGAGCCGTCCGGAACGGCTTCCGGGCGGGATCTCCTGCTGAAAGAACAGCAGCACGGAGAGCACCGTGTCCTTGATGGCCGGGTGCATGTACCAGCGCATCAGTCCCTGCCGGCTGACCTCGAGCGGCAGGTGCGATTGCTTGATCACCTGAATGCCGTTGCGAACCTGCGCGCGCTGGCGATCGCGCAGTGCCAAGAGCGCGTCCCAGTGGTTGATTTGCGCGGGCTGCGCCGCGCGATCGGTTTCCATGGATTGATTCTCGCCGTAGGGGCGCCCCTCGTGGGCGCCCGCTCTGAATATCCCGCAGGGCGGCCACAAGGGCCGCCCCTACGGTTGCGGGCCAGCTACCAACCGCCACTCTGCAACGGCCGCAACGGCGTGTATACAGGGGCCGATGAGCGAGAATACCGAGACTTCCGTGGTCATTGCGGGCGCCGGGCCGGTCGGTCTGGGGCTCGCCTGCGAGCTCGGGCTGCGCGGCGTCCGCTGCCTCCTGGTGGAGAAGCGCGACGGCGCCATCACAGTGCCCAAGCAGAGCATGGTCAGCGCCCGCAACATGGAATTCTGCCGCCGCTGGGGCGTGGCGGCGGCGGTGCGCAACGCGGTGTGGCCGCAGAGCTACCCGCGCGACTTCGTGTATCTCGATAGCTTGTGTGGGCGGGAGCTCATGCGGGTCAAGGTGCCCTCCTATGGGCAGCGCGACCAGCGCGATTTCACCCCGGAGGCCCCCTGCCCCTGCCCGCAGATCTATTTCGATCCGATCCTGATGGCGCGGGTGAAGACGTTTCCCAATGTGAGCGTGCGCTACCACACCGCGCTCGAATCGTTTCGCCAGGATGACGCGGGCGTCACGGTGCAGCTTGCCGATCTGTCGACCGGCGCCACGCAGAACGTCAGCGCGCGCTATCTGGTCGGCTGCGACGGGCCGGCCGGCACCGTGCGCGAGACGCTCGGGATCGAGCTCGGCGGGCTCGGGGTGGTCGCCATCAGCGTCAACATATTCTTCCGCTCCGCCGAGCTCGCATCGGTCCACGACAAAGGCTGGGCCCGCTTCTACCGGCTGATCGACGAGCACGGCTGCTGGGCGGAGCTGATCCCCATCGACGGCAAGGAACTGTGGCGGCTCACCGTGTTCGACCAGCCGGCGAGCACGGCCGCGCCCGAGAGCCTCCTGCGCAAGATGGCGGGCGGCGACTTCCCCTACGAAATCCTGTCGGTGACGCGCTGGGAGCGCCGCGATTTCGTGGCACAGCGCTATGGGAAAGGCCGCGTCCTGATCGCGGGCGACGCCGCCCACGAGTGCTCGCCCACCGGCGGAATCGGCATGCATACCGGGCTCGAAGAGGCGGTGAACCTGGGCTGGAAGCTCGCCGCCATGCTGGAAGGCTGGGGCGGCCCGGCGCTGGTCGCTTCCTATGCGGCCGAGCGGCTGCCGATCGCGCGGCGCAATGTTGAATTGGCGACCCGCTCGTTCCGCGCCATCGCCGCCATCCCGGGCCTCCCCCAAGTGGACGCGACCGACTGGCGGGCCACGCCGAATTGGCTGTCGATCCTGGAGCATCTCAAGATCCAATATTGCTACGAGGGCTCGCCGATCTGCATCCCGGATGGCACGCGGGTGCCCGACCCCGAACCGCCGCGTTTCATGCCCTCCACGCGGCCCGGCGCGCGTGCCCCGCACGCCTGGCTCGGGGACGGAACCTCCACGCTCGATCTGTTCGGCAACGGGTTCACGCTCATGCGCCTCGGCGAGCGGCCGCCCGCGGCCGATCCTCTGTTGCAGGCCGCGGCGGCCCGCCGCGTCCCGCTGCGCGAGGTCGCGCTGCCGGATCCGGAAATCGCTGAACTTTATGAGCGAGCCCTCGTGCTGGTGCGGCCCGACGGCCACGTCGCCTGGCGCGGCGACGCGCTCCCGGCCGATCCGGCCGGCGTCGTGGAGCGCATGCGCGGCGCAGCGGCGGCCGCGGACGCGCATGAGCGGTCGGGCGCGCTTGCGGTCGAGGAGCAGCGCTAGCCATGGACTCCGATCCGCACCACGGCCCTGAGACCCATGCCCACGGCGGGCGTGTGCATGTGCACGCGAGCGTAGACCATCTGGCCGGCGCCGTGGGCGCGAGCGCGCGCCTCGCCGTCCGACTCGACAGTGCCTTGATGGGAAAGCTCGGGGTCGCGGCCGACGCCGTGGTTCGCATCGCTACCGAGCGCGGCCGCAGCATCCTGGCGCGGCTCGATGCCCCGCTCGATGGCGATACGGGCAGCGGCATCGTGCGGCTCGACCGGTTCGTGCGCCAGGCCATCAAGGCGCATCTGAATGAATCAGTCGAGATCGAAACTGCGGCCGCGGCACCGGTCCGGCGCATCGAATTGCTGCCGGCTGTCGATGTCTCGATGGCGCATGATCTTCTTCCGCATCTGAAGAAAGTTCTGGTGGAGAGCCGCACGCCCGCCAGCATCGGCGCGGTGCTTTACATCCCGTTTCCGAATTCCCACGCCGGCACCACCTACGAGATCCACAAGGTCGCGGACTGGCCCGGCATCGTCGACGAGACGACCGAGGTGGTGCTCGACTATCACGACTCGCATATTCCGGACGGCGCCTTCGACATCACCTTCGAGGACGTCGGCGGCCTCAACAAGCAGATCAAGCTGGTGCGCGAGCTGGTGCAGCTGCCGCTCAAGTATCCGCACGTCTATCGCCATCTCGGCATCAATCCGCCGCGCGGCATCATCCTTTACGGCCCGCCCGGCGCCGGCAAGACACATTTGGCCCGCGCGGTCGCCAACGAGGTGGACGCGCGCTTCTATTACATCAACGGCCCCGACGTGATCGGCACCTATACGGGCGAGACCGAGGCCAATCTGCGCCGCATGTTCAACGAGGCCGGCCACCATTCGCCCTCGATCATCTTCATCGACGAGCTCGACGCCATGGCGCCCAAGCGCGGCGAGACCGGCGCGCACTCTGACACCCGCACCGTCACCCAGCTCCTCGCTTTGATGGATGGGCTCAAGCGCGTCGACGCCGTCATCGTGATCGGCACCACCAACCGGATCGATGCGGTCGATCCGGCGTTCCGGCGGCCGGGCCGGTTCGATCGGGAAATCTTCATCGGCCCGCCCGATGCGCCGGGCCGGCGCGAGATTCTCGAAATCCATACCCGCGAGATGCCGCTTTCGGACGACGCGCAAGCTTTCCTCGACCAGGTCGCCAAGCGTACCCACGGTTTCCTCGGCGCCGACCTGATGGAGCTCTGCCGCGATGCCGGGTTGAGCCGGCTGCGCCGCAGCGCCGGCAATTTGTCGGACCATCGCGCCGCCTTCCGGATTCCGCTCGAGGATCTGCGGGTCGAGCGCGAGGACTTCGAGCTGGCGCTGTCGCAGACCCGGCCCTCAGCGCTGCGCGAGACGCTGATCAGCATTCCGGACGTGTCCTGGAGCGACATCGGGGGGCTTGATGGCGTCAAAAAGCGGCTGCAGGAAACCGTCGAGCTGCCGCTGCGCAATCCGCAGCTCCTGACCGCAAGCGGCCTGCCGCCCCATGTGGGGGCGCTGCTGTACGGGCCGCCCGGCACCGGCAAGACGCTGCTCGCCAAGGCATTGGCCAATGAATGCGGCGTCAATTTCATCGCAGTCGACGGGCCGGAGATTTTCACCAAGTGGCTGGGCGAATCCGAGGAAGGCGTACGGCAGGTGTTCCGGATCGCCCGCCAGGTGGCGCCGGCCGTGATCTTCTTCGATCAGCTCGAGGCGATCGCGCCGATCCGCGGTCAGCACGCGGGCTCCATGACCACCGACCGGGTGGTGAGCCAGCTCCTGGCCGAACTCGACGGCGTCGAGCAGCTGTCGGGCGTGATCGTCGTCGGCGCCACCAACCGCATTGACCTGATCGATCCATCGATCCTGCGCCCCGGCCGCTTCGGCGTGCACATCGGGGTCGGCCTGCCCGATGCGCCGGCGCGCCGCGCGATTTTGCGCATCTGCCTCGCCACCGCGGCGGCAGTCGAGAACCCGGCGCTCGAGGCCATCACCGAAGCCGCGACACCGCTAACTGAAGGGTTCTCGGGCGCCCGGCTGCGGCAGCTCTGCGACGACGCCAAGCGTAGCGCCATCCGGCGCAATGGATTCACGCAAGTTGCGGCGCCGACAGTCGCCGACATGTTGGCGGCGCTGGAGGCCGAGCGCGCGGAGCATGGCGGCTGAACAGCGGGCGGTTGCTCGCGCCGCGAGTCCATACTTGTAGCCCGCATGGAACGCGAACAAAGTGCGGGAGCGGCGGACCCTGATTGCGCAAAGTTCATCATCGGGCGGCGCTTTGCGCCGACCCGTTGGCTCCATCCGAATTACAGAATCCCCTACCGGCGCGGAAACGGCAATTGCCCGGTGTACTTCTTCACCATGGCGTCGCGCTGGTCCTTGCCGATGCGGTTGACCGGGGGGAACTTGTCCTTCCAGGCCCACGGCCGCACCGCGTAGTAGATGGCGCGCGAATTGGTGTGCGGGCCGTTGGCGGCCTGCTCGGGTGGCATGCGCGGATCGAGCGGCGTCGCCCAGCAGTTCTGGATGATCTCGATGTCGGTCGCCGGATCGACCCGCGTGGTCATCGCCCACATCACCTCGTCCATGTTGGAGGGATCGATGTCCTCGTCGACGATCACCACGAAGCGGCCGTTGCGAGCCGCGGCCGATGAGCCGAGCACCGCCATGCCGGCCTGCTTGGCGTGACCGGCGTATTGCTGCCTGATCGCGACCACGACCAGGAACATGTGATGCACATAGGTGCCGACGATGCCGGGCACGCCGGCGGCTTCCAGCTGCTGCCACAGGATGCCGCCTTCGAAACGTACCGAATGATGCGGCGCTCCCGGCCATTGCGGCGCCATGTTCAAGAGGATCGGCTGGTTGCGGT
Organism: Xanthobacteraceae bacterium; assembly: GCA_036498625.1. Classification (GTDB taxonomy): domain Bacteria; phylum Pseudomonadota; class Alphaproteobacteria; order Rhizobiales; family Xanthobacteraceae; genus VAZQ01. Next base: position 165 of record DASYFD010000342.1, on the reverse strand, counting down.
AGTAGATCGCCTTCACCCGGATGACCGGCTGATGGTCGGCGGTGCCCTTGCTGCCGACCGTGTAGTAGCCCGGCCATTCGCCGAACGGGCCTTCCAGCCGCGACTCGACGTCGGGCGGCGGCATCTCGCCTTCGATCGCGATCTCGGCATGGGCCGGGATCGGCA
>DASYFD010000341.1:0-10583 GCA_036498625.1 Xanthobacteraceae bacterium | reverse complement strand
TGGGCGGCAGCGGCGGCGTAGTCGTCCTCCAGCATTTTCAGCGTCGCCAGCTTGCGGTGAACGCGCGCGAGCGCGAGCTCGCCGCCGGGACCGACCTTGCGGTACGCATCGAAGAGCTGGAGCGCCTGCAGATAGGACTGCTCGGCCTGCTTGCGCGTTTGCGGGTATATGGCGTCCTTGTCGCCGGCGAGTTCCCGCGAGGCGGCGCGCAACCGGGCGGTCTCGGGACGCGCGGCCCCGGCGCTGCTCAATTTCGCCAGCCTCTCGTCCGCGTCCTTCAGAAAATCATCGACACGTTGGGTGTCCCAGGCGTCGAAGAAATAGCGCCCCATCTCGATCAGCGCGTCGATCTGCTGCAGCGTGAGGAGGTCGGCGTCCTGAACCTTGCCGGAGATGATCGCCTCGGTGGTCTGCCGCATCAGCGCTTCGGTTTCCTCCGGCACGACGCCGCTGAGCACCTGCAGCGTGTCGGCGACACGGACGATGAAGTTTTTCGTCAGCCGCTCGGAATCCCGCGATGCCTCCGCCCGCGCGGTAGCGTCCCTGGCGCTGTTGCGCTCGGAGGCGGCGAAGATCGCGAGCACGACCGCGATAATGGCAGCCGTGCCGGCGATGCCACCGAGCCAGAACGCAATCTTCGCGCGCCGGCGTTGCTCGTTGGCGAGTTGCACCGCCGCTTCCGCCAATTCCTGCTGGCGCTTGATCTCGGCCTGCCGCGCCGCCTCCTTCTCGGCTTCCGCGCGCTGCCTCAGCGCGATGCTCGCCTCGATATAATCCCGCTCCTTCTGGCTGAGATCGTCGCGCCGCCCCGCCAGCCACTCCGTGGCCTGGGCCAGCATGCCGCCGCGCAGCAGCGGCCCCTCATCGTTCGGGTTGGCCGACCACAGCTCGACGCCGGCCGCGATCTGCCGCAGCCAGGACTGGAAGGCGCGGTCCCGATTGATCCAGTCGACCAGCTTGGGCCAGTGGCGGATCAACGCCTCATGCACCACCTCGGCGGTCTCGCGCGCCGACGAAGAATCGGTCACCACCAGCCGGTTGTCTTCCTCGGCCAGGCGCTGCGCGAGGCCCCAGCCCTCGTCGCCCAGCTCCGCCCGCACCACCACGCGCCTGGTGTCCTCCTGGCCTTCGCCCAGCGTCACCAGCCGGGTGAACAGGCGCTGGAAGGCCTTGTCCATCGCGGGATCGCCGCCGTTCCTGGTCAGTCCGGCGAACACCGTCTCCGCGCGCTTGGCCAATGCGCCCTCGACCCCGCCGATCTCGTCGTAGCTCTTGCGCGTGATCTTCTTGCGCTGTTGCCGGCCCCACATCTCGCGCAGCGCGAATTGCAGCAGCGGCAGTGCGCCGGGCTTGCTCTCGACGGTGTCGAGCAGCGTCTCGACCAGGCCGGGCTCGAACGTCACCCCGGTGCTCTCCGCCGGCCGGACGATGGCCGCCTGCAGCTCCTCCCGATGCATCGGGCCGAGGTTTTCCACGTGGCTTTGCAGAGCGTCGGCGAGCGGGCGATGGCGCAATGCGCGGCCGTAGAAGTCCGCCCGCATGGTCAGGATCAGGCAGATGTCGGGGATGCGGCCGGCCGGTGGATCGGGGAAGCCGGCCAGCAGCACGTCGATGAAGCGCGTCCGGATCGCCTCGTCCTCGACCAGGGTGAACGCCTCCTCGAACTGATCGGCAATCAACAGGATGCGCCGCCCCTTGTTGCGGCTGCGGCAGGCGGCGAACACGTCGGGCAATGTCAGCTCGCCCTGCTGGAGCTTTGACGCCAGCTTGTTCGTGTTCACCAGCCGCTCGGTCTCGTCCTCGCTCGCGACGTAGAACGGCACCAAAGCGCGGGCCAAGGCCAGGAACGGCTTGCGCTCGCGCTCGGTGCCGATGCGAAAATGGCTGAAGAGCCAGTTGCCCGCGCCGTGCAGCCGCGGCGCCAGACCGGCCAGGACCACGGAGGATTTGCCGCTGCCGGACGCGCCCACCAGCGCCGTGAAGCTCTGCCGCTCGACCGCTTCCATCAGCCTGGTGATGGCGGCGTCGCGCCCGAAGAACAGCGGCGCTTCCTCCGGTCCGAAATAGGCCAGCCCCGGGTAGGGGCAGGCCCCGATCGGCTCGCCGCCGGCGGTCTGGTCAGGCTCTTCCGAAGGGCGGTTGTAGAAGGTGAGGTTCTCGATGACGACCGAGCCCGCCCCCACAATACCGGCGATCTGGCCGCCGGAGACGTTCACGCCGACAGTGGGATCCATCGCGTGCCACTCCGACCGCGCCGATTATTTCCTCGGCGGCTCCCCGAAGGTCATGGAGCCGATCTGGACGTTCTCGGCCCCCGCGATCCCCTGCACGACACCGCCGCTCATGTTGAACTGGATCCTGGCTACCGCTTCGCCGCCGATGCCGTTCGTCTTCAGCTGCTCGACCAGCTGGTGCAGCGCCTGCGCCACGTCGGCATCGTCGGTGGCTTTGACCGCGCCGACCTTCTCCTCGAGCACGGCGGCCTGGGCCTTGGACGTCGGGTCTTCCTCGATCGCGGCGATCGCCTTGCTGATCGGGGCGCCGTCGCCCCACTTGCGGCGGATCACCGCCTTCAGCCCCTCATAGGCATCCTTGACGCCGGACTTGACCACGTCAGAGGCGAGCGCCGGCAGGACCGCGAGGATCGCGGCTGTGATCGGGTCCATGACGCCTCCTCGAGCTGAAAGCGACTAGTGGCGCAGCGGGCAAGTCCGGTCCCCCATTGAACTCCAACTCAAATGAGACCGCAACACGCGGGACTCTGTGGCCGTCTTGCCGCGGCCGGTGCCCGCATACCGACCGACAGTCGTGGCGATGGTTCGCTTCGGGCCGGCGGCAAGTTACTTGCGTCGAATCTGCCGCTGGTGTTGTGTCACCATGCTCGATTCTGTTGGTGGCGTGGACGGCGTAGCACAAAGCATTGAACGCGTTGGTGTTTCAGCGCGGATCGCGGACTGAAGCGCCGCCAGCACAGCAGGTCGCAAGCCGTCATGGCGCAACTGGATCGTATTGCCGACACCGTCCGTCTGGCCGGCGACACCGCCCGTGTTGCGGTCGACCGCACCCGCAGCGGCCGCCACAACGGCAGCGTCAGCCTGGTGCTGTTTGTCGCAGTGGTGCTCGCCGGCGCCGGCGCCGGCCTGATCCTGGTCGGCCGCGCCAATGCGGAGCCCTATCTGCTTGCGCTGCTGGCCATCATGGCCATGGCCGGCGTGTTCTTGCTGCTGGCGCTGGCCGCGGGAATCCTGCGCATGAGCGGCACCGAAGCCGCGAGCCCCATCATCAAGTCCATCGTCGATGGCGCCCATGACGGTCTGCTGGTGACCGACGCGGGCGGCCGCGTGGTCTATGCCAATGCGGCCTATCTCGAGCTCACCGAGGCTTCGGGCTCCGACGACACCCGCCCGATCGAGCGGGTTTTCGTCGGTGATCCGGGCGTGTCGGAGGCGGTCTACCGGCTGCTGCGGGCGGCGCGCGAAGGCCGGCGCCTGCAGGAGGAGGTGCGGGTCGGCGGCCGCAAGGGCGAGCCAGGCCGATGGCTGCGCATGCGGGTGCGCCCGCTCGGCGAAGGCCGGCACCCCGCCGGGCTGACGGTCTGGTCTATCGCCGATGTGACCCGCGAGCTCGAGCGCCAGGAAAACGTCTTTCAGGAGCTGCAGAACGCCATCGATTATCTCGACCATGCGCCGGCCGGCTTCTTCTCGGTCGATGCCAATGGCGAGATCGGTTATCTCAACGCCACGCTGGCCGAATGGCTCGATTACGACCTGGCGCAGTTCGGCTCGGGCGGATTGAAGCTCGACCAATTGGTGGCCGGGCAGGGGGCGGCGCTGCTCACCACGCTCAGCGCGCCGCCCGGCGAGGTCAACACCGAGATCTTCGACATCGATCTCAAGACCCGCGGCGGCCGCACCCTGCCGGTGCGGCTGTTCCACAAGGTGGCGTTCGGGGCCGACGGGGCGCCCGGCGCCTCGCGCACCCTGGTGCTCAACCGGGCGCGCGACCACGGCTCCGATCCGCAGCGGCTGGCCGAGGTGCGCTTCATGCGCTTCTTCCAGAATACCCCGATGGCGATCGCGACCGTCGACAAGCCGGGCAAGATCATCCGCTCGAACGTGCTGTTCGCGCGGCTGTTCCGGCCGGTGCTCAAGACCGACGGTCCGGACGGCGGCTCGATACTCGCCGTGGTGGCGGAGCGGGATCGCGCCGCGCTCGAAGCCGCGATCCGCCGCGCCGCCGACAAGCAGGGCGAGATCGCGCCGGTCGAGGCCGCGCTTGCCGGCCCGGGCGAGCGCTTCGCCCGCTTCTACGTCACCGCCGTCGAGGAGGAGGTGGGCGACCACGAGGCCGCCATCGTCTACGGCATCGAGACCACCGAGCAGCGCACCCTGGAAAGCCAGTTCACCCAGTCCCAGAAGATGGAGCTGGTCGGCAAGCTCGCCGGCGGGATCGCCCACGACTTCAACAACGTGCTCGGCGCCATCATGATGGCGACCGACTTCCTGGTGAACGCCCACAAGCCGACCGATCCTTCGTTCCAGGACATCATGCAGATCCGCCAGAACGCCAACCGGGCGGCCGGGCTGGTGCGGCATCTGCTGGCGTTCTCGCGCAAGCAGACCTTGCGGCCGCAGGTGCTCAGCTTGGGCGAGGCCTTGTCCGATCTCACCATGCTGCTGCGCCGCCTGATCGGCGAGAACGTCTCGCTCAGCGTCCAGCACGGCCGCGATCTTTGGCCGGTCAAGGTCGATATTGCGCAGTTCGAGCAGGTGATCGTCAATCTCGCGGTCAATGCCCGCGACGCCATGCCGGACGGCGGCAAGCTCACGTTGCGGACCGCCAATGTGTCGGCCGAGGAGGGCGCCCGCTTCAACTACAAAGGCATGCCCGTCGGCGAGTATGTGCTGATCGAGGTGGCGGACAGCGGCACCGGCATCGCGCCGGAGATCATCGACAAGATTTTCGATCCGTTCTTCACCACCAAGGAGGTCAACAAGGGCACCGGGCTTGGCCTCTCGACCGTGTACGGCATCGTCAAGCAGACCGGCGGCTTTATTTATCTCGATTCCGAGGTCGGCAAGGGCACCACATTCCGCATCTTTTTGCCGCGCTACGTTCCGGGCGCCGACGACGTGCAGGCGCCGCAATTGCCTGAGACCACGGCGCCGGCGCTGGCCGGCACCATGGCGGCGGCCGACGAGGTGCGGCGCACGGCCGCTTCCGACCTCACCGGTCACGGCACCATCCTGCTGGTCGAGGACGAGGAGGGTTTGCGGGCGCTGAACGCGCGCGGCCTCAAGTCGCGCGGCTACAGCGTGCTGGAGGCCGGCAACGGGGTGGAGGCGATCGAGACGCTGGCGCGGCACGGCGGCCGCGTCGATCTCGTGGTCTCCGACGTGGTGATGCCGGAGATGGATGGGCCCACGATGCTCAAGGAATTGCGCAAGGACAATCCCGACATCAAGATCATCTTCGTGTCCGGCTATGCGGAAGACGCCTTCGAGAAGAGCCTGCCCGATTCCAGCCGGCACGATTTCCTGGCCAAGCCTTTTACCTTGAAGCAGCTGGTCAGTGCCGTGAAGGAAGCGATGGATAAGTGAGTCTCCGTGTCATTGCCGGGCAAAGCCCGCGAAGACGGGCGTAAACGCCCTTATGTCCCGGCAATCTCGACAACGAGCGCACGGCGGCGCCAACCTAAGCGAGATGGCCGGAACAAGTCCGGCCATGACAAGTCAGAAATCCGGCTTGTCGGCTTGCGGTACCGGCACGACCGCGAAGCTGAACGGGTTGACGTTGTTCTCGGCGCAAATGGCTTCCTCCATCGGGCCGGCCCGCACGCGCCTGAAACGTTGGATCGCCGACCACGGCATCGTGAAGGCTCCCGGGTCGTCGACCGTGACCAGCACCTCCATCTGGTCGCCGGCGGTCAATTTGAAGCGCTCCACCACGTGCAACCGGTCGGTATGGGGCGTGCGGTAGTTGTCGATGAAGGCCTTAGTGGAAAGCCCGATGGTATCGACCACCATGGTGTCGCTGCCCTCGTAGTGGCCGACCGATTCGCCGTACCAGCTCGGCGTCACCTGCGCCGAATGCGGCACGTCGAGGTAGACGCGCCGCAATTCGGGGCCGCCCGGATTGATGATGGTCACCTGCCTGGCGGTCTGCAGGAAGCGATTGGCGAACACCAGATTGTAGACCAGGAAGCCCGGGACGCCGCCCGGATAGCAGCTCTCGCGCGGCCGGAACGGAACCTTTCCGGCCAGCACCTCGTCGTTGGCCTTGCGCATCTGCTCGGCCGCCCAGGGCTGCAGGATCGGATTGCCGAGATCGGCGACCCGAAAGGTGGGCTGCGTGTGCGCGCGCCGCGCTGCGCCATTGTCCACATAGGGGTGCTGCTTGTCGAAGGTGATCGGTCCGGGCCCGCTCGGCGGCGGCAGGAAGTCGTCGCCGACCGGCAGCCAGCCCGTCTCGCTGTCGACATAGAGGTTCGGTGCGACGCTCCGCTGGGCAGCCGCCGGCGGCCACAGCGCGGCCGGCGCACCCAACAGGCCCGCGAGCGCGGCGGCAGCGATCCATGATCGGCTGCGGGATTTGTCGAGGCGCGCGAATTCGGACCTGGCGCGGTAGCGCATGGCGGATTTCCTCTCTGCGGCAAAGCTCACTCGAGCTTTATTCCGGTCTCCTTCACGATGGTGTCCCATTGCCGGGCATCCTCGGCGATGGCTGCCGCAAAATCGCGCGGCGTACCGATCTTCACCTCCAGCCCCAGTTTCGCGAATGCTTCGCGCAAATCCGCGGACTGCAGGCATTGGTTGATCGCGGCGTTGAGCCTGGCCACGATCGCAGGAGGGGTCGCGGCCGGGGCGAGCAGGCCGAACCAGATTTCCGAAGGATATCCGGCAAAGCCACTTTCCCGCATGGTGGGAACGTCGCGAAGCTCCGGCCAGCGGGCCATGCTGGTCACGGCGAGCGGGCGTATCTTGCCGGCCTGGATATGGGGCAGCAGGATCGACTTGGCGGCCGCGGTCAGCTGAATCTGTCCGCCCAGCAAATCCGCAATGGCCGGGGCGGCACCTTTGTAGGGAACGAAGATCATGTCGAGCTCGGCCCTGACCTTCAACAGCTCGAGCGCAAAATGCGGAAAGATGCCGAGCGCGGCACCGGAGACCAGCTTGCCGGGATTGGCTTTCGCATAGGAAACGAGCTCGGCGATGGTGTTGGCGGGGACCGCGGGGTTGACCGCGAGCGCATTCGAGTCGGTCGCTATCGAGGCGACCGCGACAAAGTCCCTGATCGGGTCGTAGCTGAGATTCTTGTAAAGCGATGGGGCCATGGCGTTGGAGTTGGTGCCGCCCAGCAACAGCGTGTAGCCGTCCGGATTGGCGCGCGCGACCGCTTGCGTCCCGGTTCTCCCGCCCGCGCCCGCGTCGTTCTCGATGATGACGCTCTGCCCGAGAATCACCGACAGCCGCTGCGAGACGTGGCGGGCCAGCAGATCGGTCGGGCCGCCGGCCGGAAATGGGACCACGATCCGGATCAACCGGTTCGGAAACGTTTGGGCCGCCGACGGGCTTGCCGCAGCGGCGCCGAATGCGATCGTCAGGAGGGCCAGAATAACGCGTGTCATCTTTTCCTCCGCCAATCGGAAAAGCGCGGGCGTGGAATCGTTGCGGCGGCGTGCCGGGAACCGGGCCGCGATCGAGAGTGCGAGCCGGCCAGTTCAGTCTAGCGAAATTTTCCGGAAAGGGACATGCAAGCCCACGCACCCTGGCTGCAAGCCTATGCAGCCTGGCGGCGTGCCGGGGCTCGATTGTTCGCTGAGGCTTGGTCTGCAATAGTGGCGACGCGGGCAGGCAAGGCATGCCGCTGGCCGTGCATTTTTTGCGTATTTCGGGCGAGGGAGATGACATGATCACGCGCCGTAGATTCGTTCTCGCCAGCGTGCTGACGCTCGCCTGCGGGGCGGCCCGCCCGGCGCGTGCCGATGCCGCCGCGAAGGCGTTCCTCGAGAAAATCTATGCCGCCTACAAGGGCAAGAACTCCAAGGGCGTCTCGTTCGATAGCGACGCCGGGGTGCGGCGCTATTTCGAGCCGGGGCTTGCGGCGTTGATCATCAAGGATCGCAACGACGCCAAAAAGCGCGGCGACGTTCCCGATCTCGATGCCGATCCGTTCGTCGGCGGGCAGGATTGGGAGATCGGCCCGGTAGAGATCGCGGTGCGTGACATCGCGCCCGACAAAGCCAGCGTCACCGCCAAGTTCCGCAATCTCAAGGTCGCGACGACGGTGACCTACGATCTCGTCAAGCTCGCGGACGGCTGGCGGATCGCCAACATCACCTGGGACGGCAAGGACACTCTGCGCGGCATTTTCGAGAAGAAGTGAGAATCTGATCCGCGCTGAGTTGTCTCATGCGTTGGGTGGGCACGGCATTTTACTCCCTCGCCCCGAAGGGGAGAGGTGGGGTGAGGGGGCTACGATGATTCCGTATCGCACCGCCCGAGCCCCTTCATCCCACCTTCTCCCCCACGGGGAGAAGGAGTGAAGCGCTTTGCGCCCCTGACGATCCGCGCGACACGGTGGAGGGAAGGTAGCACCGGCCCCGCCTAGGCTTTCGCTCGTTCCGCGATCAGCATGGACTGCAGCACCTGCTCGGAGATGTCCTTCACCGCCCCCGGCGAGTGCGAGAGGAACAATGTATTGGTCTTGTCCATCTCGCCGATGGATTTGAGCGTGTCGAAATATTGCGTCACCAGCACCAGCTGCATGACTTCCGCCGCCGACGCGCCGCCGACGCCTTTCTGGAATTGCTCGATCGAGGCCTGCAGCCCCTCCATGATGGCTTTGCGCTGATTGGCGATGCCTTGCCCCTGCAGTGCCTTGCTGGCCGCTTCCGCCTCGGCTTTTTTCACCACCAGGATCTTCTCCGCCTCGCCCCTGGCGGTGGCGGCGACCTGCTCGCGTTGCGCCGCATTGATGTCGTTCATGGCGGACTTCACTTTTGCATCGGGAACGATGTCGGTCACCAGCACATTAACGATCTCGTAGCCGAACCCCGCCATGTCGGCGTCCAGCTCCTGCTTCACCGCGGCCGCGATCCCCGATTGGCTTGCAAACACCTCGTCGAGCGTCATGCCGGGAACATGGCCGAGGATCACCTGCTCGACATAGGATTTTATCTGCGCGGTGGGATCGGACAGCTTGTAGTAAGCATCAAAGACTTTCTCCGGACGAACCCGGTTCTGGACCGAGATCGGAATGGTGACGAATACGTTGTCCTTGGTCTTGGTCTCCATGGTCAATGTGATCTGATTGACGCGCAAGCTGATCCGGGCGGCCACGCCATCGATAAACGGCCATTTCCAGTTCAAGCCCGGATCGGCGACACGAAGAAATTTTCCAAATCGGGTGATGATCGCCACTTGTGCGGTGTTGACCGTAAAAAAGCTGCCCAGAATTGTCGACAGCGCCAGAAAGGCCAAGAAGGCAAACACGATCCAGCCGAGAACTTCCATGATATCCCCCCTTTGTCGCGAGCGGATGCCTTCGATGTCGAGCGGCATCGAGCTGCCGGCATCGCTCGCCGCGGCCGACGTTAGCACGCCTTTTGACAGCGAGCCGGCAAATGCGCCGAAAACTCATTTAGGCGGGATCAGGCGCTAATTGGCAACGCCTTCGACAGTAAAGGAGCGCGTCTTTGCATATTTGCTGGCCTCGGCGCGCGCCGCGGCGGCCGCCGGATCGCTGACCCACTTCCCGGCCTTGTCCATGCTGTCGAATGCAATGATTGCGATCCGCCGGGGCGGCGGCCCGACATCGCCCGCGATCCTGCCGCCGAGGACGGCGTAGTGGCCGCCGAACGGCTGCACCGTGGGCGGCACCGCCTCGATCGCCTTCATGAAGGCCGCCTGATCGCCCATCTCCAGAACCTCGGTGACCCAATAAGCCGACGCTGTCCTGGTCTGGGCATGCAAGGCACCGAACCCGACGCCGCCAATGACGACGCCGCACAGCAACGCGATCAGAATGTGGATTCTCGGTTTCATGGTTGGGCTCTCCGTTGGCAGCTCTTCGCTGAAGCTACCTCAACCGCCCCGGCAATCGGAAGTGGCATTGCGCCCGTCATGGCGCCAGCGAGAGGAGGCTAAGCACCCGCGCATCGCTCGAGGATTGGAGGCGGAGAACCCTCTTGCCGTGTCGCAATGCCGTTCCCTTTGCGCGGGCGGTGTCATATCCTGCGCCTGCCAGGTGAACGTCGCGTGCAATGCGATCGGGCAAGTGATCCGACAGACGCTGGGAGAATGGTCATGGTCTATCGAACGACGATAAAGGTGCTCGCGTTGGCCACCGTGCTGATGGTGACGGTCGGCGGCGCCCGGGCGCAGGACAAGAAATACCCCAACTGGAAAGGCGAGTGGACCACCGTCATCCCCCGCCTGCCGGGCCAGCAGTTGCGGTTCGATCCTAACAAGTCGTTCGGGGCGAAGCAGGAAGCTCCGCTGACGGAGGAATATCAGAAGATCTACCAGGAGAACCTGGCCGAGCTGGCGAAGGGCGGTCAGGGCCTCTTCCTGTATCACGCC
>DASYFD010000340.1:0-2973 GCA_036498625.1 Xanthobacteraceae bacterium | reverse complement strand
GGAACAGCCGCGCATCGCTCACCAGGCCCAGCTCGGCCGGGAAGTTGCGCCCGATCTCGGTGCCGTCCACGTCGACCTGCACGATCTTGGTCTTGCTGACGTCGTAGATCGAGCCCTTGCGCCAATTGGCGGTGTGATTGTCGGAGAACCGCGCCCCCACCCCGATGATGAGATCGGCTTCGCGCGAGGCCTCCGCCGCGCTCGCCCAGCCGGAGCGGCCGAGCGTGCCGAGCGACAGCGGATGATCCTCGGAAATCTGGCCCTTGGCCGGCAGCGTGGTGGCGACCGGTATCTGCAGTTTCTCGACCGCCGCGCGCAGCGCATCGGCGGCCTGCGCCCGGATCACGCCGCCGCCGCCTAGCAGCAGCGGGCGCTCCGCCTGCGCGATCATCTCGGCGACACGGCGCACGCTGTCCTGGTCGGCGCGGGCACGGCCGAGCGTCGGGCCGCGCCGCAGCGGCGGCTCGATCTCGCCTTCCACCTCGGCCAGCTGGATGTCGTAGGGCAGCTGCACGAACACCGGGCCCGGCCGACCCGAGGTCGCGACCTTGACGGCGGTGTTGAGCACCTCGATGGCGCTGTCGGGCCGGATGATCAGCCAGCAGCCTTTCGTCACCGGCCGGAACACGTTCAGCGCGTCCTCGTGCCCGTGATAGAAAATCTCCTGCATGCCGGCCTTGCCCATGAAATGGGTGGTGCCGGAGCCGGCGATGATCAGCACCGGGGCGGAATCGTGCATAGCGCTGGCGGCGGCGCCGACCGCGTTCAACAGGCCCGGTCCTTTGTTGATGATGACCGGCGCGATCTTGCCGGTGAGGCGGTAATACATGTCCGCCATATGGACGGCGTGCGATTCATGCTTGGCCTGGATGCCCTCGAGCACATTGGTCTTGGGGGTCAGGGCATCCATGAAGGGCCAGATCGAGCCTCCGGCATACCCGAAATAGGTATGGAATCCAGAGACTTCGAACCATTCGGCAATGGCGTCTACGACACGCACGGCATCTCCGATCGGGCTTTGAGGGGCACGGTTTCTGCGAGACGTTTTGCAACAATTTTCGTTGCTGTCAACTGTTCATTTGGCAACAAAACCTGGTTTTCGGGTTGTCGGGGAGGGTGCCGAGGGGTACCTTCACCGACGCTTCTGTGAGCGCGCTTTCGCTTGTTTTGCAGCGTTTTCCCAACTGCGCCAGGCGCATTTAGCAACGAAATTGTCGCACCCGGCGGTCATGCAACGAATGTTGTTGCGAAATCGCGATCGTGCGATAACATGAGGCAAGCGGACATCGACCGGGAACCAGCCATATGACCGATGGATTGCGGGGCATTGCGCTTGCCGTCATCGCGGCGGCGCTCGTCATGGGTGGCGCGCCGCGGGCCCGGGCCCAGACCGACGACGTCGCCACCTATCCCAACCGGCCTATCCACATCGTGGCGGCGGCCGCCGCCGGCGGCACCATGGACGTGGTGGCGCGGCTGGTCGGCCAGAAGCTGAGCGAGCGCTTCGGCCAGCCGGTCATCATCGACAACCGGCCTGGCGCCTCGACCATCGTCGGCACCGAATATGTCGCTCGCGCGCCGGCCGACGGCTACACGCTGCTGAGCGCGCCGCTCGCCTCCATCGTGGTGAACCCCGCGGTCTATCCGAAGCTGCGCTACGGCGCGCGCGACTTCGCGCCGATCTCCATGGTCGGCTCCTATCCGTTCATCCTGGCGGTGACCAACTCGGCGCCGGTCCACAGCGTGCGTGAGCTCATCGACTACACCAAGGCGCATCCCGAGAAGGCCAATGCGGGCGGCGGCACGGTCTCGTTCCAGCTGATGACCGAGCTGTTCAAGCAGCGCACCGGCGCGCCCATTCAATACATCCCCTACAAGGGCATGAGCGAGGTTACGGTGGCGCTGATATCGGGCGAGCTTCTGATGTCGTTCGTGACCGCGACCACGGCCTCGCAGATCAAGGGCGGCAACATCCGCGCGCTCGCCGTGGCGGCGCCGGCCCGGATCGCCTCGTTTCCGGATCTCCCGACCCTGGCGGAGGCCGGCCTTCCCGACATGTCGGCGGTGAGCTGGGCCGGGATCGTGGCGCCCGCCCGCACCCCCGAGCCGATCGTCAAGAAGCTCGAGCGCGAGATCGTGCGCATCGTCCAGCTGCCCGACATCCAGGCCAAGCTGCGCTTGGAGGAGCTCGATCCGGTCGGCAACAGTTCGGCCGAGTTCGCCCGCATCATCGCCGACGATCTGGTGACCTGGTCGGCGGTCGCCAAGGCCGCCCACATCAGTCTCGAGCAATAGGCCGATGCCGCATTCCCGATCGCCCGGTCGGAGCGCGCCCCCGCGCGCGGACCGCAATGCCAACAAGCAGATAAACCCGAGGAGAGTTGCATGAGCCGCATTCCCGACGTCACCCCCGATATGTACACGCCCGAGCAGAAGCGGGTCGGCGACGAGATCGGCAAATTGCGCCGCGGGCTTGCCCGCGGCCCCTATGCGATCTGGATCCGGATTCCGGAGGTGGCCGAGCTCGCCAGCAAGCTCGGCAACATGATCCGCCTCAAGAGCAAGCTGGAGCGGCGCCTGTTCGAGCTGATGGTGCTGATCGTGGCCCGCACCTGGTCGGCCCAGTTCGAGTGGTTCGCGCACGAGCCCTACGGGCACGAGTTCGGCATCGAGCCCGACATCATCGAGGCTCTGCGGGCGGGGCGGGTCCCGGTGTTCAAGCGCGAGGAGGAGCAGGTCGTTTACGATACCATCACCGAGCTGCAGGCCAAGCGCTCGCTGAGCCAGCCGAGCTTCGAGCGCGCGCATGCCAAGCTCGGGCTGCAGCCGCTGATCGAGCTGATCGCCGGCGCCGGCTACGCCACCATGCTGGCGATGACGCTTCGGGTGTTCGAGGTTCCGGCGCCGGACGGCAAGCGGCCGCTGCCGGACTTGAAATGAATCAAGCACGAAGGCGCCGCTGGGGCGTCCGAC
>DASYFD010000339.1:0-11394 GCA_036498625.1 Xanthobacteraceae bacterium | reverse complement strand
CTTTGACGGCGCGTGAACGGTAGGGCGCGGCCTTGTACCAAACCGGCGGTAAGCCCAGCATTTCCCAGGGGTAGCAGGAGCAGAGCGTGCACACGACCATGTTGTGCCGATCGGGCGTGTTCTCGACCGCCACCAGATGATCGCCCACCCGGCTGGCGAAGCCGAGCGAGCCCACCGCCGCGGTGGCGTCCTGCAGCAGCGCGCGCTTGAATTCCGGATCCGCCCAGGCCTTGGCGACCGCGCGGGCGCCGTTGTGCGGGCCGATCCTGGTCTCGTAGGCCTCGACGATGAGATCGAGCGCAGCCGGATCGACGTAGCCCTTCTCGGTCAGGATCGATTCCAGCGCTCGCACCCGCAGCTGCATCTCGGACAGCTCCGAGCCGTGGGATCCTGCGCTCTGCGCGTGATGCTGATGACCGCCGTCATTGTGATCATCATGGTGGCGATGCTGGTCATGCTCTTGCGACATGAAACGTCTCCGGCAGTGTCGAGACACTATCTCTCCGCGCTCCTTCCAAGTCGAGGGGATCGGATGGCTTCATTCGCTCGGCACGGCCGTGGGCGCCATTTGCGTGCGTGCCAGGTAGACGGTCTGGGTGAAGGGCCGGTCCTGCAGCGGATTGTGGAACGTCACCGGCTCGGCGCGCGCCTCGGCAAAGCACTCTCGCAGCCGCGCCGTGAACGTCTCGTCCGCAAGCGCATTGGACCACAGGCCGAACACGCCGCCCGGACGCAGCTTCGCGGCCAGCCGACGCAGGCCCGCGGGCTGATAGAAGGCGGCGTTGCGCGGATCGAGCAGACCGTCGGGCGAATGATCGATATCGACCAGCACCGCGTCGAAGCGGCGGCCGGGTGCCTGCGGATCGAAGCCGGCGTCGGCTTCTGCCAGCGCGAAGAAGTCGCCATGGACGATGCGGCAGCGCGGGTCGCCGGCGAGCGCGGCGCCGAGCGGCACCAGTCCGCGCCGGTGCCAGTCGATGACGGCGGCGAGCGCCTCGACCACCACCAGCGATCCGACCTGGGCGCTCTCCAGCACGGCGTTGGCGGTGTAGCCTAGCCCGAGCCCGCCGACCACGATGTCGAGATTGCGCCCGGCAAGGGCGGCCAATCCCAGCCGGGCGAGCGCGATCTCGGAGGCGGTGAACAGGCTCGACATCAGGAAATCTTCGCCGAGCTTGATCTCGAAGACGTCGACGCCGAGCCGCAACTCGCGGCGGCGGCGCAGGCTCAGCGCCCCGATCGGCGTCTCCCGGTAGTCCAGCTCCTCGAACAGCGCGCTCATGAATTTTTCTTCTCAGACCCGCGCGCGGCCCTGCTCGCGAGCCAAACGAAGTGGCGCGCCCCGCGCTTTCCGTTGGCGCGCACCGCAACCTCGTCCGCCTCGAAACCGGCGCGGCCGAGCCGGCGGGTGAAATCAGCATCCGGCCCCGATGACCACACCGCCAGCACGCCGCCGGGACGCAGCGCCGCGCGGGCGGCGCTCAATCCGGCAAGATCGTAGAGCCCGTCATTGGCGGCTCGGCTCAATCCCTGCGGCCCATTGTCCACATCGAGCAGGATGGCATCGAACGCCGAGCGCTCATGCCGGATCAATTCGCCGACGTCGCCCTCGCGCAGGTGCACGCGCGGATCGCTCAGGCTGTCGCCAAAGACCTCCGCCATCGGGCCGCGCGCCCAGGCCGCCACCGCCGGCACCAGCTCGGCCACGATGACCCGGGCCTCGTCTCCGAGCGCCGCCAGCGCGGCCCGCAGCGTGAAGCCCATGCCCAATCCGCCGATCAACAGCCGCGGCCGTTCGCGGGTGCGAATTCTCTTGCATGCCAGGGTGGCGAGCGCCGCCTCGGACCCGCCGACCCGGCTGTTCATCAGCTCGTTGTGGCCGAGCCTGATCGAGAACTCGGCGCCGCGCCGCAGCAGCCGAAGCTCGCCGCCGCCCTCGGGCACTGGCGCGGTGTCGATGAGGGTCCAGGGAATCACTATTCCGGCATCAGCGCGAACGTCCACAGCGAGCCGCCGGTCGGCACCTTGTTGCCGACGGCGCGGCGCGCCAGGATGCCGCCGAGGCCCGAGGCGACCGTCACATATTGCCGGCCCTTGTGGGTGTAGGTGATCGCGGTCGAATTGACGCTGGAGCTGGTCTGGAATTGCCACAGCGTCTTGCCGGTGTCCTCGTCAAGCGCGAGGAACTCGCCGGTGAGCTTGCCGGTGAACAATAGCCCGCCGCCGGTGGCCAGCATGCCGGCCGAGCTCGGTATATCGGTCAAGGGCGCTTCCCATTTCCGTTGCCCGGTCAGCGGATCCATGGCGATGAAGTAGCCGACCACGTCGCCTGGATTGATCTGCGGCTGGCGCGCATTGACGCCAGTGGAGGATTCGCCGATCACCTGCGGCCTGTCGGACGGCGGCGCGAGCTGCTGCCGGCGCGGCAGGTCCCACGGCGCCGCATAGACCAGGCCCTTGGCCGGATCGAACGCGATCGGCACTGCGTTCGCGCCGCGCGACGGGAAGATCTCGACCTCGCCGCCGGCGAGAAAGTCCTTGTAGATTCCAGTGAGCTGCGGGCGGCCGGTGGCGGGATCCACGCCGCTCGCCCAGTTGACCTTGGTGTAGGGGTGCGCGGTGATCAGCTTGCAGTTGGTGCGATCCAGCACGTACATGAACCCGTTCTTGTTCGACTGGATCATCACCTTGCGCATCTGCCCGTCGACCTGCATGTCGGTCAGCACCTGCTCGTCGGTGGCGTCCACGTCATAGACATCATTCGGCGTGTACTGGAAGTAGCAGACGATCTCGCCGGTCTTCGGGCGGATCGCGAGCACGCTGTCCGTATAGAGACTGTCGCGGGCTTCGCGCGGCCGCGGATCGTAGGGCTCGGCGTTGCCGATGCCCCAATAGACCAGGTCGAGCTGCGGATCGTAGGAGCCCGAGCGCCAGACCGAGCCGCCGCCGTATTTCCAGGCGTCGCTGTTGGCTGGCCAGGTCTCCGAGCCGGGCTCGCCCGGCGCCGGAATGGTGTAGCGGCGCCACAGCTTCTCGCCGGTGTTGGGGTCCCAGCCGTCGAGGAACCCGCGGGTCGTCGACTCGCCTCCGGCCACGCCGGAGATCAGCACGCCATTGGCCACGATCGGCGCGCCGCTCGAGTGATAGCCTTCCTTCCATTCGGCGAATTTCTTGTTCCACAGCACCCGCCCGGTCTTCATCTCGAGCGCGACCAGGTGGTTGTCGACGGTCACGCGGAACAGCTTGCCGTCGTAGATCGCCGGCGCTCCGCGGTAGATCGCGCTGCCGGCGCGGTTCATGCCGGGCTCGGTCTGCACCGGCGTACGCCAGATCTGGCGGCCGGTCTCCGCGTCGATCGCGAACGTCCATTTGGCATTGATGGCGTAGATGACGCCGTCATGCACCACCGGCGCCGCCAGCTCCCCCAGATCGTTCATCAGGCTGGTGCTCCAGATCGGCACCAGGCGCTTGATGTTGGATTTGTTGATTTGCGCGAGCGGGCTGTAGCTCTTGCGGTCGAAACCCATGCTCTGGGTCAGGACGTTGTCGGTGTTCTTGCCGTCGCTGTTGAGCTCCTGGCTCGTCTGCCCGAACGCGGGAGCGGCCGAAACTGCCAGCACGGTTGCGAGCGACCAGATTGTCCGCATGATGGTCTTCCTTGCTCGAGGAGGGGAGAGCGCGTGATTATCTCGGCAGCGCCGCGAGCTGCGGGACGTCGTCTTCCTTGGGGGCGACCGCCTTGGCGGTGATCAGCGTCATTGCCACGGTGTCGTAGTAGCCCATGGTGGCGACCAGATCGATGAGACCCTTCTCGCCGAATTGCTTCGCGGCCGCCGCATAGGTCGCGTCCGACACCGCCTTGTCGCGATACATCTCCATCGCGTAATTGTAGAGGATCGTCTCATCCTCCTTCATCTTGTCCGGACGCTTGCCGGCCGCCATGTCGGCACCGACGCTCGGATCGAGACCGCCGCGCACGGCCGCCCGGTAGTGGCCGCGCCAGATCCATTGGCTCGTCCATTGCCGGGCCGTGATCATGATCGCGAGCTCGGTCAGCCGCGGCGCGAGGCCGGTGCCCCAACGCACGTAGTCCGACACAGCCTCGAGCTTGTCGGCGAGCTCGGGGCTGCGCATGTAGACCTTGAAGGGCGGAGTACTCAGCGCCGTGGTGTTGCTGCGCGGCGGCTTCTGCAAGTGTTCGACGTAAGCCTTCTGCTCCGGGCTCAGCTGCTCCGGCTTGAGCGTCGGGTAGCGCTCTTGCGCGCCGGCAGCGAGCGGCAGCGCGAACGTGGCGGTAACCAGCGCGGTGGCGAACCGGTGCCTCATTGATGCCTCCCGTTTTGTTGGCAGCTTCTGAACCGAGCCGTGCACAAGTGTAATCCTTCGCTCCATGCCCGCACAATACGGCTGCGGTTTCGCTCCGAGCCGCGGCGGCATGCCACTGGTGGATGACACGCGCGTCCGCTGGCTTCCCGCGGCCAATTCGCTATCCTGCGCCAGACATCATGGCGCGCCGGTACCCGGCGGCGTCCCAACAAAAACAGGAATTGGACCAGCCATGTCCTCGTCCGGTCTGAGCAGAATCGCGCTCGCAAGCGGTATCGTGGCCGGAGCAATGTGGGCGGCAGCGCCGGCCGTGGCGCAGCCAGGGGAAGCACCGCCGAATTTCTCCGGAGACGGGGTCGCCTGGCTCGCGGTCGGCGGCGGCGGTGGCGGCTTTGCCCCGGTGCCGGGGCGCGTGCCGCCGCTCGCGGCCGATCCGGCACATCCTTACGTGCCCAACAACAACCGCGAAGGCCGGCAGCCGACCGACCGGATCGGTGATCTCTCCAATCCGAACCTGAAGCCGTGGGTGAAGGAGGTCATGAAGAAGGACATCGAGGAGGTGCTCGCCGGCAAGAAAATCGCCTTCACGCCGCGCTCGAGCTGCATGCCGAGCGGGGTTCCCGGATTCATGGCTTACGGCGGCGGCGCCTTTGCGACCTATTTCCTGCAAACACCCGCGGAGGTCTGGATAATCTTCTCGGGCGAGCAGGAAGTGCGGCGCGTCTATCTCGATGTGGCCCATTCGGCCGATCCGAAGCCGTCCTGGTATGGCGAATCGGTCGGCCACTATGAAGGCGACACGCTGGTCGTCGACACCATCGGGCAGGACACCAGGACGCTGGTCGACCCGTTCCGGACGCCGCATACCGAAAAGCTGCACGTCGTGGAGCGCTGGCGCATGGTCGACAACAAGCAGGCGATGGAAGTTACCGTTACGGTGGCGGACCCCGACACTTACTATGAGCCTTGGTCCGGCGTGCGGCGCTATCGGCGCGTGCACCAGGACTATGTCGAGCGCAGTTGCGCCGAGAACCCGCAGCAACTGGTCGACTGGCATATCCCGGTCGCGAGCAAGCCGGACTTCTGATCGGAGACGATCGCGCAAGCCCGGTCAGGAAGCACACGTCGCGCTCCACTTCGGGCGCCTTGGCGGCAAGGTTGGAAAAGGGCATTCTGTCGCCGGGGCGCGGATCAGGTTTCGGGTTGCGGTTCAGAAATGCGTTTGCCTCGAAACATGTGGGGCAATGTGGGGGGCGATATCATGCGGAGTTTCATCGCGATCGTGCTGCTGCTGTCGGTGCCCGCGCTGGCCGCCGCCGCCGGGCGACCCGATTGGGCGTTTCCCTCGAAATCGGCCGAGACTGTCACGACCCCGCCCGATGAGGGCAAACCCAAGCAGGTTGCCGGCAGCGCCAAATCCTTTGTCCAGTCGCAGATCGACGATCCGATGAACCCACCGGACTGGTTTCCGGACGAGCATCCCCCGCTGCCGCAGGTGGTTGCCCATGGCGGCAGCAAGGGCGTGCGCGCCTGCATGGGCTGCCACATGCCGACGGGGCTTGGCCATCCCGAAAATTCCCGGTTGCCGGGCTCGACCGCGGCCTATCTCATGCGCCAGCTGGCGGACTTTCGAAGCGGCGCGCGCAGCGTCGAAGGTGGCGGCGGCACCATGCTCACCATCGCCAAGAGCCTGACCGACGAGGAGATGACCTCGGCCACCAGCTATTTCGCCGGCTTGAAGCCGCTGCGCTGGACACGCGTGGTCGAGACCGACACTGTGCCGAGAAGCTATTTCAAGGGCACGGCGCGGCTGCCGCATCCCGCAGGCGGTACCGAGCCGATCGGCAATCGCATCATCGAGCTGCCGGAGGATTTTGCGCGCTTCGAGATGCGGGATCCCCATTCCGGTTTCGTTTCCTATGTTCCGACCGGAACGCTCGCCAAGGGCGAGGCTCTGGTCGCGACCGGCGGTGGCGGGACGACTCTCCCGTGCGCGATCTGCCACGGCCCGGAGCTCAAGGGTATCGGCGACGTACCGGGCATCGCCGGACGCTCGCCCGGAAACATCGCGCGCGAGCTCTACTACTTTCAGATCGGCACGCGCGGTGGCGCCTCGGCCGCGCTGATGAAGGGCGTGACCGAAAAGCTCAGCGCCGACGACATCCTGGCGATCTCCGCCTATGTGGCGTCGCGCGAGCCCTGAGGGCGATCGCTCGCCGCAGAGAATGACCCGAAAGGCCGGCCCCATATCGCCATCACAGGGAGGAATGCCATGAATCCGACAGCATCGAAAATCTGCGCCGCACTGTTCGCGGCAGCGATCGTCTCCGCCGCGTGCCCGGCGGGAGCGGGCGACATCACCACCGAGTGGGACAGCGTCAAGCTGCCGCCCAAGCCGGAGCTCAAGCCGGTGACGGTCGATCCCAAGACCACGGCGCTGCTCGTGCTTGATCTCATGAAGGCGAATTGCGGCGTGCGTCCGCGCTGCGCCGCCATCGTGCCCAATGTGAAGAAGCTCATCGACGAGGCGCGGGCGCACAACATGATGGTGGTCTACAATCTGACCGGCGCGGCCAAGCCCGAGGACATGGTCGACGCGAGCGTCATGCCCAAGGCGGGCGATTTCATGATCAAGAACGGCAGGGGCGGCGACAAGTTCATCGATTCCAACCTCGACGCGGGCCTGAAGGAAAGAGGCATCAAGACCGTGATCATCACCGGCACCTCCGCGCAGGGCGCGGTTGCCACCACCAGCAACGGTGCCACCGGACGCGGCTACAAGGCGGTCGTGCCGGTCGATGGCACCGCCTCGGAAGACGCCTTCCGCGAGCTCTACGGCATCTTCCATCTCGCGGGCGGCGGCCCCGCCGCGCTGACGCAGAACGTGACGGTGACACGCAGCGACCTGATCAAGTTCGGGAACTGAGAGCGCGGCGGCCTCGGCTCCGCCCGCGCCAACCCCCGAAAGCGCGGGCATGGGCGAGAGACCTGAACGGCGTGCGAAACGCCTCGCGCTTCCGGCGCTGCTGGCCGGCGGGGTCGCGATCGGCTTCTCGCCCATTTTCGTGCGCTTGTCCGAGCTCGGACCTATCGCTACCGGCTTCTACCGCCTGCTGCTGGCGTTGCCGCTGCTGTGGCTATGGATGAACTGGGAAGAGCGGCGGGCGGCGCGCGGTACCGCCATCGAATGGATTTCCGTCGCGGTTCCGGGCGTTCTGTTCGCAGGCGACATCCTGTTCTGGCATTGGTCGATCACCTACACCACGGTCGCCAATGCCACCCTGCTTGCGAATCTCGCGCCCGTCATCGTGACAGCGGGCGCCTGGTTCTTTTTGCGCGAGCGAATCAGCTTTCGGTTCCTCGCCGGGATGGCGCTGGCGATGGCTGGCGCGGCCCTGCTGGTGAACGCCAGCGCGGCGCTCGGTACCCGCTACGTGCTGGGCGACCTGCTCGGATTGATCACCGCCTGCTTCTTCGGCAGCTATGTCGTCGCGGTCGCGCGCTTGCGCGATCGCTACGCCGCCTCGACCATCATGTTCTATTCGAGCGTCGTGACCAGCGTCCTGTTGCTGGCGGCGACCCTCATGTCGGGCGAGCGGCTGCTGCCGGGCAGCCCGAGCGGTTGGATGGTGTTGCTTGCCCTGGCGTGGATAAGCCAGGCGATGGGTCAAGGCTTCATCGCCTATGCGCTCGGCCACCTTCCGGCCTCGTTCTCCGCGCTGGCGATCCTGATCGAGCCACTGACGGCAGCGGTCCTGGGCTGGGCCTGGCTCGGCGAGGCGTTGGGAGTCCGGCAGGCCGTGGGCGGCATCATCGTGCTCGCCGGCATTGCGGTGGCGCGCCGGGCGAGCGAGCCGATGCCGGCGTGACGGTTTCGCCTTACGGCCCTTCCTGCAGCGGCCGTTCCTCCATCAGCACCACCGCGATGAGCGCGACCGCGATGCAGGCGGCATCGGCGTAGAACACCCAGGCGAAGGCTTGCGCGGCGCCGGCCGCGCCCGCGCCGGCCAGCACGATCGCCCCGAACGCCGCCACCAGGATGGTGGACAAAAGGCTGCGCAGGAAGTTCATCGCGCCGAGCGAGATGCCGAGCTGGTGGCGCTCGACCGTGTTCTGCACCGCGACCTGGGTGAGCGAGGGCAGCGGCCCGAAGCCCGCGCCGATCAGCACCAGCAGGATTTCGAACCACCACAGGTCGAGGCTCGCGGCCCGCCATCCCAGGATCAGCACCGCCGCGATGGTGACCGCGAGTCCCGCCATGGGCAGCGCCTTGTAGCGGGTGACGCGGCTCAGGACCTGGCCGGAGAGGCCGGCGCTGATGTTGAGCGTCACCATGATCACCATGAGGCTGAGGCCCGCATCGGTGGGAGTGAGCCCGACGACGGTCTGCAGGTAGCTCGGCAGGAAGATGTTGAGCCCTACGATCGAACCCCAGCCGAACGCACTGGCGACGAACGCGCAGCGCACCACCGGGTCGCGCAGGACCGAGAGCGGGATCAGCGGCTCCGGCGCGGTGAGGAGCCGCAGCACGAACAAGGCTCCCACGATCAGCGCGCAACAAAACAGCGCGATGATGGGCAACGAGCTCCAGGGAAACCGGATTCCGGCCAGGTTGAGGCCGAGCATGAGCGAGACGCTCGCCGCCACGATCAGCACCACCCCGATGATGTCGAGACGGTGCGGGCGCTCGTGCCGCGGGAGCCCGCGCAGCAGGGTCGAGGTCACCACCAGGGCGGCCAGGCCGAGCGGGATGTTGAGCCAGAAGATCGCCGACCAATGCAGATGATCGGCCAGGAAGCCGCCCAGCGCCGGGCCGCAGCCGCCCGCCGTGGTGTAGGTCACGGCGAAATAGGCGTAGTAGCGCCCGCGCTCGCGCGGCGTGGCGACGTCGCCCAGCACCACCATGCCCATGGAGGCAAGCCCGCCGCCGCCCAGCCCTTGCAGGGCGCGCCCCAGGATCAGCACCAGCATGGAAGGCGCCAGCGCGCACACGAGCGAGCCGGCGAGATGAACCGCAATGGCGATTCGCAGCGCAAAGGCGCGTCCGCGGATGTCGGCGATCTTGCCATAGAGCGGGATCAGGGCGGTCGAGGCCAGCAGATAGGCGGTGATCAGCCAGGGCAGGTCATTGGCATTGCCGAGATCGCGCCCGATGGTCGGTAGGGCGCTCGCCAGAATGGTCTGATCGAGGGAGCCCATGAAGATCGGCAGCAGCATGCCGAGCACGATGAGCAGCGTCTCCCGATGGGAAAGCCGCCTGGCTTTGGTCGCGGGCGCGATGGCGTCCATGGGAAACCGTTTCGGGAGGCGCGGAACCAGGCCGGCGGGCGAATCGCCAAATTTGTAGAGCAGGCCCGCATGCCCGGCCAGCCGCGGCCGCATATGCCGGCCCTGCCGGCAGCGCATGCTGCATTGCGCCAAAGATCGTGAACCCCGGGCGTGGCGGAATTTCGTTGTCGCCCTGCCGCCTGCGGCGCAACGAACGGATGCGGTGCGGTCACGGCACCGCATGGCATTGCTGATGCGGCGTGCCGCCTATATCTCTGGTGCGGGGAACGGTGTGTCGGCACGGAACGCTCCCCGCGCAGGTCCGCGATGAAGCTCAAGCAGGTCAGCCTCGACGACAAATTCGACCTGGCGCAAGACCGGGTCTTCGTCACCGGCTATCAGGCGCTGGTGCGGCTCTGCCTGATGCAGAAGGAGCGGGATCGGCGCGCCGGTCTCAATACGGCCGGCTATGTGACCGGCTACCGCGGCTCGCCGCTGGGCGGGCTCGACCAGCAGTTCCAGCGCGCGCAGGCGCAGCTCGCCGCTTCCGACATCCTGTTCCAGGCCGGCATCAACGAGGAGCTGGCCGCCACCGCCTTGTGGGGCTCGCAGCAGGCGGAGCTGCGCCAGGAGGGCAAGCACGACGGCGTGTTCGGCATCTGGTACGGCAAGGGCCCGGGCGTCGACCGCACCGGCGACGTGTTCCGCCACGCCAATTTCGCCGGCTCCTCTCGCCACGGCGGCGTGCTCGCCCTCATGGGCGACGACCACACCGCCGAATCCTCCACCACCGCGCACCAGTCCGAATATCATTTCATCGACGTGATGATCCCGATCCTCAATCCGGCCGGCGTGCAGGAGATCATCGACTACGGCCTCTATGGCTGGGCAATGTCGCGCTTCACCGGCGCGTGGGTGGCGCTCAAATGCATGCATGAGACGGTGGAGTCGACCGCCGTGGTGGATGGCCGGCTCGACCGCGTGAACATCGTCATCCCGGACGATTTCCAGATGCCCGAGGGCGGGCTCAACATCCGGCTGCGCGACAGCATCCTGGGCATGGAGGCGCGGCTGCACGACTACAAGCGCGACGCCATGCTGGCTTTCGTGCAGGCCAACCGCCTCAACAAATACATCGCCTCGGGCGGCCGCAGCCCGAAGATCGGCGTCATCACCACCGGCAAGTCCTATCTGGACGTGCGCCAGGCGCTCGACGAGCTCGGGATCGACGAGGTCAGGTGCAATGCGCTCGGGTTGCGGCTCTACAAGATCGCCTGCCCGTGGCCGATCAGCCGGCGCGATCTGCAGGAGTTCGCCGCCGGCCTCGATCTCATCATCGTGGTGGAGGAGAAGCGCTCGCTGATCGAGGTGCAGGTGCGCGAGGAGCTCTACGGCACCTCCAACCAGCCCACCTGCATCGGCAAGAAGGACGAGCGCGGCGACTGGCTGTTCCCGGTCAAGGGCGCGCTCGACCCCAACGAGGTCGCGATCTGCATCGGCGAGCGCCTGCTCAACTACGTCACAGACGAGAACCTGAAGGCGCGGGTCGCGCGCCTGAAGGAGGCGCAGCGCGTGCTGGCTGAGACCGAGGACGTCGCGCAGCGGATTCCCTATTTCTGCTCGGGCTGCCCGCACAATTCCTCGACCGTGGTGCCGGAGGGCATGCGCGCCTATGCGGGCATCGGCTGCCATTACATGGTGCAGTGGATGGACCGCTCGACCTTGGGCTTCACCCAGATGGGCGGCGAGGGCGCCAACTGGATCGGCGAAGCCCCGTTCTCCAAGCGCCCGCACGTGTTC
>DASYFD010000338.1:0-12802 GCA_036498625.1 Xanthobacteraceae bacterium | reverse complement strand
TGCGGTCGAAGGTGACTTGATTGGAAGCGATTGGGTTGGTGCTGATGGCGGTCAGATTGACCTGGACGGATTTCGGCTTGGCGGCGGGGACGGGGAGCGGAGAGCCCGCCGCCGGGTCCCCGCGGAACTGGCTGGGTTCACTGTCGCCTGGACCAAGACTCATGCGGCGCCTCCTTTCAAGTATGACCGTAATTTGACAGATGATCGCGCCGTATGGGCGCGCGGGCAAGAGGCGTGATCGAGATCATGGGATGCGACCACCGGCCGCCATCCCACACCCGGGTGCGGCATGTCCTCACGAATTCTTTAGCAACATCATATTGCTGCCCGATTTCGGACAAGCGCACGCCAAGCTGGAATGCCACACAGTGGACTGTTGCCTCAGGGCCCGGTCTGCCTTCGAGCACCCGGATTCCTCAGCCCCCAGCCCCCCGGGGTTTGGAGCGGATCGGGCCCGAGAGCTTCGCTCTACGGCTGCGCTTGCGTCGCGGCCGCGCTTCCAGAGCCGCAGTACAATTCGGAATCGTTTGTCGGAATCGTTTGCACGCCGGCCGTAGCGCCGGCTTTCTTCGTTCCTGATTTTTTTCTGGACGAAAGTTCTTTGCGCGCCGGATTAATGGAACGCCGCGACCGCAGCCCCGAACATTGCGCTCGGCTTCTCGACCGTGCCGCCCTGCACCATCACGGCGGCCTCATCGATGCCCTCGTCGAATTCCTGCAGCGGCAAGCTCCAGCTCTCGCTCTTGCCGTTCCAGGTGCCGAGCTTCACCCAGTGCCGCGCCACGTTATGGTAGGTGATGGTCTTGCCGCGGTTCTCGCCGCGACCGATGGCGACCGTGGCTGCCTTGATGAGGCCGCAGATCCACACCTCCGCGAGCGAATGCCCATCGCCGCCGCCCGGCACGCTGACCAGAACGCGGCCATCGGCCACCGCCATGGTCACCGGGAGCGAGAGCGTCATCCCGCTCTTGCGGCTCAGCGCGATGGCGGCCTCGATCGCTTCCTTGTCGCTACCGAGCGCATGCACGCTGCCGTTCACCACCACCTGCGGGGTATAGACCTCGCGGTCACCGCGCATGCGCGAATAGGCCCGTTGGCGCGCCGAGTTGCGCGGATCCGCCAGCGTGTCCTTCCAGCCCAGATAGTCCCAATAGTCGATCGGCAGGCTGATCGGGATCAGCGAGGGATCCGAAACGAATTGACTGAGCAGCTTGTCGGCCGGAGGGCAGGACGAGCAGCCCTGCGAGGTGAACAGCTCGATCACGGCACGCGGCTCTGCGCCGGCGTATGATGCAGCCGTGGTGCACGCGACCACGATCGCACATGCCAGGCAATCACGCACCATGAAGATACGCACCATGACGATCCTCCCGGCCCCGGCTCGGCTTCACGGCGCAGACGCGCCATGCTGGCCGGCTACGCACTGGCCGATTACCCATTTGAGCGACGACGCGCCTTGAACCCGATGCTTGAAACTCCCGCCGCGTGCCGGCGCCCACAACCGGTGCCTAGAACCGATGTCGAGCCAGCCCGGGCATCGGTGGGCTCCCTCCCACGGCACCCACCGGTTCGTGAGTGATAGTCGCACCGACGATCACCCGCCACTCACTTCAAGGTGAGGGCGGCCTTTAGGCCGCCACCGCGGCGTTCCGGCCGCCCGCACGGCGTTCAGGCCGCCCACGCGGCTCTCAGGCCGCCAAAAGATGGCGCAGCACGTATTGAAGGATGCCGCCGTTCCTGAAGTAGTCCAGCTCGTCCAGGGTATCGATGCGGCAGATCAGCGGGATGCGGCGCAGCCGGCCGTCGGCGGCGACGATCTCCGCCATCAGCCGCTGGTGCGGCTTGAGCTCGCCCTGCAGCCCGCGGATGGTGACCTGCTCGCTGCCCTTGAGACCGAGCGATTGCCACGAGGTGCCTTCCTCGAAGCACAGCGGCAACACCCCCATGCCGATCAGGTTGGAGCGGTGGATGCGCTCGAACGACTGGGTGACGACGGCCCGCACCCCCAGGAGATTGACGCCCTTGGCGGCCCAATCGCGGGAGGAGCCGCTGCCGTACTCCTTGCCGGCGAAGATCACCAGCGGGACCTTCTCGGCCTGGTAGCGCATCGCCGCATCGTAGATCGTCATCCGTTCGCGCGACGGATAGTGGATGGTCATGCCGCCCTCGACGCCGGGCACCATCTGGTTCTTGAGCCGGATATTGGCGAAGGTCCCGCGCAGCATCACCTCGTGATTGCCGCGCCTTGTGCCGTATTGATTGAAGTCGAGCGGCTTGACCTTGTGGGCCACCAGATACTTGCCGGCCGGCGAATCGAGCTTGATCGAGCCCGCCGGGGAGATGTGGTCGGTGGTGATCGAATCGAGGAACAAGCCGAGCACGCGAGCATCCACGATATCGGTGACGGCCGCCGGCGAGCGCCCCATGCCGACGAAATAGGGCGGGTTCTGCACATAGGTCGACTTCGAGTCCCACGCATAGGTCAACGCGCCCTTGACGCTGATCTTGCGCCAGAGCGCGTCGCCCTTGAACACGTCGGCGTATTTCCTGGTGAACATCTGCTTGGTGATGTTCTTGCGCACGAAGGTCGCGATCTCGCGGTTGCTTGGCCAGATGTCCTTGAGGAACACCTTCTTGCCGGCCTTGTCGATGCCAAGCGGCGCGCGGTTGAGGTCGACCTGCATGGAGCCGGCGAGCGCATAGGCGACCACCAGCGGCGGCGAGGCGAGGTAGTTCGCCCGCACGTCGGGATTGACCCGAGCCTCGAAGTTGCGATTGCCGGAGAGGACCGCGGCGTTCACCAAATCGTGATCGTTGATGGTCTTGGAGATCTCGGGCGCGAGCGGACCCGAATTGCCGATGCAGGTGGTGCAGCCGAACGCCACCAGGTTGAAGCCGAGCTTGTCGAGGTCGGCCTGCAGGCCGGACTTGTTGAGATATTCGGCAACCACCTGCGAGCCGGGCGCGAGCGAGGTCTTGACCCAAGGCTTGACCGTCAACCCCTTGGCGGCGGCTTTGCGCGCCAACAGGCCGGCCCCCATCATGACGCTCGGGTTCGAGGTGTTGGTGCACGACGTGATGGCGGCGATCACCACGTCGCCGTGGCCGAGATCATGCTGGCGGCCCGGGACCGGCGAGCGCTTGGCGATCTCGCCGCCCTTGCCGAATTCCTTGTCCAGCGAGGTGGCGAAGCTGTGCTTGAGATCCTTGAGCGCGACGCGGTCCTGCGGGCGCTTGGGTCCGGCGAGCGACGGCTCGACCTGCGACAGCTCGAGCTTGAGCACATCGGTGAAGATCGGATCAGCGGTGGTCTTGGTACGGAACATGCCCTGCGCCTTGGCATAGGCCGCGACCAGCGCGACCCGATCGCTCGCGCGGCCGGTATCGCGCAGATATTGCAGGGTGTCGTCATCGACCGGGAAGAACCCGCAGGTCGCGCCATATTCGGGCGACATGTTGCCGATGGTGGCGCGGTCCGCGATCGAGAGACTGGCGAGACCGGCGCCGAAGAACTCGACGAACTTCGACACCACGCCGCGCTTGCGCAGCATCTGGGTGACGGTGAGCACGAGGTCGGTCGCGGTGACGCCTTCCTTGAGCTTGCCGGTGAGCTTGACCCCGATCACCTCGGGCAGCACCATCGAATAGGGCTGGCCCAGCATGGCGGCTTCCGCTTCAATGCCGCCGACCCCCCAGCCCAGCACCGCCAGGCCGTTGACCATGGTGGTGTGGGAATCGGTGCCCACCAGCGTATCCGGATAGGCGAGTTCCATCTGCACCGGCTTGCCGTCGATCTTGAGCTTCTCCTTCTTGGTCCACACCGTCTGCGCCAGGTATTCGAGATTGACCTGGTGGCAGATGCCGGTGCCGGGCGGAACCACGCGCAGATCCTCGAACGAGCGCTGCGCCCATTTGAGGAATTCGTAACGCTCCTGGTTCTGCTTGTACTCTTCCTCGACGTTCTTCTTGAACGAGGCATTGTTGCCGGCGAAATTGATGATCACCGAATGGTCGATCACCAGATCGACCGGCACGAGCGGATTGATCTTCTTAGGGTCGCCGCCCAGCTTCTTCATGGCGTCGCGCATGGCGGCGAGATCGACCACCGCCGGCACGCCGGTGAAGTCCTGCATGAGGACGCGGGCCGGGCGAAACGCGACCTCGCGCTCGGAGGTCTTGGTCTTGAGCCACTGCGCCACGCCTTGCAGGTCTTCCTTGGTGACGGTGCGGCCGTCCTCGTTGCGCAGGAGATTTTCCAGGAGCACCTTGAGCGAGACCGGCAGGCGGGAAATTCCCTTGAGGCCGTTCTTCTCCGCCGCCGGAAGGCTGTAATAGGCGTAGGTCTTGGTTCCGACCTTGAGAGTCTTGCAGCACTTGAAGCTGTCGAGCGACGTCATTTTGGTTGTTCCCCCATCCGACCGGATTGAAGCCGTTCCTGCCCCACGCCTTTCGGCGCGGCACC
Source organism: Xanthobacteraceae bacterium (assembly GCA_036498625.1). Taxonomy (GTDB): domain Bacteria; phylum Pseudomonadota; class Alphaproteobacteria; order Rhizobiales; family Xanthobacteraceae; genus VAZQ01. The sequence goes on along the minus strand of DASYFD010000338.1, from coordinate 8,340 downwards.
ATGATACCAGCACGCCCCTTTAATCGCCGGCCGCGATCTCCCCGAGGGTTGCGCCAAAATAAGCCCGGATGGTTCTGGCTTATAAGTTCTTTTTTTCAGGTGTTCCAGATAATCAACAGTTGTCAGTGCCCTGGCAGGCAAATAGCGGGCCGCGAGCGGTCTGTGGGGAGGCCTTCAAGGGACGGTGGGGCGGCTTTGGCCGGCTTACCGACATGTTTTCTCAACCGTCCTGGGCCGGCCCGGGATCGGGCCGGGCGGCGGGGGCCTTTCGAATGCGCCTTTTAGGGTCGGATCTCGCCTGCTTCCGGGGTGGCCGCCAGGTCTTCTCGGGCCTGAGCTTCACGGTCGGGACCGGCGAAGCCTTGGTGGTGCTGGGCCCCAACGGGGTCGGCAAATCCTCGCTGCTGCGGCTTTTGGCCGGGCTGGTGACGCGCTCAGGCGGCGCGCTCGCGCTGGAGGGCGGGGACCCGGAGCTCACCATCGCGGAGCAAGCCCATTATCTCGGCCACCAGGACGCCCTCAAGCCATCGCTCACGGTCGTCGAAAACCTCGGTTTCTGGTCGGCTTATCTGGGCGGCCGGGAAGGCACGCAGGCAGCGCTCGCGGCGGTCGGGCTCGATGGCATCGGGCAGCTTCCGGCCGGCTATCTTTCGGCCGGCCAGCGCCGCCGCCTCTCGATCGCCCGGCTGATCGCCGTCAAGCGGCCGATCTGGCTGCTCGACGAGCCGACCACTGCGCTCGACACCTCCGCGCAGGCCCGGCTCGCAGGCTTCATGGCAGAGCACCTCGCGGGTGGCGGGCTCATCGTCGCGGCCGCCCACGGTCCAATCGGGCTCGCGGCCGCCACCGAGCTGAGACTGGGAGGCCCGCAATGAGCCCGCTTGCCGCCCTGTTCTGGCGCGACGTCCGGCTTGCCGTCCGGGTGGGCGGCGGCGCCCTGATCGGCGTCCTGTTCTTTTTGATCGTGGTCACCCTGGTGCCGTTCGCCATGGGCCCGGATCTGGCGCTGCTGGCCCGGGTCGGCCCCGCGATTCTCTGGATCGGCGCACTCCTGGCCAGCCTCCTCACCCTCGACCGCCTGCTGGCGATCGATCACGAGGACGGCTCGCTCGACCTCATCCTGACCTCCCGGGTGGCGCTCGAACTCACCGTCGCCGTCAAGGCGCTCGCCCATTGGCTGACCACCGGCCTGCCGCTGGTGATCGCGACACCGCTTTTGGGATTGCTGCTCAATCTGGAGCCGCAGGCGACCGGCGCGGTCGCCCTCACCTTGCTGGTCGGCACCCCGGCCTTGACCTTCATCGGACTGATCGGGGCCGCCATCACGGTGGCGCTGCGCCGCGGCGGGCTCTTGGTGGCAGTCCTGGTCTTGCCGTTGACCATCCCGGTGCTGATCTTCGGGGTGGCGGCCTCGAACGCGGCCATCGTCGGCCCGGTCAGGTTCGGAACCCCGTTCAGCATCCTGTGCGGGCTGGCGCTGATGAGCATCGTGGTCGGCACCTTTGCGGCCGCTGCGGCGCTACGACACGCCATGGACTGATGGACCAAGGCCCCGAAGCCATGCTGTTGACACGCTGACCTCAAAGGCACATTCCGATGGGCTCGGAACCCGGGAGCTCTTCATGGCCCTGATCGATCTCGCCAATCCGACGCGTTTTCGCGCGCTCTCCGGCAGCGTGCTGCCGTGGCTCGCCGCCGCAACCGTGGTGGCGTTCGGGATCGGCCTCAGCCAAGCCTATTTCGCGCCCGACGATTATCAGCAGGGCGCCACAGTCAAGATCATGTTCATCCATGTGCCGGCGGCCTGGCTCGGCATGATGGCCTGGGGTTTGATGAGCCTGGCGGCGCTCGGCACGCTGGTGTGGCGTCATCCATTGGCCGACGTCGCCGCCAAGACGGCGGCCCCGCTCGGCGCCGCCTTCACGCTCCTGTGCCTGGTCACCGGATCGTTGTGGGGCCGCCCGATGTGGGGCACCTATGGGGTATGGGACGCGCGGCTCACCTCCGAGCTGGTGCTGTTCCTGATGTATCTCGGCGTGATCGCGCTGTGGCGCACCATCGACGATCCGGGCCGCGCCGCCCGCGCCGCCGCCATCCTGACCCTGGTGGGGGCGCTCGACCTGCCGATCATCAAATTCTCGGTCGACTGGTGGAACACGCTGCATCAGCCGGCCTCGGTGTTCCGGGCCGGGGGCTCGACCATCGATTCGTCCCTGCTGCTGCCGCTCCTCGTCATGGCGATCGCCTTCACGCTCCTGTTCTACACCTTGCACTTCGCCGCCATGCGCAACGAGATCATGCGCCGGCGGGTGCGCACCCTGCTGATGATGCAGGCGGACGCGGCGGGCGGGCATTGACATGAACCTTGGACCGCACGCGGACTTCATCGTGGCGGCCTACGCCTTCGCCACCCTGATCGTGGCCGGCATGATCGGCTGGATCGTCGCCGACTACCGCCAGCAGACCCGGGCGCTCGCCGACCTGGAGGCGCGCGGGCTGACCCGCCGATCGGAACGAACCTGACGACTTGGGGCCATGTCCCCGGAGAGGCAATTCATCGTGGCTGCAGGTGAGGACACCGCAAATTTCGGACGCCACCGGCTGGTGGTGCTCATTCCGCTCGTCGCCTTTCTGGGGCTGGCGGCGCTGTTCGTCATCCGGCTCCATGCCGGCGATCCTTCGGCCATTCCCTCCGCCCTGATCGGCCATCCGGCACCGCAGACCAGCCTGCCGCCGGTGCCCGGATTGGCGCGCGAGGGCACGCCGGTGCCGGGCCTCGATCCGGCGGCATTCCGCGGCGCGGTCTCGGTTCTCAACGTGTGGGCATCCTGGTGCGTGCCCTGTCACGACGAGGCGCCGCTCCTGGTGCGGCTCGCGCAGGACAAGCGCATTCGCGTGGTCGGCATCAACTACAAGGACCAGGCCGAGAATGCGCGCCGTTTCCTCGGCCGCTACGGCGATCCTTACGCCGCCAACGGGGCCGACGAGAACGGCCGCGCCGCGATCGAGTGGGGCGTCTACGGGGTGCCGGAAACCTTCGTGGTCGGCCGCGACGCCACCATCGCGTACAAGCTGATCGGCCCGATCACGCCGGAGAATATCGAAGCCGTGCTCAAGCCCGAGATCGAGAAGGCGATCGCGGCCGGCGGCTGAGCTTGCGGCTTACTCGGTCGCCTGAGCGGGCTCCGAAGCCGCTTCTTCCGGCACCGCGTACCTGGTCAGCAGCGGATACTGCAAGGCGGCGAACAGGAAGGTCAGCGGCACCACGCCGAAGACCTTGAAGCTCACCCAGACATCCGTGGTCTGGGTGCGCCAGACGATCTCGTTGAGCACCGCCAGCGACAGGAAGAACAGCGCCCAGCGCCAAGTCAGCTTGCGCCAGCCTTCCTCGGTCAGATGAAAGACCGAATCGAACACCACCCCAAGCAGCGACTTGCCGAAGGCGAGCCCGCCCAGCAGCACGGCGCCGAACAGCACATAGATGATGGTCGGCTTGACCTTGATGAACAGCTCGTCGTGCAGCACCAGCGTCAAGGTGCCGAACACCACCACCACGACCGCGGTGACCAGCGGCATGATCGGCAGATGCCGGGTCAGCGCATAGGCGATCGCGAGCGCGATCAGGATGGCGGCCATGAACGCGCCGGTCGCGGCAAAGATGCCGAAGCGCGAATTGGCGGCGAAGAATATCAGCAGCGGCCCGAGGTCGAGCACGAGCTTGAGGGCCGGATTGAGCTTGGGCTTGCTGGTCGGCGGACTGTTCATGAGGCGGGTCTAGCGCGATCCGGCGGCCTTGTCATCGGCCAGGATCGGACCGGCATGCCGGGCTGTGCTCGCCGGCCGGGCCGTCTCAGGATTCGATGCCGGCGATCGCCCTTGAAAAATCCTTCGCCGCGAATGGCGCCAGATCGTCGATGCCTTCGCCGACCCCGATGAAATGCACCGGCAGCGCATGCTTGGCCGCGATGGCGGCCAGAATGCCGCCGCGCGCGGTGCCGTCGAGCTTGGTCATGGCAAGGCCGGTCACGCCGGCGATCTTGTGAAAGACCTCCACCTGCGACAATGCGTTCTGCCCGACGGTGGCGTCGAGCACCAGCAGGACGGCGTGCGGGGCGGCCGGATCGATCTTCTTGAGCACCCGCACCATCTTGTGCAGCTCCTCCATCAGCACGGCCTTGTTCTGCAGCCGGCCGGCGGTGTCGATCAGGAGCACGTCGGCGCCCTCGCGGCGGGCGGTCTCGAACGCCTCGAAGGCGAGGCTCGCCGCGTCCGAGCCGGGCGCCCGCGCGATGACGCTCGCATGCGCGCGCGCCCCCCAGATCTTGAGCTGCTCGATGGCGGCGGCCCGGAAGGTGTCGCCCGCCGCCAGCACCACCTTGTGGCCTTCACGATGAAACCGCGCCGCCAGCTTGCCGATGGTGGTGGTCTTGCCGGAGCCGTTGACCCCGACCACGAGGATGGTGAACGGCCGCGCCCCGCCGATCACGAGCGGCTGCGCCACCGGCAGCAGCACCTTCTCGACCTCCTGCGCCAGCACCGCCTTGACCTCGTCCGAGGTGATCATCTTGTCGTAGCGCCCCTCCCCGATCGCGGCCGCGATCTTGCCCGCGAGCGCAACGCCGAGATCGGCGCGGATCAGCACCTCCTCGATCTCCTCCAGCATGGCGGCGTCGAGCTTGCGCTTGGCGGCGAGATCGAAAATGGCGCCCGTGATGGCCGCGGAGGTGCGCTTGAGCCCGCTATTGAGCCGCTGCCACCAATTCTGCTCTGCCATCGCGGGTCTTTCAGGTGCTTGGGGAGGGCCGGATGGAACCGGCGCGGCGCCATTCCGCCGCGCCCGACGAAAGAGCGTGAAGGAACGATGGCAGGCGTGATAGCGGTTTCGTCATGACACCGGAAGAGATGGTGGCTCGGCTGCTCTACCGCGATGCCCTGATGCTGGTGATCGACAAGCCGGCCGGCATGGCGGTCCATCGCGGACCCAAGGGCGGCGCGAGCCTGGAGGATCATTTCGACGCGCTGCGCTTCGGGCTGCCGCGGGCGCCGGCGCTGGCGCATCGGCTCGACCGCGACACCTCCGGGTGCCTGGCGCTCGGCCGCCACCGCAAGGCGCTGGCCGAGCTCGGCCGGCTGTTCAAGAACGGCGCTATCGGCAAGACCTATTGGGCGGTGGTCGAAGGTGGCCCGCCGGAAGACGAGGGCCGCATCGACCTCGCGCTCGGCCGTCTCGACGACACCCGCGGATGGTGGATGAAACCCGATCCGCACGGACAGCCGGCCGCGACCGCCTGGAAGGTGATGGGACGCTCGGCTCCGCAGGGCGGGGCGAACCTGGGCACCAACCTGGCTTGGCTCGCGCTCGAGCCGCTGACCGGGCGCACCCATCAGCTGCGGGTACATTGCGCCGCCATGGGCTGGCCGATCGTGGGCGATCCGATCTACGGCACCGCGCCGCGCCCCGGCACGCCGGGCGCGGGCGCGACCGCCATGCAGCTCCACGCCCGCGAGCTCGTGGTGCCGCTCTACAAGAAGCGCGACCCGATCCGGGTGACTGCCCCGGTGCCCGCCCAGATGATGGAGCGGCTGCAGGCGTGCGGGTGGCGGGAGGAGGCGCTCGCGCCGGTCGCGTAGGGGCGGCCCTTGTGGCCGCCGCCCTCGGCGCCGCAGCGGGCGCCCACAAGGGGCGCCCCTACGAGCGCGAACGAGCCCGGCGATGACAATGGAGAGTCGTCATTCGGTTCAAGAGGCCGCCACCAGCTGCCGGCCGTCGTGGGCCGCGATGGTGAGATCGAGGATGGTGCCGGGCGGGATCGGTTGGGCGAGCCGCACCTTGGTGAATGGCTCGGTGCGGCCGATGCCGCCTGCCTCGGCGAGCACGCGGCGGCGGGTCCCGACCTCGCCGTCGAGATGACGGCGCAGCGCCGCCTCGCCCATTTGGCGCAGCGCCCGGGCGCGCTCCTTGACGGTGGCGGGTGCGACCGCAGGCATGCGCGCGGCCGCCGTGCCGGGCCGGGCCGAGAATGGGAACACGTGCAGATGCGTGAGCCCGCATGCATCGACCAGATCGAGGGAGCGGGCGAACATGGCGTCGGTCTCGGTCGGGAAGCCCGCGATGATATCGCCGCCCAGCACCACGTCGGGCCGCAGACGCCGCACCTGGTCGCAGAACGCGATCGCATCGGCGCGCAGGTGGCGGCGCTTCATGCGCTTGAGGATGACGTCGTCGCCGGCCTGCAGCGACAGATGCAGGTGCGGCATCATGCGGGCGTCGTCAGCGAACGCATCGAGCAGGTCGTGGTCGGTCTCGATGGAATCAATCGACGACAGGCGCAAGCGCGCGAGCTGCGGCACATGCTTGAGAATCTGCTTCACCAGCGTGCCGAGCCGCGGCGCCCCCGGCAGGCCCGCCCCGTAGCTGGTGAGATCGACGCCGGTCAGCACCACCTCGCGATAGCCGCGCTCGACCAGGCGGCGTATCTGATCGACCGCCTCGCCCATGGGCACCGACCGCGAATTGCCGCGCCCGAACGGAATGATGCAGAAGGTGCAGCGGTGGTCGCAGCCGTTCTGCACCTGCACGAAGGCCCGGGTGTGGTTGTCGAAGCCGTCGACCAGGTGCGCCGCCATTTCGGTCACCGCCATGATGTCGTTGACGGCGACCCGTTCGTCGCCCGCCACCTGGCCCGGCCGGCGCGCGAACAGCATTTGCGTGTCGCGCCATGACTCGCGCGCGAGCTTCTCGGTATTGCCGAGCACGCGATCGACCTCGGGCATGTCGCGGAAGCTCAAAGGCTCGACCTGCGCGGCGCAGCCGGTGACTACGATGCGGGCGTTCGGCCGCTCGCGCTTGAGCCGGCGGATGGCCTGCTTGGCCTGCCGGGTTGCCTCGGCGGTCACCGCGCAGGTATTGACCACGATGGTGTCCGCCAGGCCGGCCGCGTCGGCGTGCGCCCGCATGACCTCGGACTCGTAGACGTTGAGGCGGCACCCGAAGGTCACGAGCTCGACGCTCATGGTCGCACCGGCATCGCGGTTCAGGCCGCGCCGGCGGAGGCGAACAGGGCCGGATCGAAGGTGCCGGCGTATTCGTACACGACCGGGCCGGTCATCAGCACGTGATCGTCGCGCACGCGCCATTCGATGACGAGATCGCCGCCCGGCAGCGATACCGTCACCTTGCGTTCGGTACGCTTGAGCCGCGCCGCCGCGACCGCCGCCGCGCAGGCCGCCGATCCGCACGCCCGCGTCAAGCCGGCGCCACGCTCCCAGGTGCGCAGCACGATATGGTCGCGCGCCGTGATGGCGGCGAGCGAGATATTGGCGCGCTCGGGAAAGATCGGATGGTGCTCGAGCAGCGAGCCGACCTTGCCGAGATCGTAAGCCTCGACGTCATCGACCCAGAAGATGGCGTGCGGATTGCCCATATTGACGACCGACGGCGAGTGCAGGATCGGCTGGTCGATCGGGCCGATCTGCAGCTCGATCGCGCGGGTATCGCGGAACTCCTCGGAGAGCGGAATTTCGTTCCAGGCGAAACGCGGCGCTCCCATGTCGACCGTGGATACGCCCGGCGTCTCGCCCTTCCAGCAATTCAACAGGCCGGCCCTAGTCTCGAAGGTGAGCGCCGCCTTGCCGGTTTCCCGGAACAGGAGCTCGGCGATGCAGCGCATGCCGTTTCCGCAAGCGCCCGCCTCCGAGCCGTCATTGTTGTAGATGCGCACGTAAGCGTCGGTGCCGGGCGTGCGCGGCGCCTGCAATACCATCAATTGATCGTAGGGCGCGCCGCCCGGCTGCGCGGCGGCGCGCGCATCCGCCGGCGTGATGGCGGACGGCGCTACCGCGTTTGGCGCTTGCGCGCTTGGCGCTTGCGCGCCCGGCGGCACCCGCAAGTCGACCACCACGATCTCGTTGCCGATACCGTTCATCTTGACGAAGGCATGGTTGGCCAGCGCGCTCATCCGGGCTCGTCGGTTTTCAGCTCCAAGGCGCCTTATATGGGCAAACCCGCAATATTGGCCAGAGCCGCCATGCAATCCGGGCAGGCGGCATCACAATGTTTGCATGCATTTCGGGCACGATGCGCCCCATGCAGCATGGTATAGGGGCTGCGAATCTTCAGCCTGCGAGCTAGTGCCCGGCTTCAAGGGGAATCAAGGAGACTGCGATGTCACGCTGCCGTCTCGTGCCGTTCCTGGCGATTGCCGCCGCGATGATCGCCTTCGCCTCCCCGCAGCCCGGGTCGGCGCAAACCCGGGTGCCCACCCAGTCGATCGATCCGTTCGGCCAGGAGGTGAAGCTCTCGCCCAAGACCATCGTCTATGTTTCGGGGTCGGGAACCTG
>DASYFD010000337.1:0-9319 GCA_036498625.1 Xanthobacteraceae bacterium | reverse complement strand
TCCGGATCGTCGCCGTTGACGTGAAAGATCGGCGCCTCGATCATCTTGGCGACGTCGGAGGGGAACGGCGAGGAGCGCGAGTAGCGCGGATAGGTGGTGAAGCCGATCTGGTTGTTGATGATGAAATGCACCGAGCCGCCGGTGCGATGCCCGCGCAAGCCTGAGAGGCCGAAGCATTCGGCGATCACGCCCTGGCCCGCGAAGGCGGCGTCGCCCGAGATCAGGAGCGGCATCACCATGGTGCGGTTCTCCGGCGTGGCGCCGCGCTGGTCCTGCTTGGCGCGTACCTTGCCGAGCACCACCGGATTGACGATCTCCAGATGCGAGGGATTGGCGGTGAGCGACAGATGCACCCTGTTGCCGTCGAACTCGCGGTCGGACGAGGCGCCGAGATGATATTTGACGTCGCCGGAGCCCTCGATCTCGTTGGGGGTCGAGGAGCCGCCCTTGAACTCATGGAAGATGGCGCGGTGCGGCTTGCCCATCACTTGCGCCAGCACGCTCAGCCGGCCGCGATGCGCCATGCCGAATGCGATCTCCTTCACGCCGAGCGCGCCGCCGCGCTTGATGATCTGCTCGAGCGCTGGAATCATCGATTCGCCGCCGTCGAGACCGAAGCGCTTGGTGCCGGTGAACTTGAGGTCGCAGAACTTCTCGAAGCCTTCTGCCTCGACCAGCTTGTTGAGGATGGCGCGCTTGCCCTCGCGGGTGAAGCTGATCTCCTTGTCGGGGCCCTCGATGCGCTCCTGCATCCAGCTCTTCTGGGCGCCGTCGGAGATGTGCATGAACTCGACCGCCAGGGTCTGGCAATAGGTGCGCTGCAGGATGGCGACGATCTCGCGGATGGTGCCGAATTCCAGGCCGAGCACGCGGTCGATAAAGATCCGCCGGTCGTAGTCGGACTCGTTGAAGCCGTAGGAACGCGGATCGAGCTCGGAGCGGTCCTTCGGGGGCTCGAGCGAGAGCGGATCGAGATTGGCGTGGAAGGCGCCGCGGATGCGGTAGGCGCGGATCAGCATCAAGGCGTGAATCGAATCGCGGGTGGCCTGCTGCACGTCGGCGGAGGAGATCTCGACGCCGCGGCTCTGGGCCCTCGCCTTGAGCTTGTCGCCGACCGCCCGCTCGACCTCGCCCCAATCGCCCGCCAGCGCCGTGATGAAATCATCGCGCGGCGATTGCGGCCAGTTCGGCAGCGTCCAGGAGGGGCCGCTGGCGTTCTTGAGCACCTCGGCGCGATCGTCCTTGAGGCTCTGGAAGAACAGCTGCCACTGCGCATCGACCGCGTTGGGATCGGTCTCGTAGCGGGCGTAGAGATCGTCCATGTAGCCGGCGTTGCCGCCGTACAGAAACGATGAGAGGGCGAAGGCGGCGTTGGCGTCTTGGCGGGACATGCAGGCAATCCTGGCTGAACGGGGCGAAGCCCGACGGGAAGCCCATTCCCCCGCTTGCGGGGAGGGAATGGAAAAGAGTTACGGAGCGACCAGCCCCAGCGTGCCGATCCCGGCTTGGCCGCAGATCGGCGTGTCACTGCGCGAAGCGGGGTGGATTGACCCGATTCGCCTCCCGGCTCGCCCGTCTTACCTTATTTAGTGGAGGAATATGACGCTGAAAGTGCAAAAACTGAATCAGCGCTTCAAAACTTCGACAAGGGTCCGGCCAAGCCGCGCCGGCGAGGGCGAAACCCGGATGCCGGCGGCTTCCATGGCGGCGGTCTTGGATTCCGCATCGCCCTTGCCGCCCGAGATTATGGCACCGGCGTGGCCCATGCGTCGGCCCGGCGGAGCGGTGCGGCCGGCGATGAATCCCACCATGGGCTTGCGACGGCCGCGCTTGGCTTCATCGATGAGGAACTGGGCGGCATCCTCCTCGGCGCCGCCGCCGATCTCCCCGATCATGACGATGGCTTCGGTCGCCTTGTCGGCGAGCAGCATCTCCAGCACATCGATGAACTCGGTGCCCTTGACCGGATCGCCGCCGATGCCGATCGCGGTGGTCTGCCCGAGCCCTTCCTGGGTGGTCTGGAACACCGCCTCGTAGGTCAGGGTGCCGGAGCGCGACACGATCCCGACCTTGCCGGGCTTGAAGATATTGCCCGGCATGATGCCGATCTTGCACTCCCCCGCCGTCATCACGCCCGGGCAATTGGGTCCGATCAGGCGCGACTTGGCGCCGCTCAACGCCCGCTTGACCTTCACCATGTCGAGCACCGGTATGCCTTCGGTGATGCAGATGATGAGCGGAATCTCCGCCTGGATCGACTCGCAGATGGCGTCCGCGGCCCCGGGCGGCGGCACATAGATCACGCTCGCATCGCAGCCGGTCTTCTCCCTGGCCTGCGCCACCGTGTCGAACACCGGCAACCCGAGATGGGTCGTGCCGCCTTTCCCGGGCGAGGTGCCGCCCACCATCTTGGTGCCATAGGCGATCGCCTGCTCGCTGTGAAAGGTCCCGTTCTTGCCGGTGAAGCCCTGGCAGATGACCTTGGTATTCTGGTCGATGAGGACGGACATCACGTGTTTCCCTTCACCGCCTTGACGATCTTCTGGGCGGCGTCGTCGAGGTCGTCGGCCGCGATGACGTTGAGGCCGGAGGCCGAGAGGATGGTCTTGCCAAGCTCCACATTGGTGCCTTCCAGCCGCACCACCAGCGGCACCTGCAGCCCGACCTCCTTCACCGCCGCCACCACGCCGGCCGCGATGATGTCGCACTTCATGATGCCGCCGAAGATGTTGACCAGGATGCCCTTCACCTTGGGATCGGAGGTGATGATCTTGAAGGCGGCCGCCACCTTCTCGGCGGTGGCGCCGCCGCCGACATCGAGGAAGTTGGCGGGCGCCTCGCCATAGAGCTTGATGATGTCCATGGTCGCCATGGCGAGCCCGGCGCCGTTGACCATGCAGCCGATGGTGCCGTCGAGCGCCACATAGTTGAGGTCGTATTTCGACGCCTCGGTCTCCTTGGCATCCTCCTCGGTCAGGTCGCGCAGCGCCACGACATCGGGATGGCGGTAGAGCGCGTTGTCGTCGAAGCCGATCTTGGCATCGAGGCAGATGAGATCATTCGATTTGGTCACCACCAGCGGATTGATCTCCAGCATGCTCATGTCCTTGGCGACGAACGCCGCATAGAGCTTGGCGACCAGGGATTCCGCTTTCTTGGCGAGCTCGCCGGTGAGCCCCAGCATCTGCGCCACCCGCCGCCCGTGATGCGGCATGACACCGGTCGCCGGATCGACCGAGAAGGTCATGATCCGTTCGGGATGGCTCTTGGCCACCTCCTCGATGTCCATGCCGCCTTCGGTCGACACCACGAAGGCGATGCGGGCGGTCTCGCGGTCGACCAGGGCCGAGAGATAGAACTCGCGGTCGATCAGCGAACCGTCCTCGATGTAGAGGCGGTTGACCTGCTTGCCGTGCGGGCCGGTCTGATGGGTGACCAGCACGGAGCCGAGCAGGCGTTGCGCTTGCGCCCGCACCTCGTCGATCGACTTGACCACCTTGACGCCGCCGGCCTTGCCGCGGCCGCCGGCGTGGATCTGCGCCTTGACGACCCAGACCGGTCCGCCGAGCTCGTTCGCGGCCTTGACCGCCTCATCGGGCGTGAAGGCCGCTCCGCCCCGCGGCACCGGCACGCCGAACTCGCGCAGCACCGCCTTGGCCTGATATTCGTGGATGTTCATGCCAAAGCCTATCCGATGTGAGGGCCCGCAACGGCCGCCCGGTCAGCAAAGCAAAGCTTCAGATGCAGGTTACGCAGCGCGGATCGCCGGCGGCGATCCGATTGGGTTCACTTGTCGAGATTGGGCGCGATCGATTTGCAGGCGTCGACCAGCGTCTTTACCGCGCTCGCCGACTTCTCGAACATGGCGCGCTCGGAGCTGTTCAGCTGGATTTCGACGATCCGCTCGACCCCTTTGGCGCCGATCACCGACGGCACGCCGACATAGAGATCCTTCACGCCGTATTCGCCGTTGAGCCAGGCCGCGCAGGGCAGCACGCGTTTCTTGTCGCGCAGATAGCTCTCCGCCATGGCGATGGCGGACGCCGCCGGCGCGTAGAAGGCCGAGCCGGTCTTGAGCAGGTTGACGATCTCGGCGCCGCCATCGCGGGTGCGCTGCACGATCGCATCGAGGCGGGCCTGGGTGGTCCATTTCATCTTGACCAGATCCGGCAACGGAATGCCCGCGACCGTGGAATAGCGCGTGAGCGGCACCATGGCGTCGCCATGCCCGCCCAGCACGAAGGCGGTGACGTCCTCGACCGACACGTTGAACTCGTCGGCCAGGAAATAGCGGAAGCGCGCCGAATCGAGGACGCCCGCCATGCCGACCACCATCTGCTTGGGCAGCCCGCAGGCCTTCTGCAGCGCCCACACCATGGCGTCGAGCGGGTTGGTGATGCAGATCACGAAGGCATTGGGGGCGTATTTCTTGATGCCCGAGCCGACCTGCTCCATCACCTTGAGGTTGATGCCCAGGAGGTCATCGCGGCTCATGCCGGGCTTGCGCGGCACCCCGGCGGTGACCACGCAGACGGCGGCTCCCTCCATGGCCTCGTAGGAATTGGTGCCGGTGAAATGAGCATTGAAGCCGTCGACCGGCGCCGATTCGGCGAGGTCGAGCGACTTGCCCTGGGGTATGCCCTCCGCGATGTCGAACAGAACGACATCGCCGAGCTCCTTGAGGCCGACCAGATGGGCGAGCGTGCCGCCGATCTGGCCAGCCCCGATCAGTGCGATCTTGTTACGCGCCATGGGGGGAAAAACCTCGAATACGGGCGTTGGGAAAGAGGTGGGACAGCTACGTTGGAAAAGGCCCGCTGCACTGCGTCATAGCCCCATTCAGGGCTGTGGTTCAAGTCGGAGCGGCCATGCCGGCCATTCCGGGTTCAGGTCTCTACGATTCCACCTTGCGCCGAGGGGCTCGCGGCCGAATCCCGCCGGCCATGGGGCAACGCCAGATACGACTGCGAGCGCATCTCGATCAGACGGGACGCCGTCCGCTTGAATTCCCGCGCCTCGAAGCCGTCGTGCGCGAGATAGAGCATGTCGGGCTCGGCCGCGGCGGAAGCCAACAGCTTCACCCCGTTGTCGTAGAAGGTGTCGATCAGGATGATGAAGCGTTTGGCCTCGTTGCGCGCCTCGTAGTCCATGACCGGGATGCGATCCAGGATGAGGGTGTGGAACTCGTGGGCGATCTTGAGATAGTCCGCCGCCCCGAGCGGCTGCTCGCAGAGCTCGTCAAAGCCGAAGCGCGCGACCCCGCGGGCGGCGCGCGGGATGCGCAGCACACGGCCGAGCACGTGCAGCTCCTGCGGGCCGCCCGGCTGGCCGCCGGTGAGGCGTCGCCAGGCTTCGTCCAGCGCCGCTGTCGCTGCGGCATCGGCCGGCACGTGCCAGACCAGCTGCCCGGCCAGCTTCTCCAGCCGGAAATCGGTGCGCGCCGCCAGCTCGACCACCTCCATGTGGTGCTCGATCAGCCCGATGAAGGGCAGGAACAGCGCGCGGTTGAGACCGTCCCGATAAAGCTCTCCGGGCGCCACGTTCGAGGTCGCCACCACCACCACGCCGAGCTCGAACAAGCGCCGGAACAGGCGGCCGAGAATCATCGCATCGGCGATATCCGTCACATTGAACTCGTCGAAGCAGAGCAGCCAGCTTTCCTGCGCGATGGCGGCGGCGGCGAGCTGGATCGGATCCTCGTCGGCGGCGCTGCCGTTTTTCTGCTGCCGGCGGATCGCACCGATCCGCTCATGCACGTCGCCCATGAATTCATGGAAGTGCACGCGCCGCTTGCGAACGACCCGGCTGGCGGCGAAGAAAAGATCCATCAGCATGGTCTTGCCGCGCCCCACATCGCCGAAGATGTAGAGCCCCCGGATCGGCTCCTCGCGGCGCTCGCGCGCCCCGAACAACCAGCCGAGCGAGGATGACTTGCGCGCCAGCCGATACTGCATCAGACGTCGATCGAGCACGACCAGCCGCTCGAGCACCGCTTCCTGGGCGCGGTCGCGCTCGATCTCGCCGGTGGCGACGAGCGCCGCATATTGCGCGGTGAGATCAGCGGGCATGGAGGAGAGCCGGGAGGACGCAGGGCGGGAAGGCAGCGAGCCATAACAATGCTCGACGCCGATGAGCAAGCCAAGGTCGGAGCAAAAAGGGTACCGAAGGCCATGGGTTCGACGCCGGCGTGCGTGACACGACGTCGCGTCCGGGACCGGGGTCAGGGCCAAGGCTTACGCGGCCAGCGGGTAGGCCGCCTCGACCACATAGGGTCCGCCGCCGACCGAAGCCCGCGAGGAGAACAGCACGAAGCGCGACACCCGGAACGGCGGCATCCCGAACAGCGCGCGGGCCGACAGATAGTCGGCGACCTGTCGGCTGGACGATTCGCGCAACCGCGCCAGCGTGACATGAGGCGTGTATTTGCGACCTTCCGCATCGAGGCCGACCCGCCGCAGCAGGCGCTCATGCTCGGCCTGCAGATCCATCAGCGCCCGGGTGGGGGCCACGGTCGCGACCAGAGCGCGCGGCCGGCGGCCGCCGAACGAGGTCAGGGCATTGAAACGCAGCTCGAGCTCGGTCCGCCGCACCATCCCCAACGTGGACGCGACCTCGCGGGCCACCACGTCATCCACATCGCCGATGAACCGCAGGGTCAGGTGGTAATTCTCCGGATCGATCCAGCGCGCGCCCGGCAGGCCGCCGCGCAAAGCGGACAGCTCGCGGCCGATATCGGCGGGGATTTCGAGACCGGTGAAGATACGCGGCATGGAAGTAACGCGGCACGGGAACACAAACGCGGGCGGCAGTTGCCCCTCACGTCATATAGGACAGGATGCGCGGCTTCGCACGCCGGCTCAGCTTGCGCGCCGGCTGCGCGCCCGCGCCACCAGTTCCTGCGCCATGGGAAGAATGCCGGCCACGATGGCGTCAACACCGGCAGCAGTCGGATGCAACCCGTCGCGCTGCACGAGGTGCGGATCGTCCAGGACGCCCTCCAGGAAGAACGGATAGAGCAACAAGCCCCCGGTCGCGGCCAGATCGGGAAAGATCCGATCATACACCTGGGCGTAATCCGCGCCCAGATTGGGAGCCGCCAGCATTCCGCACAACAGCACCTCGATATGGCGCTCGTGCAGGCGGCTCAGGATGTCTTGCAGCGCGCGGCGGGTCACTGCCGGATCGAGCCCGCGCAACATGTCGTTGGCCCCGAGTTCGAGGATGACGGCTTGCGTCCCCTCGGGTACCGACCAGTCGAGGCGCGCAAGCCCGCCCGAGGCGGTGTCGCCGGAAACCCCGGCATTGCCGATCCGCACCGCCAGCCCCTTGGCGGTGAGCGCCTTTTCGAGCTTCACGGGAAATGCCGCATCGGCCGGCAGGCCGAAACCGGCAGTTAGCGAATCGCCGAGTGCCACGACCTGCACGGGGCCTTCGGCACCCGTTGCGGGCGCGACCGGGGAGACGGCGCCGAGCAGGAACGCCGCCAACGCGATCATCCGCACCGCCATCTGGACCCCTGAGCCGCGCCCACCATATGAGCGGGACGCCGGGGCCGCCCCGGGGAGCGCCAGCCCCGCCGAGATCAAAAACCTAACGATCGACAGCATTCAGGACCCCTCGATGCATGACACTTCGGGACTGCGCTCGAACGCGGCAATCGCGCTCAAGGGCATCAACCTGTCGCTCGGGCGAGCCGTGACCCGGGTTCATATCCTCAAAGACATCGACCTGCATATAGGCAGCGGCGAGGCCGTCGGCCTGGTCGGTCCTTCGGGTTCCGGCAAGTCGACCCTCCTGATGATCATGGCCGGGCTCGAGCGGCCGGACAGCGGCGCGGTGCGGGTGGCGGGCGAGGACCTGGTGGGGCTCGGGGAGGATGCGCTGGCGCGCTTCCGGGGCCGCAATGTGGGCATCGTGTTCCAGTCGTTCCATCTCATTCCGACCATGACGGCGCTGGAGAACGTCGCCATACCGCTCGAGCTCGCCGGCGCCAAGGACGCCCGTGCGCGCGCCGCCGCCGAGCTCGCGGCCGTCGGCTTGGCGGATCGCCAGGGGCATTATCCGGCCGAATTGTCCGGTGGCGAGCAGCAACGGGTGGCGCTCGCGCGTGCCCGCGCCCCCAACCCGGCGATCTTAATCGCCGATGAGCCGACCGGCAATCTCGACGAGACGACCGGAGCCGAGATCGTCGATCTCCTGTTCGCCAGTCATGCCGAACGCGGCACCACGCTGGTTCTGGTCACCCATGATCCTGCCCTGGCGCAACGCTGCGATCGGGTGGTGCGGATGCGATCGGGACGCATCGACGGCGTCGGCCAGGAGACGCAAGGGGCACAGGAGTCGTGACCGGACGTTCCCAGCGATCCGCCGGTACCGGGCTGGTGTTGCGGCTGGCGGCCCGCGATCTGCGCGCCGGCCTGGGTGGATTTTACGTGTTCGTGCTATGCATCGCGCTCGGCGTGATGGCGATCGCGGGCGTCGGCTCGGTGGCAGCGAGCCTCACCGACGGTATCGCCCGCGAGGGCCGTGTGATCCTGGGCGGCGACCTGGCGTTCTCGCTCATTCCGAACGAGGCGAGCACGGCGCAGCGCGGGTTCCTGGAATCACGCGGCCGTCTCTCGGTCGCCGCGACCCTGCGGGCCATGGCGCGCACGCCGGATGTCAACGCCCGCTCCGCCCTGGTGGAG
Source organism: Xanthobacteraceae bacterium (assembly GCA_036498625.1). Lineage (GTDB taxonomy): Bacteria > Pseudomonadota > Alphaproteobacteria > Rhizobiales > Xanthobacteraceae > VAZQ01. The sequence continues at coordinate 632 of DASYFD010000337.1, read as the reverse complement.
ATCAAGGCGGTCGACGGCGCCTATCCGCTTTACGGGTCGGTCGCGCTCGATCAGGCCCAGCCGCTTGCCGTCGTGCTGGAGGAGCGCAACGGCGCCTTTGGGGGCGCGGCCGATCCCGCCTTACTGGCGCGACTCGATCTTGCGCCGGGCGCCGCCATCAAGCTGGGTCAGGCCACCGTCGAGATCCGGGCCGCGCTGGCATCGGAGCCGGACAAGCTCGCGGGCGGCATCGGGTTCGGACCGCGTTTGCTCATCAGCCAGGATGCGTTGCGGGCAACCGGACTGCTGCAGCCCGGCAGCCTGGTGCGCTGGCACTACCGCCTGCGGCTGCCCGAAGAGGATGGGACCGCCGCGAGCGTAAGCAGCGTGGTGGCGGCCGCCGCAGCCGCGTTCCCGGACGCCGGCTGGGACGTCCGCACCCGCACCAATGCTTCACCCTCTCTCGCCCAGGACGTGGACCGATTTACCCAATATCTGACCCTGGTGGGCCTGACCGCCTTGCTGGTCGGAGGCGTGGGGGTGGCCAATGCGGTGAAAGCCCATCTCGACCGCAAGCGCGCCGTCATCGCGACCCTGAAATCGGTGGGCGCGACCGGCACCGACGTGTTTGCGATCTATCTGGTCCAGGTGAT
>DASYFD010000336.1:0-13461 GCA_036498625.1 Xanthobacteraceae bacterium | reverse complement strand
GGTTCATGTGCCTCGACGTCGTATTCCTGCACGCCCGCGATGATCTGCATCTGCCCGGACGGCGACTGGTCGATGACCAGGTCGATATAGTCCCTGGCGCCCGCCAGATAGTCGCGCAGCGGGCTCGCCTTGGCATCGAGGCACATGAACCAGAAGCCGCGATACTCCTCGAAGCGGGCCGGCCGCCGCAGCCCGTGCGCCGCCCGGTCGAAGGCGGGCGCATAGGCGTCGTCCCCCGGCACCCGCAGCAGCGCGCCGTCGTTGCCGTAGGTCCAGCCGTGATAGATGCACATGAAGCGGCGGGCATTGCCCTCGCGCTGGGTGCAGACGATGGCGCCGCGGTGACGGCAGGTGTTGAACAGGCAGTGGAACGCGCCGGCCTGATCGCGGCAAAAGATCACCGGGCGGCCAGCGACCTTGCGGGAGCGGAAATCGCCCGGCTGCGGGAGCTCCGAGGCATGGCCCACATAGATCCAGCAACGTGCGAAGATCTGCGCCATCTCCTGCCGCAGGATGTCCTCCGACACCAGGACCTCGCGGTCCAACAGGAAGGTCTTCTTCTCGCGATCATCGATGATGTAGGAGCGGACTGACATTTTCTTTCGCAGCTCTCCCGGGCGATCTTGCGGCCGGCCCCTTGCGCTTTTCGCGAAGGTCGCTAAAGCACAGCCATCGTTCCCGTGCAATCAGCAAACCGTCTCCTCGACCACCATGGCAGAAAATCCAGTTCCCGTCTGCGCCGCCGCCGACGTCCCGGTCAATGGCGTCATCAGCCGCGAGGTCGGCGATGAGCTGGTGGCGATCTACAATATCGAGGGCGTCTTCTACGCCACCGAGGCCCGCTGCACCCATGGGCTCGCCGATCTGGCCGACGGCACGCTCGAGGGCGACACAATCGAATGCAGCTTCCACTTCGGCGCGTTCCACGTGCCGAGCGGCAAGGCGGTGCAACCGCCCTGCTTCATCAACCTCAAGACCTACAAGACGCAGGTGAAGGACGGCCAGGTGCTGGTCGACCTCGGGACGCCGGCCGATACGGCGGCGTAATTCCCTCCCTGAAAATGCGACTGTAGGGGCGGCCCTTGTGGCCGCCCGCCGCGACGACGATGGCGCCCACCACCAGGGCGCTTACGCCCGTCTTCGACGGGCTATGGGGCGCCCCTACAGGCGTAACTTCAGGCCGTCTGGCCTCAGGCGATGAACTTGCGCATGTGCGCCACGAAGGCGTCCGGCGCCTGGCCCGGGATGTCGTGCTGGGAATCGACCGTTTCCTGAGGAATATGCGGATATTCCTTGGTGAAGCGGGCGACCGTCTCGGGGGGAAAGCGATCCGAACGCGTTCCCCGGATCAGCAGGGTCGGGGTCTTGACCATGCCGAGCTCCGCCCACATCTCGCGCAGCGGGAACTTCGGCGGCTTCTCGGCGACGCCGATCGGCTTTTTGTTGCCGTTGTCGGGATCGCGCTTGAGCATGAAGCCGGTCTCCACCTTGATCAGCGCATGCAGCATGCGGTCGCGGTCGTGCGCCACCCGCGGCGGATTGTTGAGCTTGGCGAATTGCGCCATCCCGGCCTCGATCGACGGAAACACCAATGGCGGATTACCCACGGTCGGGCCCGCCACCGCGTCCTCGTCGCGGTTCATCTGGCTGTCGACCAGGACGAGCTTGGAGAGCTCGCTCGCGTAGTTGACCGCGAACGCGATGACGGTCGGGCCAGCGCCAGAATGCCCCGCGATGATCGGCTTCTCGGTCCACTTCATCTCGCCGATCACGGCCCGCAGGTCGTCCGTGAGGGCATCGCGCGTGTAGTTCTTGCTCGGGCTCCAGGTCGATTCGCCCCAGCCGCGCCGCTCCGGGGTCACCACCTGGCGGTCGCTCGCGAGTTGGGTGGCGACGTTGATCCAATCGTAGGAATCGTAATAGTTGGACCCGTGCAGGATCACCAGCGGGGTTTTGCCGGGCGAGCCGAAGACCCGATAGAACAGCGATACGTCACCCGAGTTCACTCTTGCGATGCGTTGCTCGACAGCCATGGTTTTCCTCCCCGTTTCTCGTTGCACTATAGCTCAATGCAGGCGCGGCGCCTTCAGGAATCGGCGGCGATCGGCCGACGCCACCCGCAGCTCCATCGCCTGCCCCTCGCGGTAGATCGTCATCGGCACTTCGACCCCGGCGTCGCCGAGCGACCAGATGCGGCGGAACAGCCCGGCCAGATCGTTGATCTCCTTGCCGCCGACCGCGAGCACCACGTCGCCGGTGCGCAGGTTGGAGCGCTTGGCGGGCCCGCGGTTGGAGAGCCCGACCACGACCACGCGGTTGTCGACCTCGGTGGCATAAAGGCCGAGCCAGGGTCGCGGCGGGCGGTTGCGCTGGCCGAGCGTGAGCAGATCGTCGAAGATGGGTTTCAGGAGATCGATCGGCACGATCATGTTGAGATGCTCGGTCTTGCCGCTCTCGCGCGGCAGGTCGTATTGCAGCGAGCCGATGCCGATGAGATCGCCCTTGGGACCGATGACCGCGGTACCGCCCCAGTTGGGATGGGCGGGCGCCGTGAAGATCGCCTCGTCGAGCACATATTCCCAATAGCCGGCGAACTCCTGCCGGGCCGCGATGTGGGCCGCCACCGAGTGATTGCGTCCGCCGGCGCCGCCCACCACCACCTGCTCGCCGATCGCCACACCGGCCGATTGGCCGATCGGAAGCTCTGGCAGATCGAGCCTGGCCAGCGCCTGGACCAGCCCGAAGCCGGTTTCCTGGTCGAAACCGAGCACGTGTCCCGGGACCGCGCGGCCGTCGCTCAAGGTGAGCCAGATGGTCTCGGCCTCGGTGATCAGATAGCCGATGGTGAGAACCAGGCCGTCTTTGCGGATGAGAACGCCGTTGCCGGCCCGCTCGGTGCCCAGCGTCTCGGCACTGAAAGCATCGCCCGGAATGACCGAGCGCACCCCCACCACCGCCGCCAGCGCCTGGTCGAGGTCGTAGGCGTAATCCTGCGGCTTGGGCCGCACGGCAACCGGCACCTTCCAATCGCTCGCGGGCGGCATTGCAGGACTCCATCGCTTGCCGGGCAGCACGAAGAGGGCTGCCCGAGCCGGGAATATAGTCCGAAATGGCGCGGCTGGAATGGTGCCGCGGACCAGAACCGGCAAGCCCCGATCCCGGGCGAGCCACATTTCACGACCGTGATCTCAACCCCGATTCTGCCCGGTCGGCGGCCCGGGTTGCAAGGCTCGATTGCGGAATCGGCGAAGAGGGCTGCCCGGGCGTCATGAATTCCTGCGGCTGCTGTTTTCATTGATGAAATTCGATCTTGTTCCGCCAAAGTGAAGGTCGCCGTGGCAGAAGGCGCGACTTAGGAAGCAACGCTGCGCGTCCGCTCAAGGCAGGCCTTGCCCACCCTGCCTGCTGGCGAGGTCCCATACGCCGCGATCCGTCCGACGGGATCGCGGCTTCGGCGCGCCGGGCGACCGGGTGGGACTTCTGCGCGGCCGGAAGGCCGGAGGCTGCCGTGCCGGAGATTACAGCCGCTTCCGGCGAAGGACGGCGCCTTGTTCATCATCGACGACAGGTGGGTTTTGGCGACAGTGCCTTCACCTTGGCCCGCCCATCGCATTTCCCGATTCAGCGCACGGCAATCGTCGGCGCGCATCGACGACGTTCTTTGCAAGTTGTGTGCACTTAAGCACACTTTAAATCCGAAACGTTATGGAGATTCGTCCAACGATTACGAGCGAGGAGCCATTCATCGAGTACAATCACTTAGAAAGGGCTTCGTGTCCTACATTTTGAGCCGGTCTGCAGCCGCTGCCGACAAACCTCGCCCAATGGATGTCGGCGGGAACACGCCTCATGCGGTGCTCAAGATCGAGATACTGCAGAACGCCATTCTCAACAGCGCCAATTTCGCGATCATCGCCACCGACGCCGATGGCATCATCCAGCTGTTCAATATCGGTGCGGAGCGGCTGCTGGGCTACGCGGCCGGCGATGTCGTTGACAAGATGACGCCGAGCGACATCCACGATCCGCAAGAAGCGATCGCGCGCGCCGAAGGATTGAGCGCCGAGTTTGCGACCACGATCGCCCCCGGGTTCGGGGCCCTTGTCTTCAAGGCTTCCCGCGGGATCGAGGACAGATATGAGCTCACCTATATTCGAAAGGATAGCAGCCGCTTCCCGGCCCAGGTGTCGATCACCGCGTTGCGCGACGATCTCGATGTGGTCATCGGTTATCTCTTGATCGGCGCCGACAATTCGGCTGCGCAGCTTGCGGTAACTGCGGCCGCCGAGGAAAAGCGCGCGGAGGAAATGTTTCATCACGCCGTCGAGCGCCGGCGCCTGGAGCGCCTGAAAGACGAGTTCGTCTCCAACGTGAGCCACGAGCTGCGCACGCCACTGACCTCGCTCTCCGGCTCGCTCGGCCTGCTGGCCGGGGGGGTCGGCGGAAGGCTGCCGGATTCGGCCGCGCGTTTGCTCACCATCGCCCAATCAAGCAGCCAACGGCTGGTCAGGCTGGTCAACGACATTCTCGATGTCGAGAAGATCGAGGCGCAGCAGATCACCTTCAATTTCATACCGGTTTCAGCGCGAATGCTGGCGCAACGCGCGGTCGAGGCCAATCGCGGCTTTGCCGATGGCTGCGGGGTGCAGGTGAGGCTCGACCCGACCTCCACGGTTTGCGAGGTACACGCCGACCCTGACCGGCTCTCCCAGGTCGTGACCAATCTGCTGTCAAACGCAACGAAGTTCTCTCCGCGCGACAGCGAAGTGTCGGTCGCGATCCGCCAGCGCGGCGGGGCCGTTCGCATCTCGGTACGCGACCATGGCCGCGGAATCCCGGCCGACTTCAAGCCGCACATTTTCGAAAAATTCGCGCAGGCCGACGCCACCAACGCGGGTCGCAAGGGGGGCACGGGTCTCGGGTTGAGCATCGCCAAGCAGATCATGACCCGCCACGGCGGCACGATCGGCTTCGAGGATGCGCCCGGCGGCGGCACCGTCTTCCACCTGGACCTGCCCAGCCGGGATCAAGTGACCGCCCGGGCCATCGATCCTGTCGGCACGCCGGGCGCCCCGCGCATTTTGCTGTGCGCGGACGACCCCAACAAGACGGTGGCGCTGCGCAAGGGGTTGCACTTCGCATTCGTCACCGATTTTGCTCACATTCGAGCCGACGCGATCGCACGCGCGGCAACCACCGCCTATGGCGCCATCGTGATCGACCTCGAGCTGCCGGCGGGCGACAACATCGCCCTGATCCGAGAACTGTCGAGGCAGCCGCATAATGGCAGCACGCCGATCATCGTCCTGTCGGCGAACCCCGACAGCCGCAGCAATGTCATGTCGTCGTTCGAGCCCGGTAAGCTCGCGTGGCTGGACAAGCCGGTCGACATCGAGCGCCTTGCGCAGGTTCTCGACCGAGTCGTGATCCGATCGTAGCGGCTTGTGGCCAAAGTGCGCGGAGGCTGAAGATCCGGCTCGCCATCGGCCGTCGTGGGACGAAATGGCCCCCAGAACTTGTAAAAAGGGCTGCCCCCTTTTCCGAGGCTGGTGTCCTAATTCAGCCGGGATGGCATCCCAAGATGCAAACAACGGTGGGCAATAGAGAGCGGAGACCGCCATGATTGGGAAAGGAATTTTCATCAGGCTTGCAACCGCCACCGCTTTCGGCGCTCTCGGTGCCGCTGCTGCGGTCGCAAAGGATGACATCGACACGCGCGGCGAGCGCGGCGGGTCCGTGGTGCCGTGCAGCCTGAGCGGCGTCAATCCAGCGGTGCATCCCGAGATTTTCGGCAATCCTGCCGTCGCCGCCAGAGAATATGGTTTCGTCAGATCGCGGGATGGCACCTGGTCGGTGCAGGACAACTGTTTTGCGCGCTCGCAGGCACCGATCCTGCCCGAGCGCACGAGGCGCTAGGCTGCCTCAGTTGGCCGCCATGGTGTCCGAAGGTCGGCGCCTGCCCGGCGGCGCATAGCGCTCTGGCGCGCGCGACAAAGAGCGGGACCGGCGCGGCGAAAGCGACGCCACGCTCCCAAAGCTACCCGGAGGCCGTCCGCCGCGGGCTTGTGCCGAGGAAAAGATTGCGACGCCTTGCGTTTTCACTGCTCTTCTTCACCCGAAACAGTGGAATGGCCGAATCGACCCACTTCCTCATAATCATGCTGCAGACTTCGCATGCCGCGGACCCGGTATCGTGCGCGGGACTTTCCGACATCTCATAGACCGCCCCACAATGGGCGCAGGTGAAATCCTCGGCACCGTCACGCGCGATCCGCATTTGCCACCGTCCCCCGGATGAGTTTGGAACCTACAAACCGGTTACCCGCCCGACAGAGGTAGTGACAAAATATTATCCAATCATGAAGGGCCCGGCCGCGGACGAGGCAACCAGCCGAGGCCGGATCAGGCGAGCGGGAGATCGCGCGACGGCTTCCTCAGAAAGCCGCTCGCCGCGCCGATCTTGTGGTCGCAAGAACGCGTCGCGGGTCTGACCGGTTCGCGGTCCGCCGCCCCCTCCAGGATGCCGTTTGCCGCACCCACGCACGGGCTCAGGGTCGATTTTGCCGGCCCAGGCGCTAGAAAATCGGGTTTCCCTGATGCTTCCAGAGAAAGAAAAGTCGGGGCGCATCAGGACAGGGATATCTATAATATATTCAATATATTAGGTGGTACAGCTGGGGGGATTCGAACCACCGACCTCCTGATCCACAGTCAGGCGCTCTAACCAACTGAGCTACAGCTGCACGGGCTTTCGAAACGCGCTCGGCGAGCGGCCGGAACCTAGGGGGAAAGCTCCTGCTTTGGCAAGGGCGCGCCGCCTGGATTTGGGTCGTTCGGTCGGGGCGCCGCGTTCATCGCGAGGGTCCAGACCGCGTCCACCCGCCCCAATGAAGTGTCCCGCATGACAAAGCCCGGGCAAGCGAGCCCGGGCTTTGTTCAAAACGTTACGTGCAAAAAATCGGTGAGCGATCAGCGGCGCCGGCGGCTTGGATCAGCCGGATCGACGCCTTAAAGCTCAGGCGACCTTCTTGAACGCCTTGGTGACGCTTTCCTTGACCGGCTCGACCGTCTCGGTCGCCACCTTCTGGGCCAGCGCCGCGAGCTCCTTGCTCTGGGCGGTGAGCGTCTCGAACTGCTTGCGGCTATGGGAGGTCGAAAGCTCGACGAACTCGGAGAACGACTTCGCGCCCATCAGCTCGCTAGCGAAGTCGAAGGCCGCATTGGTGTTGATCCGCGCCGCCTCGATCACCTTGGAGCCATATTCGGTGGCGCCCTTGCTGGCGGTCGCGTAGGTGCCCTCCATCAGGCCGGTGGCCTCCTCGGCGGCGGTCTTCATCTTCTCGTAGTGCTCCTTCGCCTGCGAAACGCCCTTTTCGGCAAACTCGCGGAAGGCAGCCGGGACCTCCATCTTCGGCATCTCGAAGTTCGGCATGCCGAATTTCGGGAACTCGAACGCAGATCCGCTGAACCCGCTCATGGGCTTGCTCGATGAAATCGTCTTGGTTGTCGTGGCGTCTTCCATTGGCCTTCATCCTTGCGGTCGGGGCGGCGAAACGGCATCCCTCGGATCCGCCACCCGAAGCCGATCCGTGCCCGATTTTGACAATGGCTCGGCGGCCGCGCTTCCCGACCCTGAGAGGCGCCCTCGCCGCTTGATGACCAGAAATATGGCACAATTATTAGTGCGACGCAACATAAATTATTGCAATGCACAAACCAATGCCGTAATTCGCACTTGAGCCGGGGCGGCCGGCAGTTTCCGGGCGAGATCGGGTCCTGACCCCCTAATTCTGGGATTTCAACGGATCGGCGGCCATCTTCCCGGTGCTCTGGCCGAGCTCCTTGGCCTGCTCCGCCAGCACCTGCATTTGGCTCTTGATGAAGGATGCCTGCAGCTCGAGCATTTCCTGAACATCCTTGGCGCGCACGAGCTTCTGCGCAAAGTCGAACGAGCTGGTGATGTTCCGCTCGGCGAACTCCATCGCCTTGCCGCCCACATCCTTGGCGCCCTTGCGTGCGGTTTCGGCCTGCCCCTCGAGCACGCTGACGGTGCGATGGGCCGCCGAAATGAAGCCATCGATGGCTTGCTTTGCCTGCTCGACGCTCTTCTCCGCAAGCGCGCGCATCTCAGGCGGAATTTGAAACGGTTCGGCTCGATTGGTCGCCATGGTGCTCTCCTGTCTGTGCAATCGTTCGATTCTTGTTTCGCTTGTTCAGCCGCCGGCGCCGACAGACCAATGCGAGAGGCTATCACCCTCAAATCGGGCCTGGAACCACGGTGCAGTCCTTCCTCGATCACTTTGCAGGTACGGCGTCTGGCCGCGGACGGGAGTTTTCCAGTGTTTTCCGCCCCGAACGGGGTTGGCGCCGTGGACGCAGGCCGCAGCGTCGGATTAGTAGGAATCCAGATCGAGAATCCAGGGATGACAGTGCGATCCTGATGAGCGAGCCCGCTGGCAATCTGGTTTGGCTGAGCCATCCACGTCTTGCCGCGACGGCGATGAGCGCATTGCCGGCATGGCTGTGGTCGATCGACGCCACCCGGCTGCTTTGGGCAAATCCGGTCGGCGCGGCGATTTTCGATGCGCCGCCGGCGGCGGCGATCAGCGCCGGCGGTTCCGGATCCAGCGGACCCGCCGCCATTCAGGTCGCGCGGCTCGCCGCAACCTTGCGGCCCGACGGCGCCACGCAATTCGAGCGGCTGCGCGGGCTTGGTGCCGGCGTCGGCGGCGTGCTCACATGCGCCTGCTCGTGCATCACCCTGGCCGATCATACCCGCGCCATCCTGGTGACGGCTACCGAGCGCGCAGGCGACGACCTGCCCCTGCCCGAGCGGCTGCGCCGCCTGCTCGCGCAATGCAGCCAGCCGGTCGCCGCCTTTTCATCAGAGGGTGAACTCATCCACGCCTCCCCGGCCGCCCAGCTGCGGCTTGGTGGCGCAACCTCGTTGGCCGCGCTTGGCGCTGACGCGCTTGGCGCTGACGCGCTCGGCGCCGAGCCGCACGCGGACACGCGCCAGCCGGGCCCGGGCACCCGGGAAAGCGAGGCCGGCCTACTCACGATCGAGCGGGTCGAAGCCGAGGCGGCGACGGTCCTGCTCGCCATTTTCAACACGCCGCGACCACCGGGGCCATCCGCGTCACACGAGCCATCGCCGACCGATCGCGGGATGGCGGCTGCAACCGGGCGGCGGGCGCCGCTGCGCTTCGTCTGGCAGATGGACGCCGAGCTCCGGTTCACGGTCGGCTCCGACGCATTCGTCGCCTTGATGGGGCCCGCGACCGCGGCGTCGCTCGGCCGCCCCTGGCCGGAGCTCGCGGCCGAGCTTGCGCTGGATCCCGAGGGCCAGATCGCGCTCGCTGTGGCGAGCCGCGACACCTGGAGCGGGCTCTGCATCGCCTGGCCGGCGGGTGATGGCCGCGCGCCTCTCATGGTCGAGCTTTCAGGGCTTCCGGTGTTCGATCGTGAGCGCAGCTTTCGCGGCTACCGTGGTTTCGGGATTTGCCGCGATGCCGGCCGCCTGGCCTGGCCCGGCCCCCCTCCGGCCGGGGCTGCCGCCGCAATGGCGGTCGCCGAGAACGTCGTGCCGCTGCGTCCGACCAGCCAGCCGATCGCTCCGGCCCTGAGCCCGGTCGAACGCAGTGCCTTTCACGAGCTCACCCGCAAGCTGCACGAGCGCTTGACGGCCACGACCGCTGCGCCCTCATTGCCGGACCCCGACCTGCATTCCAATCTGGCGCCGGCGCAGGAATTTCCGCCGGTATCGCCACCTGGATCGCCGCCGGAGCAAACCCCATACGAGGTCGCTCGCGCCGTCAGCACGCCCGACCCGCGTTTGGAGCTCGCGCGCGCGCAGGCCGAGCTCGCCGCGGCCAAGCGCCAGGCGGAAAAGACTGCTGCGGCCAAGTCCGATTTCCTGGCGAAGATCAGCCACGAGATTCGAACCCCGCTCAACGCCATCATCGGTTTTTCCGAGATCATGGCGCAGGAGAAGTTCGGCCCGGTCGGCAACGAGCGCTACCGGCAATATCTTCTCGACATCCAGAGCTCCGGAGCGCATTTGCTGGCGCTGGTCAACGATCTGCTCGATCTGTCCAAGATCGAGGCCGGCAGGCTCGAGCTCGACTTCGCCAGCGTGGCGCTCAATCCGCTCACCCAGCAATGCGTCGCGCTGTTGGCGCCGCATGCCAATCGCGAGCGCATCATCATCCGCACCTCGCTGTCGGAGAAGCTGCCGCCGGTGATCGCCGACGCGCGGTCGGTCCGGCAGATCGTGCTCAACCTGATCTCCAACTCGACCAAGTTCACCGGTGCCGGCGGCCAGGTGATCGTGTCGACGACGCTCACCGACCTGGGCGAGGTGGTCCTGCGGGTGCGCGACAGCGGCGCCGGCATGAGCGAAAGGGAGATCGCGCTGGCGCTCGAGCCGTTCCGGCAGGTCGCCGCCACGGTCCGCTCAGGCCCCGGCGGCGCCGGCCCGGCCGGCACCGGCCTCGGCCTGCCGCTCACCAAGGCGCTGGCCGAGGCCAATCGTGCGACCTTCAGCATCACGAGCGCCCCCAATGCCGGCACGCTGATCGAGGTGGCTTTCCCGCCGGCCCGCGTGATGGCGGAAGCAGGACGCTAGCGGCGGGCTCCTTGCCCTCCTCCTCGCCTCGATGCTGACCGGTCGCAGCGAAATGCTGGAGCGCATGGCTACATTGCATTGTCGCATTGCCGGACGGAAAACCGGATTCCATTGGTCCTGAAAATGCTCTAGTTTGGGGCGATATCTGCCCCCTGCCCGATCGCAACGGGCGGCGATATGATCGAAAGTGCAGCCATGATGCGGTTCGTCCGCTGCCTGTTGGCTCTCGCCGCGCTTGTCCCGTCGCAGCTTTCGTCGGCACGCGCCGCCGAAGACGTCGATCTGCTGCTGGTGCTCGCGGTCGATGTATCGCGCAGCATCGACCAAGCGAAATTCATGCTGCAGCGGGACGGTTACGCGGCCGCCGTCTCCAACCGCGGCGTGCTGGAAGCCATCAAATCCGGTCCGCATCAGAAGATCGCCCTCAACTTCGTGGAATGGTCGGGCTTCGGGGCGCAGAAGCTGGTGATCGACTGGGCGGTCATCGACGGCGCGGCTACCGCCCGGCGCTTTGGCGACCAGATCGTCGAAGCCCCGCGCTCGTTCGCCGACCGCACCTCGATCAGCGGCGGCATGGAGTTCGCCGCAGCCCAGATCGAACGCTCGCCGTTCCAGGCGCCGCGCCACATTATCGACGTTTCCGGCGACGGCACCAACAATGCGGGCCGCGACGTCGGGGCGGCCCGCGACGAGGTCGTTGCCAAGGGGATCATCATCAACGGGCTGGTGATCCTGAGCGACAGCCAGCTCTTGTTCAATGCCGAGCACACCAATCCGCCGGGCGGCCTCGAGAAATATTACCGCGACAATGTCATCGGCGGTCCCGGCGCGTTCGTGATGGTGGCGGAGGACTTCAACGCGTTCGGCAAAGCCATCGTCAAGAAGATGATTGCCGAGATCGCCGCGGCTCCCGCCCGCCGGCGCACCGCCTCGGCCCGATGAGCGTCGGATCGGCCTGACAGGGCGCCGTCTCTTCCTCCCATTCAAGGCGGGGGACAGCCTTGGAGGCACGATTTGTGCAGGGTCACCATCTGCGCGATCGGGACGGGGCGGGCAGCACGATTTGCATATTTTCTGGGCGCCGCCCGCTGCCCGCCGGCATGGGAAACTCGCCGGATCAACCAAAGTATGCCATTGTGGCGGGCCGGACTTGAGCAGGGGGAGAAGAGCGCGTGAACAAAGTCTATCCGGACGCCAAGACGGCGCTCGCGGGTCTGCTGAAGGACGGCATGCTGATCATGGCCGGGGGCTTCGGGCTGTGCGGCATTCCCGAAGCACTGATTCTCGCGATCCGCGATTCCGGCGTCAAGAACCTGACCGTGGTGTCCAACAACGCAGGCGTCGACGGGCTCGGGCTCGGCGTGCTGCTCGACACCAAGCAGATCAGGAAAATGATCTCGTCCTATGTGGGTGAGAACAAGACCTTCGCCCAGCAATTTCTCGGCGGCGAGCTGGAGATCGAGTTCAATCCGCAGGGGACCCTGGCCGAGCGCATCCGCGCCGGCGGCGCCGGCATTCCGGCCTTCTATACCAAGACCGGCGTCGGCACCGTGATCGCGGAAGGCAAGGACGAGCGCGAGTTCAACGGCGAAAAATACGTGATGGAGCGCGGCCTGGTCGCCGATCTGTCGATCGTGCACGCCTGGAAGGGCGACACCGAAGGCAATCTGGTCTATCGCAAGACCGCCCGCAATTTCAATCCGATGATGGCGAGCGCCGGCAAGGTCACGGTCGCCGAGGTCGAGCACCTGGTCGAGCCCGGCACCTTCGATCCAGACCATATCGTCACGCCCGGCATTTTCGTGCAGCGCATCGTCCACCTGCCCAATGCGCAGAAGCGCATCGAGCAGCGCACCGTGCGCAAGCGCGCCTGAGGAGAAGCAGCATGGCCTGGACCCGCGACCAGATGGCCGAGCGCGCGGCGCAAGAGCTGCGCGACGGCTTTTACGTCAATCTCGGCATCGGCATCCCGACGCTGGTGTCGAACTACATTCCCCCCGGCATGAGCGTGCAGCTGCAGAGCGAGAACGGGATGCTGGGAACCGGTCCCTTCCCGTTCGAAGGCGAGGAGGATCCCGACCTCATCAATGCCGGCAAGCAGACCGTCACCGAGCTGCCGACCACGAGCTACTTCTCCAGCGCCGACTCGTTCGGGATGATCCGCGGCGGCCACATCGATCTCGCCATCCTGGGCGCCATGCAGGTGGCCGAGAACGGCGATCTCGCCAATTGGATGATCCCGGGAAAGATGGTGAAGGGGATGGGCGGCGCCATGGACCTGGTGGCCGGGGTCAAGCGGGTCGTCGTGGTCATGGAGCACTCGGCCAAGAACGAGCCCAAGCTGCTGCACCGCTGCAACCTGCCGCTCACCGGCGCCCATGTGGTGGATCTGGTGATCACCGATCTCGGGGTCTTCAACATCGACCGCCATGGCGGCGGCGGCATGACGCTTCTGGAGGTCGCGCCGGGCGTCACGCTCGACGACATCGCCAGCAAGACGGAAGCCAGCTATCGGGTCGAGGCCAAGCCGGGCTGAAAACGGCGGCGGAAACCCGCGGGCTCGGGACACCTGCGGGAAGGGCAAAAACTCCATTTTTTTGCTCAAATGTGCGACACCATGCGAATCCTCGAGGGGCCTTGGGGCGGGGTATCGGCTATGGGGCGGGTTTCATCCCGATCGTTCAGGATCGGCGCGGCAGCGGCCACGAAAGCGACACAGACCGGCGCCACAAGCTTCGGCCTCTTACACCCCCTGTCGTGCACCGGCTCGCCGCCGGGCAATCGGAAAGACCCAGAGTCTTGATCGCGGCCATCGGCATCAAGCGCCTTGGACT
>DASYFD010000335.1:0-4476 GCA_036498625.1 Xanthobacteraceae bacterium | reverse complement strand
CACGTTCCTGGCCGGAACTTTCGGGTTCACGAACAGGAGATTGGGAAACCGCACCAGGAGCGAGATCGCCTGCAGATCGCGGCCGACGTCGAAATTCAACCGGCTGTAGAGAAAGGCGTTGATGGCATTGGTGCTCACGGTGCCGATGAGGAGGGTGTAGCCATCGGCCGGTGCCTTGGCCACGAAGCCCGCCCCAATGCTGCCGCCGGCGCCGGACTTGTTCTCGACCACGATCGGGACGCCGGTCTTGGCCTGCAGCTGCTGCTGCAGGATGCGGCCGATCAGATCGGCGGAGCCGCCGGCCGCGAACGGCACCACGATGGTGACCTGCCGCTGCGGCCAAGGCGCGCTGGCGTCCTGCGCGGACGCAGGCGATGCGATGAAGAGGAGGGCCGCGAAAGCCGCCAAGATGCCGCGCATGCGAAAGCCACTTGCTTGATTGCAGCCAGGCGGATTGCGTCAACCTGATTGCGTGTGAGCCCGGCGATTTGAGGTTACACCGCCTTGAGATGCGCGTCTCTGTTCTTATAGAGCTCGTCGTCCGCATACCCCATGGCTTCCGGCTTGCCGCGCCCGAGCATCACCTGGAAATAGACCGGTCCGAGGCTGTCGTTCTGATAGCCGTGGATGACGCCAGCCGGACAGGAGATGCATTCCCAGGGGCCGAGCCGCGTGGTCAGGCGCTTGCCGCTTTCGTCCTCGACGAAGACGTCGAGAAAGCCCTGCAGCACGAAGAACACTTCCTCGACCTCATGGGTATGCGCCGCATTGCCCTGCCCGGGCTCCACATACATGATCGAGAGCGTGAAGTTCTTGGCCGGAATGACCGAGGTATCGCCGTGCTTGCCGGAGCCGCCGGCGCCGATGAAGCGATGCTGGGCACGCTTGTAGCCCTCGATCTTGGCATCCTCGAATGCGGCCCAGTCGGGCTTCTTCTCGCGGAAGCGGCCGACGAATTTCTGCATGATGTCTTCGATCGGCACGCCCACGAGCTCCGGCGGACGAGGATGGCGCGCAACGCTCATGGGCGGGCTCCTTGGGGGATGGGTTGAGGTGAAATCTAGGCCTCGGACGCGCCCGGCGCAACGAGCGCGGCCTGGAGTTCCGCGCCACCAATCATGATGTGTAGGGGCGCCCCTTGTGGGCGCCCTGGGCGGGGCGGCGGGCGGCCACAAGGGCCGCCCCTACGGGGGTGCCGCGGGGAGGCGGGCATGCTCAGACATCATCGCCCGCCGCTGCCTTGCCGCGCATCCCGCGCCAAGTGCCAGATGCGCGACGGACTCAAAGGCAGCTCGCGCGGCTGGACCCCCAGCGACGCGAGCGCATTGGCGACCGCGTTGGCGATCACGCCGCCGACCGGGATGATGCCGCCCTCGCCGGCGCCCTTGGCGCCGAGCGGATTGATCGGCGAAGGATGCGATTCCAGCACCACGGCGCGCAGGTTGGGAAAATCGCTGGCGGTCGGCACCAGGTAGTCGGCGAGCGACCCGGTCAGGAACTGGCCGTGCTGGTCATAGACCAGGTCCTCCAGGAAAGCGCCGCCCAGCCCCTGCACCAGGGCACCGATCACCTGCCCGCGCAGGGTCAGCGGATTGATGATGCGCCCGCAATCCTCGACCGCCACGTAATCGATGATCGCCACGTGTCCGAGCTTGAGATCGATGGCCACGTGGGCGGCATGTGCCCCATACGCATAGGTGTGCTTCTTGTTGAGGAAGCTGCCCTCGAACGAGATGGCGGCGTCCGCGAGGCCCGCGAGCGCAAGCGCGCGGCCCGCCGGGCCCTGCGCCTTGCCGTCGAGGAGCGCGATCTCGCCTGCCTCGCATCCCAGGCGCTGCGCGGCGCGCTCGCGGATCGCCTCGCGCAAGCCGGCTGCGGCCGCCAGGATGGCGGAGCCGCCCATCACCACCGAGCGCGAATGATAGGCGCCGTAGCCGTCGCTCACGCAGGACGTGGAGCCGTGGAAGACGCCGCGGATGCGCTCCATGGGAATCTCGAGCGCATCGGCGGCAATCTGCGCGAACACGGTCTCGAGCCCCTGCCCGACCGCGGACGAGCCCACATAGACCGTGAACGCGCCGTCGGTCTCCAGCACCAGCCGCGCGCTTTCCTTCGGGCCGGCAGCGCCGCCCTCGATGAAGCAGCCGAGGCCGAGCCCATGATAGCGCCCTTCGATCAGCTGGCCTTGCAGCTTGGCCTTCCCGCTCCAGCCGATCTCGGCCAGGCAGCGGTCGAGGGTGACCTGATAGTCGCCAGAGTCGAACGCGTCCTTGCTTTCATAGGGGGTGATGGTGGCGATGCTGTAAGGCATCTCGGTCTTGGACACGAGATTGCGCCGGCGCAGCTCCACCCGGTCGATGCCGAGATCCGCCGCCGCCATGTCGATGAGCCGCTCGCGAAAGAAATCGGTCTCGAAGCGACCGGGACCCCGATAGGTTCCGACCGGCGTCTTGTTGGTCAATTGCAACGCCACATCGATATCGATGTTGGGGATGCGATAGGGCCCGGACATGAATTGCGCGACATTGCGGGCGCTGATGGCGCCATTGGTGCGCATATAGGCGCCGACGTCCGAATAGGCATGGCCGCGCAGCGCCAGGATGGCGCCATCGCGCGCGCAGGCAATCTCGATGTCGCATTCCTGCTCGCGCGCATGATTGACGGCCATGAGCTGCTCGCGCCGGTCCTCGATCCATTTCACCGGCCGCCCCACATGGCGGGCCGCGAACGGAATGAGGAAATCCTCCGGATAGAACTCGCCGCGTGCCCCGAAGCCGCCGCCGACGTCGTTCTCCACCATATCGATTGAGTCCTCGGCGAGACCCAATTGCCTGGCCAGCGTGCGGCGGTTGAAGAACAGCACCTTGGCGGCGCCGTGGACGGTGAGCCGCCCGCGCGCCGCATCCCACTCCGCCAGCAGGCCGCGGGTCTCCATCGGCAGCGCCATGTGCCGCTGCACCCGGAAGCGCTCGCGCCGGGTATAGGCGGCATCGCGGCAGGCCGCGGCGGCGTCGCCCAGAACGGCGTGGAACTTGATCGCGAGGTTGCTGCCGGTTTCCTCGAACAGGAGCGAACGATTTTCCGCCGAGGCGTGCCGGTCCGCCACCGCCGGCAGCGGCTCGATGTCGATATCGATCGCCTCCAGAGCATCCTCGGCGAGCGCCGCGCTCTCCGCCAGCACCACCGCGAGCGCCTCGCCCACATGGCGCACCTTGGCATGGGCGATGACCGGTTGGGCGAACGGCTCGAATTGCGGCAGCGGTTGCAGCCGCATCGGAACGTGCGGGATCGGGCTGCCGAGATCGGCCGCGGTGATGACGCTGTGCACGCCGGGCATCGCCAGGGCGCGTGCGGCATCGATCGATCGGACGCGGCCATGGGCGACCGCGCTGCGCAGGATGGCGGCATGCAGCATGCCGGGGCGGGTCAGGTCGTCGACATATTCGCCGCGGCCACGCAGGAAACGCAGATCCTCCAACCGTTCGATCGGGCTGCCGATGAACGAGTTGACGGTTCTCATACGTGACCCTTTGCGGGATCCTTGGCGCCTTCGTACCCGTAGGCGGAGCGGGCATCGAGCACCGCCTCGACAATGGAGATGTAGCCGGTGCAGCGGCAGAGATTGCCCGACAGGACCTCGCGCACCCGATCCGCGTCGCAACCGGGCTCCTGGCTCAGGAGCGCGTGCGCGGTGGTGATCATGCCGGGCGTGCAGAAGCCGCACTGCAGCGCGTGATGCTTGCGGAAGCAGGCCTGCA
Source organism: Xanthobacteraceae bacterium (assembly GCA_036498625.1). Taxonomy (GTDB): domain Bacteria; phylum Pseudomonadota; class Alphaproteobacteria; order Rhizobiales; family Xanthobacteraceae; genus VAZQ01. The sequence goes on along the minus strand of DASYFD010000335.1, from coordinate 718 downwards.
GCGGCGTCAGATGATCGTCATGGGAAAGCCCCTCGACCGTCACCACCTCGGCGCCGTCGGCCTGCACCGCCAGCATCAGGCATGAGCGTACCGCGGCACCGTCCACGATGACGGTGCAGGCGCCGCAGACGCCGTGCTCGCAACCCACATGGGTTCCGGTGAGGCGCAGATGATGACGCAGGCAGTCCGCGAGCGTCAGCCGCGGCTCGACCTCCACATCGACGTCCTGTCCGTTGACCTTGAACCGCGTCCGCATGGCGAGACCTCAATCCTGACTGGGAACGAGCTTGCCGGCGCTCAGGAGCGCGCGCTCCACCATGGTGCCGGTGAGGGCGCGCCGATAATCGGCGCTGGCATGGATATCGGTTTGCGGATCGACGGCCGCACTGGCCGCGGCCTCGGCTTGCGCAATCGCCGCATCATCGATCACGCGGCCGTTGAGCACCGCCTCCACCTGGGAGAGCCGCAGCGGGCGATCGCCGACCCCGATCACGCCCACATGGGCATTGCGCGCCTTGCCGCCGTCATCCTGGTCGTACCAGACCGCGGCAGCCGCCATGGCGAAGTCGCCGCGCCGCCGGGCGAATTCCTGGAATCCCCAGCGTCGCGGTGCAGGCCAGGCCGGAAAGCGAATCTCCACGATGATCTCGTCCGGCTCGAGCACCGTCATCAGCGGCCCGATGAAGAAATCCTTAGCCTTGATCACGCGTGCGCCGGC